>JAZSLQ010000032.1:0-26392 GCA_045535455.1 Kiritimatiellia bacterium | reverse complement strand
CATGGCTACGATCCGACTTGCGAAAGCAGCCGCGCCGGAAGAGTCGGCGTTGGAAACGGACGCGGTACGCTCTGCGGTCGCGTCGGCCTGCGAAGACGCGGCTGGCGCGGTTCGTGCGTGTACGGACGAAGCCGCGAGGGCAGATGCGGAAGTATATCGGATTGGGAAGGAGCTCGCGGCACTTGAGGCGCAGGCGGAACCGGAGCCGGAAGTTCCCGGTTTCGCAGAGGCGCGGACTGCCGTGGCGGAGCGTCTCTTCAAGGCCGTACCACTCTATCTCCATGTCGAGCCGCGCGCCGGGTTGAAGTCTGCGGAAGTCGCCGCTTTTGAGCAGGTCGTTGGCGATGCGCTTCTCGGAACGTGGCTTGTGCCGCAGGACGAGGCGGACGCCGTGCGCATGGAGTTCTTCCGCAATCACCGGGAGCAGTCAATCTTCGTGCGGACGGAAGACTTCGACGTGCCATCCGAAACGGAATGGGTTGCGCGCTACATAGATGTTGCGGAATCGGAACCCGATGCGGTGCTGGCGCTCAAGGCGGCGCTCGCGGCACGCGGCGGACTGCGCGTCCTTGACGAGGTCGAGACGAAGGTGGTCGCGTTTCGCGGACGCGAGCAGCCGCTTGCCAACGTGAAGCCGCGCCTCCTTGGAGCCAAGCAGCGCCGCGACGAACAGGCTCGTCGCGTTCGCATGAAGCGCGACGAACTCTCCGCCGCCGAGAAGGCGCGCGATGCGGCGGCGCGGCGTGTGCGCGAGGCGGAAGCGGCGCGTACGCACATGCGCGAAATCGCATCGGCCGTGGACGGTCTGCGGACGTGGTGGCAGGAAGGACGCGAAAGGGTACGGCGCCTCCGGCAGGAGCAGATGTTCCGCGAAGAGAACGCGGCAGGGGCGGCGATGGTTGCAGAAGAAGCGCGCAAAAGGCTCTCGCGCGCGAAAGAGCAGCTTGAGTCTGTCCGCCTCAAGATGGCGAACGAAGGCGTGAGCGCGGCGCTCGAAAGGCGTATCAGGTCTGTCGAGAACCGAATCCGCGAGATCGAGGAAAAAATCTCGTTTGTGGATCGCGACATCGGAGCCAAAAGCCAGCGGGTCGTGAATATCGACTCAGGGCTTGTCGCATCGCGGGAACGCCAGCGGATTGCGGAGGCGAGCCGTACCGCGGCGGAGAAACAGTTGCCCGGAATCGCCGCGCTTGCGCATGAACGCTTGGACACGGCGGGGGACACGAAGGAGTCGCTTGCGGCGTTTGTCGAGGAGTCGAAGCGCAAGGAGACGGAAGGCGAGACCACGCTGCGGCGCGACATCTGCGAGCCAATAGGATTCGACTATGCGTTTCAATTCGATGCGGCGGAGTGTTCGCTCGTCGATCAGCGCGGCGAGGCCATCGATGCGGTGCTGGAGAAGGAAAACGCGGACTACGAGGCGCAGAGGGGCGTCATCAACGAGCAGACGCAGCGCTTGTTCCGCGACATTTTCGTCTCCGAGGTCCTGCGCAAGCTCTACGAGGACAACCAGCGGCTCACGCAGCTTTCGGTGCGGGTGAACAGGATGCTGAAGGACCGGTTCTTCGGTTCGAGCCGGTATTCGTTCGGGTTGAAGCCCGTCCCTGAGTATGAATCGCTGCTGGCGCTCATCCGCAAGTTCAGCGCATACGGCGCGGGCGAGGACGGCGAGGAGATTTCCGATTTCGTGGAGACCCACAAGGACGCGATCCTCTCCGCTCAGCCGGGCGAGATACCGGAGATGTTCGACTATCGCCACTGGTACGAATTCCAGCTGAAGATGGTTACGCGCGACAACGAGGGGAAGATCATCGATCGCTCAGTGAAAGCAGTCGGATCCGGCGGCGAGCAGGCCGTACCGAACTATCTCCTGATCCTCACCGTCGCGGCGTTCCTCTACCAGGGGCGCACGGGCAACCAGTCGCTGCGCCTCCAGCCGCTCCTTTTCGACGAGGCGTTCTACGGAATCGATGCGGCGCGACGGGACCAGCTCCTGTCCTTCGCGAATGATCTGGGGCTTCAGCTTTTCGTGGCGTCGCCGGACCAGGACGGCGTGAAGAAGGAGCTGCCGCGCACAACGTCGCTCTTCGTCGTCAAGGACGAGAAGTTCGACGTGCATCTCTACCACTACACGCAGGACATCACCGCCAAGCAGGGCGACTTGTTCTCCGCGCCGGCACCGGACAGGCCGGATACGCCGGAATTTACTTCGGTTGGCACTGACATCAAGGGGTCAGGCGATGAGTCTTGACGCGGAACTGTGCGGTGACAGGCGCATCAGGGGGCTTGCGCGGAAGCTCGTGCGGCGAATCGACGGCGAGGGGCCGTTGCCGTCCGAGATCGAAGTTCCGGCAACGCCTGAAGAATGGGAAGCCATCGCAGAAGTCGGGCGTATTCTTGGCGTCGCCGCCTATCAGAAGGGACGCAAGGCCGTGTTCCGCATCCCGCCTGAACGCCGCGATCCAGCCGGGTGGGAGAAAGCTTGCGCCGTTTTTGAAAAGAAGGAAGTGGCAAGCGATTCCGGTGAGGAAGCTTTTCGCCGAGCTCGTTTGGTCGCCGACGCCGATGTGGTCGAAACATTGAAGTCAGACGCGACGGTCGTGCGTTTTCTGCGACGCGGCAAAGGGGCGGTTCACGATTTCGTGCGAATGCTCGAGTGGGCTGCTCGCCGCATTTCGAATGACGCAAATATGCCTCTGGTCACGCTTTCTCAATTGGGTGCCGATATTCTCGGCGACAGCAAATCGCTGCGTACCGGAACGCGTCGCGTGGTGTTCGAGCGCGTCCTTTGTGCCGTTGCCGGAATGGATGCGGATGAATGCGGGCGTGAGGCGTCCGCTCGGTTCGGCATCGAAGAGAATCCTTTTACGAGCTTCGCGACCGTATTTGCGCCGCTCTCGTTCACGCTCGACACGGGCGAATCGTTTGCGTATCCGGCGGAGATGTTCCGTCTGGGACTCGCCGTGCAGCTGCCGCGCCAGACGGTCATGCGCATCCGCGACGTGCGTTTGGACGTGCGTCAAATCGTCACAAGCGAGAACGCCGCGCCGTTTGAAACGCTTGTTCGTGAGAAGGTGCCGTGCCTCTACACGGAAGGGCATCCCAATTCCGCCGTCATCCGGCTGCTGGAGCTGTTCGCGGAGCAGGGGGTGACGGTGGATCATGCCGGAGACGGCGATCTTGACGGCTTCATCATCGCAGATCGGATTTCAAAGGCCATAACCGTCCGGCGCGTCATCGCCGACGAACTCGCCGCGGACGAAGCGCTCCCGCGCCGCCCGGTCTCGCCACAGACGCACAGCCGTTGGGAAGCCTATCTCGCGACGCATCCCGATTTCGCGCATGCTTCCGCGCTTCGCATCGCCATGGAGCGCGGCTGGATCGAGCAGGAAAGCATGGATATGAACGTTTTGGCCGGGCGATCGGAAGACTGATAGAGAAATGAGATTGAGGCGTTATGAAAAAGAAAATCCGCTGTCCATACTTCGAGCTGAACGCCCTTGAGCGCGCGTACCACGACAAGGAGTGGGGAACGCCGTGCCGAAACGACCGCAGGCTCTTCGAGTACCTGACGTACGAGGTGCTGCAGTGCGGCCTTAGCTGGGACACGATCATCCAGAAGCGTGCGGCGTTCCGCGTCGCCTTCGAGCGGTTCGACTTCGAGAAGATCGCACGCTACGGCGAGCGCGACATCGCGCGCATCCTCGCCGTGCCCGCGCGCTGGGGGCGGAATAAATGGTATAATATTGACATCGGAAACAAAAGAAGAATGAACACAATGGAACTCAACGGACCGAAGGAAGATTTGCTGTCCATTTGACGGGGATAATTGAAATGTTTCCACTGCTGAAATACACGGCCGAGGAGGTCGATGAATACTATGCGAAGGTGACGCCGGAAATGGTGAGGGCCTCGCTTGCGAAGGACCGTCACGACTGGTTCGACCTGCTGAACCTCGTCTCTCCGGCGGCGTATCCGTTCATGGACGAGATGCGCCGCAAGGCCCGCCTCGCGCGGATCAAGTACTACGGCAAGACCGTGAGCGTCTATGCGCCGCTCTATATTGGCAACACTTGCGTCAACCACTGCAAGTACTGCGACTTCCGCCGCGAACACACAGGAACGGTGAGGCGCAATCTGACGCTTGATGAAATCAAAGTGGAGGCAGAGGCGATACGCGCGAGCGGAATCGACAACCTGCTCATCGTCGCGGGCGAAGACCCAAAGGTAAATTCGATCGAGCATTTTTGCGACGTCGCGCGTCTTTTGAAGCCGATGTTTTCAAATCTCTCCTTAGAAGTCGCGCCGCAGACCGAAGAAGGGTACAGGGCGATGTTCGAGGCGGGTTTTGAGTCGCTTACCTGTTTCCAGGAGACATACGAGCAGGAACGCTACAAGTTCTTCCATCCGGCGGGGCCGAAATCCGACTACGAATGGCGTCTCTGGACGCAGCTTCGCGCAGGGCGCGCGGGCTTTCGGATTCTCGGGTGTGCATTTCTCCTCGGGCTTACGCCATGGCGCAGGGAAGCGGCGAGTCTCGCCGCGCACGCACTCTACTTGATGAAGGAGTGCTACGAGTCGAAGGTGCAGTTCGCGTTTCCGCGCTTTTGCCGCGTGGATGGCGGTTTTGTGCCGCCATGCGAAGTCGACGAGCGCGATGTTGATTTGATGATGCTCGCGTTCAGGATATGCTTCCCACAGTGCTGCATGACGGTCTCGACGCGCGAAGCGCCGAAGTTCCGCGACTATATCGTACAGGTCGCGGCGGACAACATGAGCGCTGGCTCACGCGTGACGCCTGGCGGATATGCGGTGCTCGAGAAGGAGCATGCGGCGGATGTCGCGCAGTTCACGCTTACCGACCGGCGAGCGCCGAAGGAAGTCTATGACGCGATCAAGGCGAACGGCCAGGAAGTCGTATTCAAGAATTGGGATAATAGGATATGAGAAATGAACTCCGATCGTTTGGGCTCTCGCGCAGACGCTTGAGCGCCCTACGGGTTCGGCTTCGCCGAATCTACCCTTCGTTTCTCTTCGGTGCATTCCCGCTCCGCCGCTTCGCAATCAGCAACGGTTTTGCATTTGCAGCGAGGTTTGGGCTTCATATCTGGGGCGCAGCCCCAGACCCCGATTACATTAGAGTAAGATGCTCAAATGGAACCGTTCACGAATGTGAAACAGCGGAACGGTAGTGAGAGCTATAACGCTCGGAGTTTTAAATACACAGGAGAAAAATCGATATGACACAACTTGAAGCCGCCCGCGAGGGCATTGTGACTGAGGCGATGAAGATTGTCGCCGCCGACGAGGGAGTCGACCCAGAGACCGTCCGCGCGGCGGTCGCGTCGGGCGAGGCGGTGATTCCGCTGAACATCCACCACAAGAACGCCGTCCCTGTCGGCGTGGGACGCATGTTCACGACGAAGATCAATGCGAACCTCGGTCGTAGCGTGACGCACTCTGGGAAGGGCGACGAGCTTGAAAAGCTGAAAGTCGCTCTCGACGCCGGTGCCGATTTCGTGATGGATCTTTCCGTCGCGTCTTCGGAGGACGAGATCGCGGGCATCCGCCAAGGAATGCTCGACGCGAGCCCAAAGCCGCTTGGCACCGTGCCGATCTACGAGACGATTTCGCTTCTCGGCGACATTCCGAAGATGGACCCCAAGTTCCTCATCGGCGTCATCCGCCGCCAAGCCGAGCAGGGCGTCGATTTCATGACGCTTCACGCAGGGCTTCTCCTCAAGCACATCCCGAACGCGATGAAGCGCAAGATGGGCATTGTCTCTCGCGGCGGCGCAATCATGGCGGAATGGATGATGGAGAACAAGGCCGAGAATCCGCTTTACACGCACTGGGACGAAGTGATGGACATCCTCGCTGAACACGACGTCACCGTGTCGCTCGGCGATGGTCTTAGGCCCGGCTGTCTTGCTGACGCCTCGGACGCCGCGCAGTTCGGCGAGCTTGACATCCTTGGCGAGCTTGTTGACCGCTGCCGCGAGCGCGGCGTTCAGGTGATGGTGGAAGGGCCTGGGCACGTTCCATTCAACCAGATCCAGATGAACATGGAGCGCCAGCAGGAAGTCTGCAAAAAGGCGCCGTTCTATGTGCTTGGGCCGGTCGTTACTGACATTGCGCCCGGCTACGACCACATTGTTTCCGCAATCGGCGCGACAGCGGCCGCGACCTACGGCGCGTCGCTTCTTTGCTACGTGACGCCTGCCGAGCACCTCGGACTTCCCGACGCCGAGGAAGTGCATCAGGGCTGCATCGCCTACAAGATCGCTGCACACGCGGGCGACGTGGCGCGAGGGCTCCCCGGCGCACGTGACCGCGACGACGCTATGTCCGACGCCCGCGCGGCGTTCGACTGGGATCGCCAGTTCGAGATATGCCTCGACCCGAAGCGCGCGAAGGAGCGGTGGCTCAAGACTCGCGCCTTCACCGACGAGGCACATGGCGATGACCACTGTTCGATGTGCGGCAAGCAGTTCTGCGCAGTTCGCACCTCGCGCCGCATCAAGAAACTCGCCGCGGAGCTTTGAGATACTACCATGACCGGCGGGAATTTGGTATAATAATGTCCCGTTCAAGGACAGCACTCTTTACGAAAGTCGAACGGCGATGTGGAATTACTCTGAGAAGATGATGGACCACTTCCGGAACCCCCGGAACGTGGGCAAAATCGACAACCCTGATGGAACGGCGACGGTAGGTTCTCTTGCATGCGGAGATGCCCTCCAGTTCCAGTTCAAGCTTGGACCCGACGGTAAGATCGCGGAGGCGAAGTTTCAGACCTTTGGGTGCGCGAGCGCGATTGCAAGTTCGTCGGCCCTGACCGAGATGGTTATCGGCAAGACGCTTGACGAGGCGAAGAAGATCACAAACCAGCAGATAGCCGACTACCTCGGCGGACTTCCACCGCAGAAGATGCACTGCTCCGTTATGGGTCGCGAGGCGATGGAGGCGGCGATCAAGAACTTCGAGACAGGCAAGAACACCGACCGCAATCTCGAGGACACCGTTCTCTGCACTTGCTACAACGTCTCCGAGAACGAAGTCCGTCGCGTGATAACCGAGAACCAGCTCACTACGGTAGAGGAGGTCACGAACTTCACTAAGGCGGGCGGTGGCTGCGGACGCTGCAAGGGCAAGATACAGGCGATTCTCGACGAAATTCACGGAGGCGCAAAGTGAAGATCGGTTTTGACAACGAAAAGTACCTGAAGGAGCAGTCAGAGGAGATTCGCCGCCGCGCCGGAAAGTACGGGCGGCTCTACCTCGAGTTCGGCGGGAAGCTCATGAACGACTTCCACGCCGCGAGGTGCCTACCGGGCTACCACCCCAACGTTAAGCTACGGCTTCTCCAGTCGCTCAAGGACCAGGCGGAGGTCATTCTCTGCATCTACGCCGGCGACATCGAGCGGAAGAAGATGCGAGCCGACTTCGGCATCTCCTACGCCGACGATGCGCTTAAGCTCATTGACGACCTCTCGTCTCTTGGACTCACGGTGCGCGGCGTCGTGGTGACGCGCTACGAAGGCCAGATCGCGGCCCAGCAGTTTGGCCAGAAGCTCGAGTCGCGCGGCGTCAAGTGCTATTTCCACGGCAAGACTCTCGGCTATCCTGCTGACGTCGATACCGTCGTCTCGGATCAGGGCTACGGCAAGAATCCGTTTATTCCAGTCGAGCGTCCGATTGTCGTCGTCACGGCTCCAGGCCCCGGCTCGGGCAAGTTTGCGACCTGCCTCAACCAGATCTACCACGAATATCGCCAGGGTCGTCTCGCCGGATACTCGAAGT
This sequence comes from Kiritimatiellia bacterium, assembly GCA_045535455.1. Classification (GTDB taxonomy): domain Bacteria; phylum Verrucomicrobiota; class Kiritimatiellia; order RFP12; family UBA1067; genus UBA1067. The sequence goes on along the minus strand of JAZSLQ010000032.1, from coordinate 18,589 downwards.
TCGAGAGCTTTCCAGTTTGGAACCTTCCGCTCCACCATCCGCTCAATATCGCGTACGAAGCGGCGACAATCGACCTCAAGGACAAGAACATGATCGATCCGTACCACCTTGCCGCGTATGGAAAGACCGCCGTCAACTACAACCGCGACGTCGACGCGTATCCGCTTCTCAAGACGATATGGGAGAAGATGACTAACGGCGAATGCCCTTACAAGTCGCCGACCGACATGGGCGTAAACCGCATCGGCTTTGGCATTGTCGACGACGCCGTCGTCCAGGAGGCGTCGAAGCAGGAAGTCATTCGCCGCTACATGCGCTACCAGTGCCTGTACATCGAAGGCGCGACTGACGTCGAGTCGCTTGAACGCGCGAAAATGCTCATGGACTCGCTAGGGCTAAAGACCGAGAACCGTCTCGTCGCCCTCGCTGCGCGCGGCGCGGCCGAAACAGCCCGCCAGCAGGGGAAGGGCAAGGCCGGCGGGCAGATCGTCTCGGCGGCCGCGCTCCAGCTCCACAACGACGAGATCGTGACAGGCCGCAACTCCGACGAACTACACGCCTGCTCAGCGGTAATCCTCAACGCCGTTAAGAAGCTTGCGGGAATTCCCGACCGGCTTCCTCTCATCGCGCCGACGATTCTTCAGTCGATCTCGCACATGAAGCATGACATCCTGAAGGGCGGCTATACTTCGCTTAACCTCGACGAGGCGCTGATTGCGCTTGCGATATCTGCGACGACGAATCCGGCCGCGCAGCTTGCGATGGAGAAGCTTGGGGAACTTGCGACCTGCGAGGTCCACATGACCCACATGGTGACTCCCGGCGACGAAGCGGGGCTCAGGCGTCTTGCCTGCCGCTATACGTCAGATCCCTATTACGCGTCGACGCAGCTTTTCAACGGCGGCTGACGCCGTTGGATTTGCCTGCTACCAGTCGACGGGCTTGTTGATTCTGAAGCCCGCATTTACGGCCTTTTGTTTGTGCAGGATCTTCTTGCCGCTTTCGGGGTCGACTGTAATCTGCGGCTCGTGTTTTCTATTCTTGCCGCCTCGGAAAAGGCGCGTGACACGTTTCTTCGGCTCGGGAACCTGCATCTGCTCGATGGGTTCATCTCCATCGGCGTCGGGCATGATTTCCGACATTGTCAGGGCGAGTGACGAGGCGGGACCTTTGCGCGGCTTGAAGGCGACCCCCTGTTCGACAGCAAGGCACATTTCGCAGACGTCCTTCCACGACGGGAGCCGGTAGTCGCGGTTCTTGACGAGCATTGCCTCGAGAAGCTGGCAGAACCCTTCGGAAAGCTCAGGGCGATAGACGCGAGGATCCTTTGCCTGCACCGTCTCGTCGCAATGAGCCCTCATCATGTCCTCGTTGTCGAGCCCCGGGAAGAGCATGCGCCCTGTTGAAAGATGGTAGAGAGACGCCGCGAGAGAGTAGATGTCCGTACGGCAGTCGGGCTCGGTGTCGCCGTAGACCTGCTCCGGAGATATGTAGGCCGGCGTCCCCATGACGTGATCGGGGACCTCCTTCATGCCGTCCTTAAGATACTGGAACGTATGGCAAAGTCCGAGGTCCGTGAGTTTGACGACGCCGTCGGTGTTGATCATTATGTTGTCGGGCTTGATGTCGCAGTGGACTACGCCAAAGTCATTCCAGGCGTAGTCGAGCGCGACGGCTATCGATTCGCATATCAGCAGGCAGTCGGCTTCGCTCAAGTGCTGCTTTCTTGTCAGGAGCGTGTTGAAGTTGTAGCCATCGACATACTCCATCGTATAGTACCATACTCCATCGTGGCAGTTGATGTCGTAGCACCGGACGATTCCGACATGCTGGATCTCGCTCATCGTGCGGGCTTCCGCCTTGAAAAGGGCTATGTCCTCGTCGTTCGCCGTCAGGTCGCTGTTCAGTATCTTGACCGCTACGATTTCACCTGTAAGAAGATTGCACGCCTTCCATACGGTGGACATTCCACCCTCTCCAAGCTTTCCTAAAAGCTCGAGGTTTGGCAGAGATGGCGTTGGAGCGTTCACAGGGATCCTTTCGTCTTTGTGCCGAGTCCCCCGCACTTCGAGCAGGGATGTGCGCGGCGGCCTCCGCAATCGGGGCAGACAAGCTGCTTCGCCCCGCCGCACACAGGACACGGAGACACGTTGATTTTCGTTTCCCTTCGGACGGTGCTGCGAGAGCCGCTTCGCGAACGCATCCCGCCGTTAGATCGGATTCCGCTCGACGAGTTGCCAGATTTTCGCACCGACGACTCGGTTGTCGTCTTCACTACGGCCCAACCGCCCTTGCAGTCGCTGTTCGAGCACTTCACGAGCCCGTTGCCGCTGCATTTCTTGCAAGGTTCGAGTCCCGTCCAGTTGCATTTCTTGCAAGGATGCCCGAAAGCGTTCTCCACGAGCTTAAGGCGGTCTTTGTCAAGTTCGGCGTACTTCGCGTTCGGTACGAACGCCTCGCCAACGGCAATCTCGCCGCGCCCCTGATGTTCCGCGGCAAATGCGGCGCGGTCGGCAGAAACCTGCAGGGCGAGTTCCGACGGGTTCATGAACGCCTGTATCTTGGTTTTGCCGTTGCAGAGAGGGCATTGCTTTCTCGTCTTCCTTGCTGGCCCTATCCGGCCCTTTGCCTGGCCGTAGTCGGGCTCTTCGAGGACGAGCTCACCTTTGCCGTCGCATCCCGGGCACGTTTCCGTAACGGTAAGGTTCGGAAGGACGGGCTTCACGGTCTTTCCCTCTGGCGGGGGGTCGAAGACGAAGTTCGCTACCTGATTGCGCGCCTCGAAGAAGGGGAGAAACGACACGGCGACGATGGCAAGCGAAAGGTTCATGCAGATCTCCATTCGTTGAGTTTGCGGTGAAGGGTGCGGCGGGAGATGCCGAGCTTGAGGGCCGCTTTTGACTTGTTGTTGCCGCATTCCGCGAGGACACGGAGTATAGTGTCCTTCTCTGTCTCTGCGAGAGTTGCTTGGGCGGCAATCGGCGTGGCGGCGCTTCCGGAAGTTGTCGCTGACAGGGTCGAGGTTATCTCGATCGGAACATCGTCAAGTGTAAGCTTCCCGCCCGCCGAAAGGACGCACATCTTCTCTACGACGTTTCTCAGCTGGCGCACGTTCCCTGGCCACGGATAGTCCTCGAGCGCCTTGATCGCCTTTGCGTCTATGCCGGTGACGTTGTTCCCGTTTGCTGCGGAGAACTCCTTTATGAAACGCGAGACGAGAAGGGCGATGTCCCCCGGCCTGTCCTTGAGCGCCGGGAGGTGTATGTCGATGACATTGAGCCGGTAATAGAGGTCTTCGCGGAACTTGCCTTCGCGCACGTATGCCGCAAGGTCGCGGTTCGTCGCGGCGACGAGGCGGAAGTCGACGCGTATGTCTTCGTTGCCGCCGACACGCTGTATGGTGCGCGACTCAAGTGCCCTGAGGAGTTTCACCTGCGTGGCGAGGTCGATCTCCGTTATCTCGTCAAGGAAGAGTGTTCCGCCACTGGCCGCCTCGAACTTGCCGATCTTCATCCTGTCGGCGCCTGTGAAAGCGCCTTTCTCGTGGCCGAAGAGCTCTGACTCGATGAGCGTCGGCGAAAGCGCCGCGCACTCGACGGCGACGAAAGGACCGGAAGCGCGTGGCGAGAGGTCGTGAAGCGCCTTTGCAACGAGTTCCTTGCCAGTTCCCGAAGGACCCTCGACAAGGACGTTTGCGTTTGCCTTTGCCGCTTGTCTGATGAGCCGATAGACTTTTTCCATCGCAGGCGACTTGCCTGTGAAAGTCTCGATGCCGCTCTGCTCGTCGACTTTCTGCTGCAGTTCCGCGACCTTGCGCGAAAGGGCGTGCTTCTCGAGCGCCTTCTTGACGCGCAACTCCATCTGGGCGATGTCCGTTATCGGCTTGGTGATGAAGTCATCGGCACCTTCTTTCATCGCCTCGACAGCAAGTTCTATCTCTCCGAATGCCGTGATGAGTATGCTCGCGAGCGAGGGGTTTGCGGCCTTTGCGCGCTTTATGAGCGAGACACCGTTTTCACCTGGCATCTTGTAGTCGGTGAGGAGAAGCGCGAGGTCGTGGTTTTCCTCGACAAGCTTCATCGCAAGTTCCGCGTCGGGTGCAGTAAGGCACTCGCACGTTGTCGAGAGTATCCGCGCCATCGCGTCGCGCGTTGGCTTTTCGTCATCGACTATAAGAATCTTCGGCCTTGCCATTTCATCCTTTCAGGGCGCGTATCCTGCGTTCGATGCGCGGAATTCGTATGGTGAACGCCGTCCCTTTTTGTATCTCCGATTCTACAGATATCGTTCCTCCGTGGTCGCGGACAATCCTCGACGAAATCATGAGGCCAAGCCCTGTGCCGTGTTCCTTTGAAGTCCTGTAGGGCTCGAAGAGGTGTGCCACCTGCTCAGGAGTCATTCCCTGGCCGTTGTCGCGGACTGTCGTGATGACGTCGTTGTCGTCCGAGGAAAGGGCAATGTCTATGGAGCCGCCGTCCTTGACTGCCTCAAGAGCGTTCTTTATTAGGTTGAAGAACACCTGCTCCATCTGGGCGGGATCGAGCGCTACCGACGGAAGGGCGCTTGGAAGGTTGAGCGTAACCGTGACGCTGCGCTCCTCAAGTTGCGGCTTCATCGCCCTCAGGCATCCTTTTATCGGATCGGCCATCGTGCCACGCACGAGGTTCGGCTTGGACGGCCTTAGCGCCTGGAGGAAGCCGTGGATTATGCCGGAAAGCCGTTCGACCTGCCTAATGCATTCGTCGACTTCGACAGCGTCTGCGCATGAGCGCTTGAGAAGCTGGAGGTTTAGCGAAAGGGCGTTGAGGGGATTGCCTATTTCGTGCGCAACGCCGGCGGCGAGGTCCCTCACCGCGCGCGTCGCGCCGATTCTCAGCTCCTCTTCCGTGCGTTCGCGCTCGGCAGTAATGTCCCGCAGGCAGACAAGCGTTCCGTCTCCCATCGGTACGGTCTGAATCTCGAGCGTCCTTGCCTCGGGGTAAGTGATGTCGATTTCGCGCTTTGACGACTTGCCATGGGCGACCGCAAGCATCGGCAGCGCGTCCTCCGGGTCCATGCCGAGGAGTTCACGCGCAGCAGGATTGCTCTTCACGACCTCGCCGCGTTCGTCAAGGACTATGATGCCCTGCGATATCGTGCTAAAGAGGGTGTCGAGAGAAGACACTTCGTCGGAGAGACGCTGGTACTGTTCGCGGAGACGCTCCGCGTCCATGTTGCCTATGTGGCGCCTCACTCCGTCGAAGAAGCTCTTCATCCCTCGAGCGCCTTCTCCGCCTTTGCGTTGTCGTCGAACTTGAAGACGAGAATCGCCTTTTCGCCGCTCCCGAGGGCGTAGGCGTACGAATACTCGATGTCGACGCCTGCGCGGTCGAGTTTCTCCATGATCTCGGCCATGCCGCCTGGATGATCGGGAACGGTCGCCATTACGACATCGGTCTGGACGACGGCGAAGCCCGCCTTTGCGAGCGCGTCGCAGCCCTTGACATGGTCGTCGACGATCATCCTCACGATGCCAAAGTCCGCGGAGTCCGCGAGCGAGAGCGTCGCTATGTTGATGTTCTCCTTTGCAAGCGCACGGCAGATGCCAGAGAGCTGGCCGGGCTTGTTCTCGAGAAAGATGCTGATCTGCTTGACGGTCATGTCATTTCCTCCTGTTGTCGATTACGCGCTTGATCTTGCCCTCGCTTCTCGGGAGCGACCCGGGGGCGACGAGCAGGATTTTCGGGCTAAGGCCCACGATTTCCTTGATGGACGCGGCGACGCGCTTTCTGACGGCCTCCATCTTCGACATGGAGTCGGACATGGTGTCGGCCGTGACCTCTACCTTGATCTCGAATCGGTCCATCGTGTCGGTCGAGGAAAGCTCGATCATGTAGTGTGGCGCGACTTCGGGGACCTTCATGAGGCATGCCTCGATCTGGCTCGGGAAGACGTTGACGCCGTGGATGATGAGCATGTCGTCCGAACGCGCGTGGACGCGGTCCATGACGCGCATCGTGCGGCCGCACTTGCATTCGCCGACCTGGAGTCGCGATAAGTCGCGCGTCCTATAGCGCACCATCGGCGTGCCAACGCGGTCGAGAGTCGTGAAGACGAGTTCGCCTTCCTCGCCGTCGGGAAGGACCTCGAGCGTGTCGGGGTCGATGATCTCGGGGTAGAAGTGGTCTTCCCAGACGTGGAGACCGTGGCAGTAGGGGCAGTTGCCCGCAACGCCGGGCCCCGCGATCTCGGTAAGTCCGTAGATGTCGTGCGCCTTGATGCCGGACATCTGCTCGATGCGCTCGCGGATCTCGTCGGTCCACGGTTCCGCGCCGAAGACGCCGTGTTTGAGCTTCGTGTCGCGGCGGAAGTCGACGCCGATCTTCTCGGCGACCGTCGCGAGGTGCAGGAAGTAGCTCGGCGTGCAGCAGATTACAGTCGTGCCGAGATCCTTCATCAGCATGATCTGCTTCTCGGTGTTGCCTGCGCCTGTCGGGAGGACCGCGCAGCCGAGCTTCTCGGCGCCATAGTGCGCACCGAGGCCCCCGGTGAAGAGGCCGTAGCCGTAAGAGACCTGCACAATATCGTCGCGCGTTATGCCGTACATGGCCATGCAGCGCGCGACGCCCTCTGTCCAGATGGCGACGTCTTCGGCAGTCTGCGGTATGCAGATTGGCTTGCCGGTCGTGCCGGACGAGCAGTGAAAACGGTTGATCTCCGACATCGGCGCGGCGGTGAGCCCGTAGGGGTACTCGTCGCGAAGGTCGGTCTTCTTCATGAAGGGGAACTTCGCGAGGTCCGCGAGCGTCACGAGGTCGCGCGGTTTGACGCCTTTTTCGTCGCAGCGGCGGCGGAAGAGCGGCACGCGTTCGTATTCGTAGGGAATGAGTTTCTGCAGTTTCTCGAGCTGCATCTTTCGCAGCTCTGGAATCGGCATGTAGTCGGGTTTTGAAATCGGATTCATTTTATTTTGTGTCGTGTTGCCTTTGGTTGAATATTATACCAAAATATTCGCATTGCATGGTGCGCATTGGCGAGTGAAAATGCCGACGGCGACATCGATTAGGCGGCTCTTGCGGGGCAGTGTCTTTTGGCACCGCTCGCGCCCACATCCCGCTTTGCGGAATATTGCCAAGGCGCTCGCTTCGGATTCCGTCGCCCATGTGTGTATCGCAGTTCATGCCGTATATCCAGGCGACTGCATCAGATGCCAAAATCCTCGCCCCGCTTCCACCGCGAATCACGTGCGCCGCTGACATGTTTCGCACGGCTCTCGGGGTAAGACCTATGTCTCGCGGCAAATCCGCCGCGATTTTTGCTATAATACCCACATCCCGCGAGGCGTTCATCGCGACGCGGGGTCATAGTTCGGAAAACGGGAGAAAAACGATGTGGCGACGACGGCAAGTCGCCGTCGCCACATTGAATGAATCCCCGCCGGGCGTCTGTCGATTGCAGGGAACTGCAACAGTCGTTCAGTCGAAACTTAGGAAACTTCAACTCATTGCGACTCGTTGCGAGGTTCACGCGCAAGCGTGGCCTCTCTTCGTGTTTTGAGTGGGCATCCTAAGGCCTCGACTGAACATGCAAGAGAGGCCCTTATAATGTCAAAGAACAACAACAGTAATCTCAGCAGCGCGAAGAAACGACAAAACAACGAATGGTACACAAGACTTGTTGACATCGAGTGCGAACTGCGTCACTACCGAGATCATTTCTTTGGCAAGACGGTCTTGTGCAACTGCGACGACCCGCGTGTCAGCAACTTCTTTCACTACTTCTCCTACAAATTCGAAAATCTTGGACTAAAGCGTCTTATTGCAACGTGCTACAAGAACCAGGAGCGCGACTTATTCAGCCGAAACGACTGTGAGCGTGCCATTTGGCTTGAATACACAGGAGACAATAATGGAAACCGCATCCCGGATCCGGAGGAAATAGGGATACGCTACTTCAATGGCGACGGCGATTTCAGAAGCGACGAATGCATTGAACTTCTCAAGCAGTCCGATGTCGTCGTCACCAATCCACCTTTCTCACTATTCAGGGAGTATGTCGCGCAGTTGGTGAAGTACGGCAAGAAGTTCCTGATACTCGGCAACAAGAACGCGATAACATACAAGGAGATATTTCCGCTTATCGCCGAGAACAAGCTTTGGGTTGGCGTCACTCCGATGAGCCGCGAGATGTACTTTGACGTCCCGCAATCTTTCATTGACGAGGCGCTTTCGGCAAAGAAGGACAGAACGATCGTCAAAGTTGATGGGAAATACATGGCGAGAAGCCAGTCCATCTGGTTTACTAACCTTGACCACGGCAAACGGCACGAGGAGATGATCGTCTGGAAGAAATACACGCCTGAGGAATATCCTAAGTACGACAACTACAATGCAATAGAAGTTGCCAAAACGAGCGAGATACCATGTGACTACGATGGTGTTATGGGAGTCCCAATAACATTTCTTGACAAGTACAATCCAGACCAGTTTCAGATCGTGGGGCTTGATCGTTACGTTGCCGATAATCCACATTACGGACATCGCTTTACAATTCACGGCAAAGAAACCTTTGCGCGTGTACTCATCAGACGGAGGTGCTGCAAATGAATATAGAGCTGCATGAAGTTACAGTCCGAGATTTGACGGACGGTTTCGTAGACAATGCGGAAAACGGAGTCGTTGCATACGGCGGGAAACTCGACATCCGCCCGAAGTACCAGCGTGAATTCATCTACTCCGAGAGGCAGCAACAGTCCGTCATAGACACGGTGACGAAAGGCTATCCGCTCAATACGATGTACTGGGCAGTCCGCAGCGACGGCACTTACGAGGTCATCGACGGGCAGCAGAGGACTCTTTCAGTATGCCGCTACGTCAATGGCGACTTCAGCCACAAGATGCGATTCTTCGCCAACCTCCAGGACGACGAACGAGAGATGATTCTCAGCTATCGGCTCATGGTGTATCTTTGCGAGGGAACGGATTCCGAGAAACTTGAATGGTTCCGCACGATCAACATTGCTGGTGAGGAGTTGACTGAGCAGGAACTCAGGAACGCAGTCTATGCCGGGTCGTGGACAGCCGACGCGAAGCGGTATTTCTCCAAGACGGAGTGTGCGGCGTATCAACTGGGCGGCAAGTATCTGCCTGGATCGGCGATTCGACAGGACTACCTCGAGAGGGCGATAAAGTGGTATGCGGACGGCGATGTCGAGTCTTACATGGCGGAACACCAGCACGACGCGAGCGCGTCTGCGCTATGGATGTATTTCCAGAACGTCATTACATGGGTCAAGACGTTGTTCCCCAAGTACAGGCGTGAGATGAAGAGCGTCGAATGGGGAACGCTCTACAACGAATTCAATAAGAAGCCATACGACCCAGCACTACTTGAAGCGGAGACAGCTCGCCTCATGGCAGATGACGATGTACAGAGAAAGAGCGGGATATATGAGTATCTGCTTTCCGGAAAAGTACGTGAGCGGACGCTTTCTATCCGAACGTTCTCAGATTCGCAAAAAAGATCTGCGTTTGAGAAGCAGAACGGAATCTGCCAGAAGTGCGGCAAGGCTTTCCCGATAGAGGAGATGCAGGCCGACCACATCACTCCGTGGGCTAAGGGCGGGCACACGACGCCCGACAACTGCCAGATGCTCTGCGCCGACTGCAACAGGCGCAAAAGCGCCACGTGAAAATATGATAAAATATCTGCAAATGAAGTTCGCGGCATTTATCCTATTGGCGCTCTTTTCCTTCTCCGCTCTTGCGGCGGCACGGGTCGTTGTGCCGTCGCTGCCGGCGAGCGAATATGCCGACATGGAGGCGGCGACTAATGCCGTAGTCTGCTACGCTTCGGCGGGTGACAACCGCTTTAGACTGTTCCTTGAGCTTGATGCGGAAACGAACAACTGCGTTCTTGTCGAGTTCGGCGTTGATGCCGATTCGAGCGGAGCGCTTGAGCGCGGCGAAGTGGAGTTCTCCGTCGGTTGGGACTGCGGCGAGTGGGGCTGGCGTGACCATCGCGGCGGATGCGCCGCAGCGGTCGGCCGGAGCGCGGGCAGGCGTCGACTTGGATGGACTCTGTGTCTCAGGCCGGACAAGACGGCGCGGCGGCTGTTCGCAGAGGACGATGGCGTTGTGTTTGACGGCGCCGTCCCCTCTACGTTCTACAGCTCCGAGTGGAACATCGCGCGGGTCGTGAGGCGTGGCCCGGAGCCAAGCCCATGTGTGTCGTACGACATGTCGGTTTTCCCGCTGACGATAAGGCTGAGGTGACGCGATGATTGACTTCGGACTCAGAGAAGGTCAGCTTGAACTCGCCGGAATGGTATGCGCCGCCGCGCTTGTGGCTATCCCTTTCCTGAAGTGGGCTCTGGGCGGCATCAGAAGGCAAGTAGGACACCTGTCGATTTCCACGATAGTTGTACTTGTGCTGTGTACAGTTCAGTCGCTGATAGTGGGAGGCACAAAGACGAACGGCATCAACAACCTCCCACCGCAGCAGATGATGCAAGGCGGGTTTTCGCAGACAGGATTTACAGGATTAACAGGATTGTTTAGAGAATTGTTCCACAGCCCCTCGGCTTCAAATCTTGTAAATCTTGTTAATCCTGTCCAAACAACTTCTGTCCAAAACAGCTTTGCAGAGCGCATGGCACGGAACTGGAACATTCGCGGAGCGTTCGACGATTCTCTTTGGCTCGTTTTCGAGGATGGCTTTGTGTTCCCCGAAGGGACGAACCACCTTGAGGGTGTAGAGGTTCTTGTGAGTGGCGAGGTGTGGCGGACTCCGTTTGACACGAACGCTGTTGCAACAATCGGCGCGGCGGTTTCCATCGTCCCTGGTCTTTCGTCGTTTGCCTACGAGCATACTCCGTCCAACTCATATCGTTTTGTGTGGACAGATGCGGCGATCAGCCGCGACACGAACAATCTCGTCACTGCTGTGCTTGAACTTTTCCGCAACGGCGATGTGTCAGTTACGACAAACGGCGTCGCGGCGCATTTGCCGCGCGAGCTGCCGTTCCCGCACAACGGCTTCGGGCAGGACGCGGAATGGGTGACGGCGAACTTCACGAACGCGACGGAGATTCTTGCCGTCGGCTACCCTCAGTGGGTCGACGCGCAGGTTGGCGAAGGGCTGACGAACGGCCTCTACAAGCTCTCCGTCACCGTCGCAGACGACTCTCCCGAAACGACGTTCCTGACAGTCGGCAATCTCTCCGTCGCCGTCACCAACGCAGGGGAGTATGTCTTTTTACTTGGGAAGTGCATTGACTATCCGCTCGCCGTCTTCCCCGAGACCGCGACGAACCTTACATATGCCGCAGTAGACGACATCCCCTCAGTTCGGTCGCTTCCGATGCGCGGGATGCATAACGGTCTGAACGACGGGCGTTGGACGAGGGATGAAGGTCGCCTTGAACTTGTAATTCCAGTTTATCCACTCGTGCCGTTCTCGGAGTCCGCGCACATCGTCTGGACTCCGGTTCTGAGCGTGTCGCCCGAAAACTGGCAGCCGTCCGAACTGGACGACAGCGAGACGTTCACCGCGATTCTCTCGGATGTCCCCTGGCTTGTCTCGTCTGCGTTCAGCTGGAGCACTTCTGATCCGTCCATTGTGTCCATCTCGGCTCCTTCCGCGCGGTCGACGCAGATGACCGCGCACTATCCGGCTGCTGGCGCACAGCAGGTATCGCTTTCGCTTGAAGCAGATGTCGGCGACTGCACGCTTCATTCCTACTACGTGAACGATCCTGAAAGCCAGGGCGTCGGGCTGGGCGTTAGCCTGGCAATCTCGCTTCCCGAAGTCGTCTTCGTAAACGACGACGACGACAACGACGACGGCACGCCCGACTGCGTCGCCACGTTCCCCGACGATGACGACATAGTGTCGGGAAGCATCATCTTCAGCTCGCCCATGCCGACGAACGGCACGATCGTCGTCGAGGGAATCTACGGCTACGACGGGGGTTTTGCCGAATTGCCGCTTGTCTACGCCAACGCAAACTGCACTGATGCGATTACTTCCGGCAGGACGTTTGCCGTGTCTGGCGTCTCGTCGCTGTCACTGCCGATCTATCTCAATCCTGCTACGGTGAGCACGTCTGTGCCGGGCGTCCAGGTCAAGGTTCGCTGGCATCCCGAGTCTGGACCCGACCTGACGGCCTCTGCGTTCCTGACTATCGTTTCGCCCGTTGCCGAGCCTGTGTGCAATGCGACGACCAACGTTGTGGAGAACGGCGTCGAGCACTCCTACGCGGTGAACCCCTGCGGAGTCGTGGTCGGGCGAGAGGGCTATTTCCGCATCGAAGTCGCGCCCGATGACTTCCCCGATTCCGAGATTGTCTGGGAGAAGTCCGCTGGTCTCGATTTCGTGGGATCGTGCACAGGCAGATGCGTTACGGTACGCGGCGTTTCCGCTGGCTACGAGACGCTTTCCGTCCAGATCGGCGGCCGAACAGACAACGCGCCGACATTTCAGGTGCGCGTCGTGGAGACGGCGACGGTCAACCTTAGGGCGTGGATAATTGAAAGCAAAGATTTGGAGACTGCGTTTTCTACAGACCAGGTTCGCCAAATGGTTAAAAATGCGAATGATATTTATGCACAGGTTGGCGTAACGCTAAACCTCGTCGAGCCGATTGTCGTTACCAACATCCCTGATGCATACGATGCGTTTTACGCAACACAGACGAATGACACATCTAAATGGTCGTATAGCCAGATTGTGGACATAGCCACGAACACCTGCGGACTGGAGTGCTATTTTATCAACGGCTTCGTTGATCGTCAGAAAACGCTTGCGGTAAATGGCCCGCGTGGTGCTGTAGTAACGCGGAGCGCGGACTTCAAAGACTTTGCACATGAAATCGGCCATGAATTCGGGATGTGCGATATTTACGTTGATTCGCGCAAGGCCGAGAATCCCGATTTGCCGTTGGTCGAGCTTTCTTCGGGCGAACCGGTTAGCTACTCTCATGCGCAGGGCGACTGGAATGGCGGATGTGAAGGCAGAGGCCCGGGGGGAGTTAGATACTATGCGGTCAACACCAAGATGGTGAATATACTGTCAAGAATGCTTATGAAGGGAACACGCGGCCCTTCCGACGATCCAGTCGACATAACGGCTGGTGACATCTACGGCGTCTACTATACCAACGATGTAAGCAATGCGGAAATCTGGTCCAAGGGGAATGCTCCTGTCATGTTCCCATTTGGCTATAGAAACATATCACATAAATGAGAGGATCAACATGAAACGCAACATCCAAGAAAGAAGCGTGTATGCCGCCCTGTCCATTGCCGTGGCGGTTGTTGTGTCATGCCATGCCGACACTTGCACCGACGAGGAGCTGAGGCATGACGTGCTTGAGTTCCTGACGACGCGTTGCTGTGGACGTGTCGAGGCAAGACGAGTCTTGACAAACGAAATCAGGTTCGACGGAAACACGAACAGGCTTGCTGGCGTCCTGGCCGAGTTTGCACAGACGAATGATGCCCAGATTGCTGAGTGGGCCATGTGGCAGTTAAAGAAGTATGGTACGTCTGAGCAGCTCCCGTTCCTTTATTCGTGTGCGACAAATCCTGTCATTGGTGACATTGCAGTAAAGTCGATTATAAACATTGAAGGTGTCACGAGTAATTCGGTAGATATAGCCCACAGATATCTAATGTCTACGAATATATTCCCTCGGGCGAAACAACATGATCGAGCGTTGATCTGTGAGGAATTGCTAAAGAGTGTGTATGAGTCACCCGATCTTTCTTCCTTCCGTCCGTTGTGTTTGTCTAATGCGCTTGACTTTGCTCAGAATGTGAATACCATGCACATTAGTTTGAATGATGCAATTATTGCCGCCGATCCAACATATCAGTACAGCAAGCGACGGCTTGCCGTAATGCGGACTGCACAAAATAGATGTGTGAATCAGGGGCTGTATAATTATGTCACGAACGCCATCAACGAGCTTGTCGACTATCCCGAAGCCGATTTGCCGGACTGAGTTAATCGTGGTTGCGCAGATTATTCTTTGTCCTAAATCGGTCATCGAGGGCGTCGAGCAGCGTTTTCATCTGCCCGTCGGTCCCGATCGTGATGCGCAGCCGGTCGCCGGTGAGCGGCCCCGGGAAGTAGCGTACGTAGATTTCTCGGCTCTTGAGATACTCGAAGACGTCTTTTGCTGCATCTCCCGCCGGCGGCTTCACGAAGACGAAGTTGGCTTCGCTTTTGATGACGTCCCACCCGCGCTTAACGAGTGCCTTTTCAAATGCCTTGCGAGTCTTGATGACTTTTGCGACCGTCTTCCTGTGGTACGCACCGTCTTTGAGCGCCACTAGCGCCACGGCCTGCGCCACGGCGTCGACGTTGTAGGAGGCCTTTGCCTTGTATAGCGCGGCTATAAGGTCCTTCGGGCCGACGCAGTAGCCGACGCGAAGCCCGGCGAGCGAATAGCTCTTCGAGAACGTCCGCATGACGATGACGTTCCTGTTGCGCGGGGCGGTTGCAAGCGACATGCAGTTGTCGCGCGAGAAGTCTGCGTACGCCTCGTCAACCAGGACGACGCCCTTGAACTTCTTTGCAAACGCGGCAATGTCCTTTGGCTCGGCGAATTCGCCTGTCGGCGCGTTGGGATTCGTCCAGAGGAAGAGAGAAGTGGAGGGGTGGGTGAGTGGACGAGTGGATGAGTTGCGTATGCCCACCCACTTCACGTCGCGTATCGCCGCGAGTGTCTTGTAGAGCGTGTAGCTCGGGTCGAACGAGCCGATAGATTCGTCGTTTTCGACAAAGACGCGCGTCGCGAGCGCGAGTATCTCGTCTGAGCCGTTGCCGACGAACACATGGTCAGCCGTCGTGCCGTTCTTGTCGGCTATCGCCTTTGCGAGCACCGTGAAGTTGGGGTCAGGATAGCGCCGTAGGTCGTCGAGGTCGAACGACGTAAGCACGGCCGTGCACTTTGGCGACGGCGGATACGGATTTTCGTTCGTGTTCAGCTTTACGACGTTCTTGGACTTGGGCTGTTCTCCTGGAACGTAGCCCTCGAGTTTTCTGATGTGACGTGCGATGCCCATTTTATAATTCCTTTGGAAGGATCGTCGAGACTCCTTCTGCCTTTGTTTCGGTCATGTCTTCTTCCATCAGCAGCTGCGCACTTGTGTGGTATGCATGCCGCTTGAGAAGTATAAGCAGGACGTGTTCGTCGATGGTGAAGCTGTTTATGTCGCGGACGGCGGCTGCGCCTTCGTCGCGGATTACCTTGTCGAGCATCTTCACGTTGTTCTCGAGCGTCACCGTCTTGCTGAAAAGTCGCGTTGTACTGGCGTTCGGGCGTTCCGGATTGCCAGAGGCAATCGGGATGAAGTCGAGGAGATACCAGCCGGAGTTCTCGATATTCACCATCGTCGCTCCTTCGCGACTAACCGTCACGGTTGCGCAACCGGAGAGAAGGGCGCACGTCAGAATTACTGCAAACCGCTTCATTTTAGCACCCCCGATAGCTGGATTTCCTTGTAGGTAAGTAGGTACGGAAGGGGAATTGGAAAGTCGGTAGCGGGAATCTCGAAGAGCACCGACTCCTGGGTGTAGTAGCTCATGTCGCGCGACTTCTTGCCGTAGAAGTTCGCATATTTCATGAATCTATGTTGGATTTTGTCCATCGTCACGTCGTTCCTGAAGAACGCCCAGGGCATCATAGGGTCTTCCGCCGCATTGCCGCAGGCGAGCGGAATGAAGTTGAAGAGATACCAACCGCTATTTCCGACACAGATGTGCTCTTCTCCAGTAGAGTGGATGTCTGCTGTGTCCAAAGTAAAGCACCCAGTGAGACATATCGTCGCACTTAGCACTGCTGCAATGGCCAGAATTGTTGTTCTGTAGTTCATGCTTTTATTACGGCATTACTGCACGGTGACTACATATTATAGTATAACACGTGTGCGTGCGCAAGCGGGATTTGGTATAATTGTGGCATGAAACAGGGTAATGTCTTGAAATTCGCCCCGAACTTACATCCGGCGCTGTGGGGAAGTGAAAGCTGGGAGATATCGGTTCACCCAGCGGGACCGAGCGTTGTATCGGGTGATTGCGCTTATGCGGGGAAGCCGCTTAACGACGTCCTTCCGGGCTTTCCGCTGCTCGTAAAGGTCATAGACGCAACGACGCGCCTTTCCGTTCAGGTGCATCCGAACGAGCAGACATGCAAGGTGACGGGCGGTGATCCAAAGACCGAGATGTGGGCGATGCTCGAGGACGGCGTTATCTACGCGGGGCTAAAGCCAGGTGTCGGGCCGAAGGATGTTGAAGAAGCCGTCAAGTCTGGGCGCTTCGAGGAACTGCTCGTCCGCCACGAGGCAAAGAAGGGCGAGGCGTTTTTCATCCCAGGCGGTCTAGTCCACGCGATCGGCGACGGTGCGCTCATCTATGAAGTGCAGCAGAGTTCTGACACGACGTTTCGGCTTTACGACTGGAATCGCGTGGGTGCCGACGGAAAGCCGCGCGAGCTTCATGTCGAGAAGTCGCTTCAGGCAATCGACTACACGCTTCCCGCGCCGACGCCGGCTGTCGACGTCAAGTGCAACTTCTTCAACTTTAGCCAAATCGCACTTGATGGCGAACTCGCCGTTCCCGCTTCGGCTGGCGGCACTGTCCTTTTTGCGGCAGAAGGGTCTTTCTCTGTGAATGGAGTTGACGTGCCGCGGCGCACGAGCGTTCTCGTGCCGCCTGGCGAAGATATTTCGCTTAAGGGTGCTGCGCATGTCTTTCTGACGACGTATAAATAAAACAACAACATAAAGAGAGGTCTTCGCATGGACATTTCATTCTTCGACAAGGCGGCTGCTTATTTCCCGGATAACTGTTTCGACAGGGCGGTTGATCTCGGAATCTTGCTTGGCTCAGGCTGGGGCGAGGCGCTCGAGATGGACGAAGTGATTTTCCGCGCGTCCTACGCCGACATCCCTGGGCTCGGCGCGTCCACAGTCGCAGGGCACGTGGGCGAGTTCGTTCTCTATCGCCGCGGCGAAAAGAGGATTGCAGCGTGGTGCGGACGCAGGCACTACTACGAGGGCGTCGGCTGGGAGCCGGTCGTTCTCCCGATAGAGATGATGCGCCGCATGGGTTGCGGAACTGTTCTTTTGACGAACGCCTCGGGCGGGATAAACCCAGCGCTCAGACCGGGCGACTTCGTCATCATACGAGACCACATCAACCTCATCAACGCGAATCCTCTCGTCGGCCCGCATCGCTCAGAGTGGGGCGAGAGGTTCCCCGACATGACGGAGATCTACACGCGCCGCCTCGCGGAACTCCTCCACGCCGGCGCGAACCGTCTGGGCCTCCGCGTAATGGACGGCACCTACGCCTACAATGTCGGGCCAGCGTACGAGACGCCCGCAGAGATTCGCGCGTACAAGGCGCAGGGCGCTGATGTCGTCGGCATGTCAACCGTGCCAGAGGCAGTCTTTGCAAAGGCGTGCGGCATGAAGGTCGCGGGGCTTTCGCTTGTATCCAATCTCGCAGCAGGAATCGCGCTGCGTCCGCTTGGCCACGAGGAAGTCATCGCCGCAGGAGTTGCCGCGAAGCCGGCGATGCGCGCCTTGGTGGAGGACTTCATTGCTCGGCTCTGACATCGATGGCTTTATCGGGTCGCTCCGCTTCGAGCGGTCGATGGCCGCGAATACCTGCGCCGCATACGCGAGGGATCTGCGGCTCTTTTCGAAATACCTGAAAAAGCGCGGCATATCCGCCGCGTCCGACGTCAAGCGCGAGGACATAGCGGGCTTTCTCGGCGAGGAGCGGGCGAGCGGCCGGAAGTCCTCGACACGGGCGCGCCGCACTGCGGCGATTCGGATGTTCTTCAAGTTCCTCGAGGAGCGGCGCTACATACGGAGAAACCCTGCCGCGCTTCTCGATCCGCCGAAGAAGGGAAAGACGCTCCCCCGCGTCCTTTCCGAAGAAGAGACTTTCAGGATGATTGACAAGGTCGATGGAACTGATCCCCGTGACCTTCGCGACCGGGCGATGCTCGAGATTATGTACGGCTGCGGGCTTCGCGTTAGCGAGGTGTGCGGCATGAAGGTTGAGGACATAATTGCCGATGGCGAGCTTCTTCGCATTCTCGGCAAGGGTTCGAAGGAGCGCGTCGTCCCGATAGGCAAGGCCGCCGGAAGGGCGCTCACGACGTATCTCGCCTCCGCGCGCGACGTGTTTACGAAAGGCGACCTTTCCGTGTCGCACGTCTTTGTCACTCGACTTAAGAAGCCGTTTACGCGTCAGGCGGTCTTCAAGATGATCCGCGAGCGTGCAGTCGCTGCAGATATCGCGCCGGAGCGCATTTCTCCGCACGTCCTCAGGCACTGCTTCGCCTCGCACATGCTCCAGCACGGCGCTGACATCCGCGCGATTCAGGAGCTTCTTGGACACGCGGACATCGGCACGACGCAGATATACACGCATGTGGACGCGGCCCGCTTCGGCGACATCCACCGCCGATTCCACCCACGTGGATAGAGGCGGCGCGTCCGCAGCGGGGCGCGTTGCGGCTTCGGGCGCGCTAGCTTTGCCGCGGATACGTGGCAAAGCTTCGGCGAAAAAGCCGGTGGCGACATCGATT
>JAZSLQ010000227.1:0-27753 GCA_045535455.1 Kiritimatiellia bacterium | reverse complement strand
TGGTTTGTTTTGCCCGTGGCATTATACCACACCCAGCAAGTGGAACCGACTTTTCGCTTATTTCACTTCAGAAAATGCATCTCGCCCAATAGAATCAGGCATACGCCCCGTTTCAGGGGTCAAAAACTGGGGATATTCCAGCGCTACTTGTTCGTCTCGTCAAGGAGAATTGCCAGGTAGGAGGCGAAGCCGTGATTGCAACTTGCCTCAGGGCGGTCGTATTCCCACAGCGTCCCAGTCGTCTCCGCCATCTTGAGATAGTACCCGCGAATCTCACGGGAAACCTGTGCGTCGCGACCATCGCGCTTCAACACGATCAGCCGCATCAGATTCCCAATAAATGCGTTTGAGGGCCAGACCTCCTTGTAGAGCCCCCTTGCCGTACGTTCGGGCCCAAACTCGTCCATTAGCCGCTTCCACAACTCTGGATGCGTCTTCGGCGTGGCGATGCCGTGGAAGAACGCATAGTACTGGCAGGTCTCCGTCACATCTGGATGCTTCGCGTTGTCCCGGAACCAGATGCCGTCATACGAACGTTCCCGAATTAGCTCCTTTAGCTTCTCCGACTGTTCGGCAAGTTCTGGCCGTCCGTAAAGCCGGGCCACTTTAGCCAAGACCTCCGCGTACGTCATGTTCGATGGCCAGTTCACCCCGTCCTTAACCAACTTCGTCTCGTTGGCGTGGCTCCACTCCACGAACACCCAGCCCGGCAGGTTTTCAAGCGCACCGTCTTCGTTCAAGTACTGCGCGTAAAACTTGAGAAGACCTTCCACGCGAGGTCGAAGCAAATCAACGGTCTCACGGTCGCCCGTTCGCTCGAATTCACGTCCCACAGAACAACATTATTGCACCCGAATCGATTCAGAAAATCAAGCTTGCCGCCGACGAGTATCTCGTCGAACCCTACGAGCAAGCGACCCGGCTTCGTTACCTTCACCTTGAGGCGAAGGAAACCAGTGTCGTTTATCGCGCCCTCGTAGCGGACGCCGCGCGTCGCATCGACCCTCGCCGCTTCTCCGACCTCGAACTTCGCCTTCGGCTCGATTGCCCGCTTCCACCAATCGACCGACGGGGTATACTTCAACTCAGCAGTCGGATAAGTGCGTCCCAAAAAGCTCGACGTCTCATCCCATAGGTGCGGCGCCTTGCCATCCCACTCAAAACGTGTCGCGAAAGCAATCGTCGAGTTGATCTCGCCCCTCTCCGCCGTCGTCCATATCGGCTCGGCGGCATCAAACTGGGCCGCAAGCGCAAAACAGGCGAGCAAGGCGCTTCCCAACACCACCATAAGCTTCAATCGACCTCGCCCTGCGAATGGGGATAAGAGCCGACTTCCCTTAATCATTTATACCTCGCGCCCAGAAATCCAATGCGGTCAATCACCTAACGATGATTACCATGGCACTGGGCGCACCTGCGCGTTTCGCCTCGCCATACGTGAAGATGTCAGTCTCACCTGCATTCATCGCATTGTATTCGGCAGCGATCCACTCGGCGCTCTTCAATCCGCTCGAATAGCGCACCTCGTCGATCCAGCCGTTCCACGCGCAGTCGCCCGACGCACCGCTCGCGATGTTGACGTTGTTGCCGAAGACGAGCGGAGCGTCGTTGTCAATGCAGGCCGTGATTCCGGAATCGCCCTTGTGAACGCCGTTCTCATAGACATGGCATTTATTGACTTCAAAGACAAACGTAAGGTAAGCCCACGCGCCTTGCAGGTTGCCCGAAAGAGTCGCCGCCGTTCCCCCTGCGCCCGACCCGCGCGCCATCGGACTAGGAGCCGCGAGCTGCGAGTTGCACTCGACAACGAAGGCATTGTTGGGCGAGCCGGTGTTGTTGGAGGCCACACGCTTGTAGAACATGTGGTCCCAGTAGTAGTTGAACTCGCCGTGCTTGAACCAGCCGGAAATCGTGAAGTTCTTTCCGCCATCGACGGGGCTATCGGTTCCCGAATCGTTCACCCAGACGCCGCCGTAGTTGTAGTTCTCACCCTGACGCGCCGTCGCATTGTTTGTGCGAAAGCACTTTCCGAAGCGACCGATTTCGTTTGTGACCGCATATTGGGCGACATTACCGTCTATACCCTCAGTAGCCGTTGAGTTTGAGTATGTGCCGTACGAGTCCGCTACACTTGCTGCAGTTGCTTCTTCAAAATGCCACACACCAACATAATCTGTCCAGACACCCGTTGACTCCTCTGTCGAAACCGTTCCGTTTCCGTAATACAGGACTATCTTAGTATTCTCTGCCGTCGACGGGAGCTTAACCCAGACGAGTGATTCGCCAGCCGTATTCCAGGTATCGATCTCATGCGGCAAAACGGCACCGCTTTCGTTGTCAACGAACATCATATCGCCGCCCTTTGCAAGAGAGAAATCACCATAGCGGAAACCAGAAATGGTCGACTCGCTGAGCTTAACGAGCGCAGGGATTCCTGTCGTTATCTCCTGTTCAGCCAGATTCGTATTAAGTGTGATTTCGACTGACTTCTTGAAGTTCTTCGGCTGCGGCCTACATATATAGTTCGCGATGGCGTCGACGCTCGGCCTCATCCCTGTCTTATAGGCGCGGGCCTTGATAGTCGTCGTGGCGGAGATGGCTATGGGGCCGGTGTACGGCGTACTTGATTCGGTTGGGGTCGACCCATCAGTCGTATAGTATATTGCCGCACCTGCCGTCTCACAGGAGAGCGTCACACTCGTAGTCGGATAAAACCCTGAGCCAGACGCAGGATTGAACACGGGCTCGGACGCGCGTTCGCTCAACTCGTAGCAGCCCATTGCCGGCGGATTTGCAAACGCAACTTTGTAGAGATCGATGCCAATACCTTCGTAAGCCACGCCGGCGCCGATCGCTGGGGATGTGGAGGAAAGCGTGTAATCACCCGAGGTGACGTCCGCAAACAGCGGATCTCCGGATAAAAAGTCCGTACCCACCGCTTCGCCTGAGAGTCCGAACAGGCAGTAGGACGTCTTGTCGGTCTTTGACAGCACTGCATTGTTCTCTTCACCCGCAGAGGTGTTGCCGGACATTATGTCATTCGTCAGAATCGTGCGCGTGTTGTTCGACTGCGCATCTCCTGTGACGCACACGCCGCCCCCCAGCGCCGTTCCGCTCGCCGAGTTGCCTGCAATAGTCGAATTGCGAATAGTCACATCTGCATACCAATACATGTATTCAACGTAAACTCCACCACCCTTGCCGTTCGCCGCGGTCTTTCCGGTCGCTGCATTACCGATGACAAGGCACGTGTCGATAGTGATCGCGCCGGTCGGCTGGTAGATGCTTACGCCGCCGCCAAGAGCAGTCGTCGAATTGACGAGATTGCCCGCGATTATCGAATGGTCGACTTGCCCCTTTCCTTGGTAGAAGCCGACACCGCCACCGTAGACGGACGCCCCACTGGTGACACCGGCGGTATTGTTGGTGATACAGCACCAAGAGACGGTCCCGTCCTTGATTGCGACGCCGCCTCCAGGCGCGTTGTTACCGTTGATGCAGCCGCCAGTCAGAGTGACTCGCTGGAGTTTCGCGCCTCCCTCGAGTGTTGCACACCGCTTGTCGTTTCCGGTAGCCGTCTGTTTGATAACCGTATTCTCCCATCCCTGACCAACGAGCGTGACACCGCCAGTCACCATCAACTGAGCGTCAATCTCGAAGGTGCCACTGCCGAGCGTGACGGTTCCAGCGGGATTCGCGACCGCCGCCGCGTCAATTGCATCTTGAATCGCAAGCCGAGTGTCTGAAGGAGTCCCAGCCGGCATGACATCAGCAAATGTCACGCCCGCAGCACTCACGACCCCTGCGGCAAGGAACGCTACGATGCGGCTGATCGAACGATGCGCACCAACTGATTGATGTCTCATGAGATTCCTTTCTGTTAGACTAAAGCAGCATTCGTCCCTAAATGACTGCATAAATTCTAACAAAATCCCGACAAGCAATCTACTATACTATAGTATAGTAGTGTCGAGTATACTGCCACACCAAGCGTCAGAGCGTTTTCATCATTTAGCGTCGGTAAACTTCTTGAGGAGCCACGCCTGACGGAGTGCGTCGATCTCGTGGTCGAGCCCTATCCAGACTTTCGCACCCTTCTCGTAGACTTCGTTGACCTCGTCGTCGCTCATCGTCGCCGTAACTTTCGCGGCCTCGGCCTTGAGCGCAGATTCCAGCGGTTTCAGGACGGCATCCGAGAATTCCGGATCGCCGACGACCGAATCGCCCCAGCGGTCGAACGCCGAAAGCCGACCATGTCCAGTGCGGTTCCAAGTCTTGTAAGTGTCATAGACGAGACGGCGGCGAATTGCCGCGATCTCAGCCGGCTTCAGGTTGAAGACGAGGCGTCCCCAGCTCGACGATTCATGGATGCCCTGCGAGCCGCCCCACGAACAGCCGTCCGCAAGACACTCGAAGCGCCACTCCGTCCCGGCGGCGGCGGGAAGCTTCTGGTAGAACGCCCTCCACGGAAGCGTGATCATAAGCGCGTAGTCGCCGTCGGCGAACTCGGTCTCCTGGCGGAGGGCATAGGGGCTTTTAGCGTCGTCAAACTCGACACGCTGGGCGTACGCACTCGAATAGGCCGTGTAGAAGACGAACCCGACGCCTTCTTTCGGCGTGGAGCAAAAGCAGATGTACGGCGCGTCCGCACCAGGCGCAAAGTAGCACTCCGTGCCAATGCCGCCTGCAAAGCCCTGCTCGACGGCGCGCGCGTTTTGATCAACAACGCGCATGACGACCTTCAGCCCCTCGACATCGCAGAACGAAGTAACTTCCATCTTCGCGTCCTTCGAGTCCAGCTCCGTCTTCTCGATCATGGTGCGGCCCGTAGCGACGTCAGTCTCGAGACTGTCGAGTTCGCCGCACATCTTGACGTCGACATACGACTTCTCGAGCGAATCCGCAATTGTGCGCCATGCGGCGATCGAGCTCACTGGACGGTCGAAGAACTTGACGTTGTAGCGGCGTTCGGGCAGTTCCTTGAAGAGCGCGCGATAGGCGGCAACATAGCGCTCGCACTCCTCGTTGCGCTGGAGGTTCAGCGTCCACTGTGCGGCGATCTGAAGCGCCTGCGCATACTCCTTTATGCCGAGGTTTGCCGCCTTCGCTGCGGGAACGAGATCCTTCCCCTCGGCAAGCGCCTTGAGCATCTCGAAGCGGACACGGTCGAACGACTGGACGGACGGCTTCGCCTTTGCCGCGTCCTTCGCAAGAAACTCGTCCGCCTTTTTCGCGACTTCTCCGCCGCGACCGACAGCGACAAGCGAGAAGAGATAGCCGCGATAGCGCGCCTGGTCCTGGAACCATCCCAAGGTCGGGAACGACTCTGCAAGCTTCACGAAGAACGCCCAGTCGCCAAAGCGATAGACATTGGAAAGCTTGCCGAAGAGCCGCCAGTCCATGAAGCCGGTGTAGTCGAGCGTGCGGGCGATTTCTCGTGCACGGTCGCCGCGCTCGGACTTCTCCGTCCCAAAGTAGCGAATCAGCAGGTCGCGGCGGTTCTTTGCCGGATTCTGCTCGTTGGAAATGTACGCGAAGGCATCGTCAGCGGCCTTTGCGCGATCGTGCCCGTAGAACCACTGAAGTCGCGGATAGGGATCCTTGACACCCGCCCAGGCCTCGGCAACATCCGCGTCGTTACAGTAGTCGGCGGCAAGGTCCGCGAGCGACTTGGCGGCTTCGACTGGATTGTACTCTGCCGCCTTCTGGTAGGCCGCTTTCGCGTCGTCGTAGCGGTCGGCCCACTTGCAGGCGTCTGCGACAAGGCAATGTGCCTTGAAAAGGTCGTTCGGTTTAAGGCCCTCGAGCGCAAGCGCCTTCTTGGCCGTCGCAAGCGAAGAGCCATAGTCCTTCAAGCCCGCCTGCTGGCGAGCAAGCGCCCTTAAAAAGCCGAGCTTGTCGCCGTTTGGACAATCGGCCGCAGCGATTTCTCGTTCGCAGACGACAGGGATATGCCTCTCGGACCATTTCTTGTCCCAGTTGCCGAACTGCGTCCACACCGGCATCGCGCAGAAGGACAGAATCTTCTGGTCGATGTAGACGCGCAGCATCGCGTTCGTCTTGACGTCCTCGTCGTTGAGGCGGCGCTCGAGGAACTCTACGGTGTCGCGGAACTTGCGCGAGACCTTCTGCTGCTCCTTTATCTCGGCGTCAAGCGCCTGACGAGGATTGCGCGACGGCGAAACGGCGGCAGACGCGGCAAATGCGCCGGCAATCGAGGCGGCGGCGAGGACGGCCTTGAAAATCACGGACTCAAATTTCATGGTGTTTCGTTCCTTCCCCTAAATCACTTCGCCTCGAACGCGCGGAGCTTCTGAATGTGGTTGATCATCTCGTATCGGAAAGTCGTAAGGTCGTAGTCGTCGCCCTTCGCGTCCGCGAGGAGCTTGAGCGCGATCCTCGCGGCGTAGCGCGCCTCGGGAGATCCTTCCCTTATGAGCTTTAGCGCCGTCGTCTTGAGGAGCGTCGCGTAGCGAATGTCGTCGATCGCCTCGCGAAAACCCTCCCAGGCGAGCGTATCGACGCAGCCGTTGCCAGAGCCGTACACGAAGTTCATGGGGCGATAAAGCCCGGACTCGATGTCGTTCCAGCCCTGGAGGTGATGCGCGTAGTTGTAGTTGCAGCCGTAGCCCGCAAGATACGGCCCCATCCCGTACTGCCTGCGCACAAAGGCCGGGTTCTCCGTGCCGACGTGCTGCGACGCATACCAACCCATGCGCCCATCTGGGGCGGTCTCGTTATACTTTGACGTCTTTGCGGCCGAGCGGTGGTCTGGCGAAAATGGCGGCCACCATAGGTCCGCAAGATTTGCACCCGCCAAGTAGCCGGACTGCGAATTGACGGCAAACGTGAAACCCTCCTCGTGGTAGATTTCGACCATGTCGCGAATCGCGCGCAAAGTATTGAGCCCGTACTCGTCTCCCCACGAGAGCATCATGCCATTGTGAGAGCCAAAGGCCCTGTCAAGCGACCGCGCCGTGTTGCGCGCCGCATAGCGCACGTCGGCGTCAACCCCCGTCTTCATCGGGCCCATGTAGGCGCCCTTGAAGTCCATTCCGACGCGCTTGGCCATCTCCCTGTACTTGACGCTCTCGCCAAAGCTCGGCGTAATCTCGTTGTGCCGCACGAAGTCCGCGAGGATAGCCTCGAGCTGACGCTCGGCAAGCTCTACGTCGTTTCCGTTCGAGCAGCGTATCCACTCCATGTTCACATACTCGCAGAAAAGCGACAGGAAGTCCTTCTCCACGTCGTGGTAGGTCTTCGGCGACGGGAGCTCGAAATCGAGGACGCGCAGACGAACAGGCACTTCGTGGAGAAGCGCGCCGCCCTTCCTTGACGTTACGGCGATCGTACCAGTGTAGAGCCCCGGCTTCACGTCCTTGCCGACATGCGCCGTAAGCATGAACTGCTTGTTCTTGCCCTTCTCGAGAGTCGCGCCCGCGAACGAAGGTGAGTCAGAGAATCCTGGCTGCATGCAAAGAAACGCGTCGTCGATGCGACCCGCCTTGAAATCGACGTCGCGCTTGTGGACGCCGCGCGGCGCGGTAAGCCAGAAGTAGCTGACAGACCCGTCCTTCGCGGTGACGCGGGCCCAGTTGCCCTTTTTCTCCGTATCTACCTTCACGAGATCCTCGTCGTGGAGTAGAAGTTCGGGGCAGAGCTTTAGGCGCGGATCCTGGAAGTAGCTCAGCCAGGCATTGGAGTTCTGGTACCAGACCTTGACCGTCGCGAGGTCCAACTCCTTTGCCGGAATCACGTCGCCATTCTCGTTCTTCAGGTCGCCGACTCGCATGTCGACTTTACCAAGGTCGGCATCGGACCTGAGGACAAAAGAGCCGCCCTCGTATTCACCGCGGGCCGCGACCATTGCGCAAGGCGCATCCTTAACGGCCTCTCTGGGGAGCGAATCGGGGAGAACCTGGCCCTCGCCAGTCGCCGGGACGGAAAAGCGGATGATCCCCGCCAAAAGCAGCAGTGATGTCATGTCAAGTATTCCTTATTAAGCGTTCATCTTCTCGTCTTCTCTGCTTTGCCATTTTCCAACGGCATCATTTTAGCATTTAGACGCCGACATTTCCACTATACGAAAGTGCCTTTTAAGGGCTTTCTCGCAAAGAACGATTAGTTGATAAGGCAGTGGCTACGGCGTCAAGCTGCCGTCCGTATTCCCAGAGACGGTGCAGTTTACAAGCTTTACGGTGTGGTTGTAGGTTTCATCTGAGAGCCCGCCACCAGTTAAACTCGCAAAATTCCCCGTAATTGTCGTGTTGCGAATCGTCACGTTTGGATTGCTCATGACAAAGCACAGGCCGCCGCCGCGTCCATTGGTCCGGACATTTCCGGAGACGAGACACTCCTCGACCAAAATCGTCCCGGCGGTGTTGTAGTGTCCTATGCCTCCGCCTGCGCCAGTGTTGGTTCCCGTATTGAAGGAGATGACGGAATGGTCAATCGAGCCCTTCTCGAAGAAAACGCCTACGCCATAGACGTTGTTGCCCTTGGCTTGGTTGTGGTGGACGTGGCAGCGGGAGATCGTGCCGTCCGCGACATAGGCACCCGCACCGTGAGTCCAGTTGGACGTCGTCCGTCCGCCCGTTATCGCGAGCCCCTCGACCCGCGAGCCGTCCTTAACCGTCATTACGCGGTGCGGGGCGGTCTGTCGGAGCGTCGTCTCCGCCATGCCCTGTCCGACGAGCGTGACGCCACCAGTCACCATCAGCTCCGCGCCGAGGGCGAAGACTCCGCCGCCAAGAGAAACCATGCCGCACGACGGAACTGCCGCGTCAATGGCCGACTGAATCGACGCCGTGTCGTCACCCCCAGAGGGCTCGATTGCGCCGGCGGACATCGTTCTGCAACTACCGCTTACGACAGTGTCCATAGGCGTCGCCGCGTTATTCCTGAACGTCAGCTCGTAGTTGTATGTCGTGTCCGGCTGCAGGCCCTTCCTGAGATAGTCGAACGAGTCCGTTTCGCCGACGACAATGCGTTCGGGAGCGCCAAGGTCGCCCGACGGCGCCCCGAGGCGGAGAAGAACGTCGCAAGACCCCGCCGTTGCGCCAACAGAAGAAATCGCCACATCGAACGTCGCCGTGGTCGAAGCGCAGTGCACTCCATTCATCTTTACGA
This sequence comes from Kiritimatiellia bacterium, assembly GCA_045535455.1. Classification (GTDB taxonomy): domain Bacteria; phylum Verrucomicrobiota; class Kiritimatiellia; order RFP12; family UBA1067; genus UBA1067. The sequence continues at coordinate 18,624 of JAZSLQ010000227.1, read as the reverse complement.
CAGGCGCACTTGGGGCTGTCGCCGAGGCTTCGCGCACGCCGCGGAGGATCGCGCACTTGAGCGCCTCATCGACGCGGACTCCAAGCTTTGCGGCGGCGGAGACAAGCTGATCGTACGTCCTGTAGGAGAAATTGCACGAGGTGGACGTAACCGTCTTCTCGCTCGTGGCGCCGCTTGCCTCTGTCTCGCGCACCGGATTTGCCGCGAGCGAAGGAATGCCGCGGTCGAGGATCTGCTTGACCGTGAGCCCCGCGACGGCCTGTGCCTCGGCGTCGGTGAGCTTGACGGAAATAGTCGCCTTCGTGGACGGCGGGACGATTAGCGGCACGAGCGTTTCATCTGCGTTCCACGCCACCTCCGCCGCAGACAACTCGTCCATGTCTAGGCCAAAGGCCTTTAACGTCGCCCGCGCCATCTGCCTGTCGCCTGCGGGGGACATGTGGACCGTGTCGCAGGTTATGCGGAGATCGGCGTTGGCCATGCGCGAGAGCACCGGCTTGTCGTCATCGTTCATCCAGGCGCGAAAATACTCGTAGGTCGGGGCATAGACAAGTCCTTCTTCGACTACGATCTCCCTCACGCCGTTCTCGAACTTTCTGAGTTCATCGGTGTCGGTCTCGCCGTATCCGGCCGTGGTCGGAGAAAGCATGACGACCTTGGCGCCAGCGCCCTTCGCTTTCGCGACCATATTCCGCTCGTTCTTGCAGAACTGCGCGTAGGGAACCTTCTTGTAGATGTCGTTGACGCCCGCTGAAATCGTGACGACATCCGGCTTCTCGGCGATCACGTCCTTGTCGAAGCGCCTGAGCATGTCTCCTGAGGTGTGACCTTGAATGCCGACGCCAACCCATGTCGGGTGGATGCCATTCGCCGCAAGGCCCTTCACGACGAGGTTCACGTAGCCATGCGTCCTGTTCTTTCCGAACTCCGTGATGGAGTCGCCCATAAAAACGAGCTTGTCCCCTGTCTTGACCAGCTTTTCCCCGCCACACGCGACAAGGACGGCCGCGCAAGCAAGCGATCCAGCAAGAAGGTTTTTCGCGCTGCCCATGATTCGTTTCTCCATGTGCTGTCAAATCACTTTAGTTCCCAAGACGCCGGGAGGTCTGTCGCGACGACTACGCCTTTCGGCCATATATTGCCCCTGTCGAGGATCGATATCTTCTTCTGCGAAGGCGTGCCAGACGGCGCAGCGGCGTGCGAAACGACAGGCGACGACTCGCCCGTCCATTTAATTCCGCGCAGCGCAATCATGCCGGGCTTAAGATCAGGATTTTCCGCAGGAGGAACGTTCGGCAGAAGCCGGATTGGACGAAGGTCCTTGACGTCGACAAGACTTCCTTTCCCGGAGACCTTGCAGCCGTCGAACCCGATCTTGCCGACAGTGTAGGCACCGAGTTTCAGCGGAGCATCGCCCCCGTGCATCAGGATCGTGCAGTTTTTAAACATCAGGTCCGCCGGCTTCTCCCACCAGTTGCCCTGCACGGTCGCGCCGTCAAGCGTGCAACCAGACATATTGAACTTTGCCCCTTCAATCCCGAAAAGGGACGAGCCGACAAAGGTGCAGTCCTTCGCTAAAAGAGACCCGCCGATAAACTTGCTGAGTTTTGCATTCTCAAAACGGCAACGAACCCAGGTGTTCGAGTGATAAAAGCGACTAAGGGTCGAGTCCTTTACAACTACATCCGACCAGCGCCCGCTTGGAAAAGGCAGATATGTGCTTGCATCCTTGCAGTTCTCGAAGGTGCAGGCGTAGGCGTTGGCTATCCTGACCGGCATATTCCTAAATGTGCAGTTCACCATGCGCCCCGCGGTTCCTACGTCGATAGCAAAGGAGTCCTTGTCTCCGTCAAACGTCTGGCCAGAAAGAACATAGTCCCAGTTGTCGGCCCGCTCCTTCGACTCGTTGAGCCCGAGATTGACGCCCTTCGCGTAGGTGTTGCCATCAAAACGCCCATAACCCGAACGGAGACGAGAATCACAGCGATAGGTCCCCTGCCCGATGGCGTTGCCCCTTACACACGGCGAGTGCGTGCGGCCCCAAAGGTAAATGTCGCCTTCGTTATTCTCGAGTATGAAGTTGTGGCCCGCGCAAGTCAGGATCGAGTTGTTGCGCGGATTGTCGCTGAAGACGTTCCCGAGGAAGTATACGTCCTGCATCTGGTCCCATCCGTCCTCTGCATCAAAGGCGCAGCACGCCGCGCTCTCGCCCGAACGGGTGAAGATGTTTTCCTCGAACAGCATGTTCTTCATTGCGGACGCCGCATACCCGACGCAGCGGCAGTTGTCGAAAGCGCAGCGTGCAACGGTGCAGTTTACGGGAAGGCGGAACGCGGTAAGCGTGAGTGCGGACTTGTCGGCGGCATCTGCGCTCTCGGCCTCGACCGAGACGCGCAGAAAAGCGGCGCCTTCGGGGATCCACATTTCGCGGTACTGCCAGGCGGTCTCCGACGAAAGGAACTTCTTCTCAGCGTCGTACCACGCCACCGTCATCTGCCAGGAACGCGTCGCGACTCCCTGGTAGCCGAGATACCTGGAGACCTGAAGGCGGCGATTGCCGGCATCCAGTATCTTCTTTAGGTCTTTGAAGTCCGTCGTAAAGCGGAATTTGTCCGACGCGTCAATCCCGCCGTTGCCACGATCGAGGCCACCTGGCGCAAAGGCAGGGAGCCGCTCATAGAATTTGCTCAATCCGCCGGGCGCGGCCCCGCTGATTCCATTCTGTCCGCCGTAGCCAGTGATGCCTACGACCTTGACATCCTCGACGGAGCAGTACTGCGAACTGCCGCCGATCTCGAACCCCGACGGCCACTCCGAATTGTTCTTCGAGCCAGCGTAGTCGTGCTCCCAGTAGTCTCCCTCTATTGTACCGCCGACAAGATGCGCATCCGTAACGCCAAGAAGCCGAACAATGCACGACCGCTCGCCAGTGAAGCCGTCCTGCTTGAGGACAGCTCCGCCAAGGTCAAGCGTCATGCCGCTCGGAATGGACAGCGACTTCTCATGGGAAAGGCGGTAAGTTCCCTTAAGCAACACGACCTTGCGAAACCCCATAGAAGTTTTTTCATCAATCATCTTCTGGAGCCCGACGACATTCGCCACAGAGGTCCTTGCTACGGCCGGCTTGTCATAGCCAGCGTCATAAACTACCTTCGACTTCTTCCACGCCTGCCAAGGAAGCTTTCCTGTCTTCGGGTCAAGTGGCACTGTTACAGTATAGCCAGGAACGCCCGCGCGCTTTTCCTTTACAACCTTCGAAGTGCCGTTCGTCTCAACATAGACGATCTTCTCGAGGTCACCGTCGTTGCGGATGCCGTACTTGGCGAGGTCCGCCGTAGTCATCGCGTATATCTTGTCGGCGGGGATTGCAAGATCTGAGGCAGCAACGACGCGGAAATCGTGAATGACGCGATGCGATTCGCGCCCCTTCGCGTCCTTCGCCCAGACGCGCATCTCGTATTCGCCGACAGGCAACTTGCCAAGGTTGAATTCGGCATCGCCGCTCTTGAGATTCTTAAGTGCGACCGTTTTCGATGGCGCGGCTTTAAGACGATACTCGAGAAACGCGGCAAACCTGTGCGAGTCGTCAAGGAACCTAATCTTCGATGACTCGAAATCGGTCACGAAGAAACCGACCTTTACGTCATTGCCCTGCACGACAGTCGGCTTCACATAGTAAGTGGCGATGTACGGATACTTGAATCTCTCCGGCGGCTGGTAGCCCTCATCACTTTCTACTGCGCCGCGAACCGCAGTTGGATCCGTGAGGTATCCAGGAACGAGCGCCTGTGCGCAAGCAAAATGAACAATGCCGAGCACGGCAACGCCCGCAAACACGACAAGGAACAATTTTCTCGGGTTCATTGCGATTTTTCTTCCTTTGGTGTCGAATAGTTTAGCAAAAACCATATCTTTTGCACAACAATACAGACGCATACGAATACGCACATACTAAAGTATAGTAGCCAGACCATTGTAAACTTGGTATAATTCATGTTGATGAGATACATGTGTTTCCTATCCTTGGCATTGACCTTTGCCTCGTCCCTCGCTTCGGGCGAGCAAGGGCTTCATTCCATTGCGGAAATAAACACTTTCATTGAAGACGCCACGCCTCGAAGTGCTCCCTTTGAACTTACCGGGAAGGTACTAAGCACCTTTCCTCTCCCGGGAACTGGGGAAGTCATCCTTTCCGACAGTTCAGGAGAACGCCTGCAGTTCTACCGCTTGCTCAACCTCTCGCTGCCAAGACCAGGCGACACGATTACAGCTACCGGCCTTGCCAACATGAGCAAAGCCCACGAGCCCTATCTGCGGCTTGACGATTTCAAGGTCATTGAACACGGCTTCGCCCCGGAACCAGTCACCATTCGAATTTCCGAAACGAACGCCCACGCACACCACCTTTCCCTCATCCGCACGGAAGGCCTCGTTATCGACGCCTTCCCCGACGAGATTGACCGTAGGTACATGATTCTCCTTCTAAAGGACAAAGACGTCGTCGTACCAGTTCCGTTCCAGAGGGACGTCTTCGGCGACCGAAGTGATCTCGTAGATGCGAAGATCAGAGTTACGGGGATCTACCGCCGAACCGTTAGCGGAGCCAGAAAGTTTGCATGGCCGAACATCACCCCGATCTCTCCCAAGGACATCGAGGTCATCACGCCGCCGCCAAAAGATCCGTTCTCCGCCCCTCCAATCGAGAAGCGACTCTACCTGACATCCGAAGAAATCGCGCAGATGTCAAAGCGTTCCGTCGTCGGCGAGGTGCTCGCTACATGGTCTGGCGACAGGGCTATGCTGCGGACCGACGACGGGCAGATCGTAAACATCAAGCTTGCACACGGCGCGACGCTCCCCTCGTGCGGCGAGACTATCGTCGCTGCCGGGCTCCCCGAGACAGATCTATTCCGCATTAACCTCACATCGGCCAGATGGAAGAGCGCGGCGAATCCGCCGCGCCAAAAAACCGAAGAAAAGCCAGAAAGCGCGCTTACCGCGTTGTGGCACGACAATCGGCACAGCTCCCTTCGCGGCGAGGCCTATGGCAAGTTGATTTCCGCACACGGCATCGTCCGCACCATGCCGTCGCCCGACAACACTGACGATCTGCGCTTCACATTGGACACCGGCGACATATCCTTCTTCGTGGACGTGACCTCGAACCGCGAGATAATCGACACGCTGCAAATTGGCTGCGCCGTCCAGGTCACTGGACGATGCATCCTACTTACCGATTCAGGGCGGCGAAACTACAGTTCCGCAAAGGTCGAGGGCCTCGCGATCATAGTCCGGTCGCCTACCGACGTCGTCGTGCTGAACCGCCCGTCTTGGTGGACCCTCAGGCGGCTTACGGTCGTCATATCAGTCCTGCTTGCCGCGCTGATAGCGATCTACATCTGGAACCGCATCTTGCAACGGCTCGTCAGCCGACGCGGCCGCGAGCTCTACCGCGAACAGGTGGCCCACGCCGTGGCAGAGTTCAAGACAGACGAACGCACGCGCCTCGCCGTCGAACTTCACGACTCGCTCTCGCAGGCCCTCTCAGGCGTCGCCTGCCACCTGACTGTCGGCGCCGAGGCCTTCGACACAGATCCGACAACCGCAAAGCACTATCTCGCAACCGCGCGCAAGATGCTCAACTCCTGCCGCACGGAACTACGCCAATGCCTTTTCGACCTTCGTAGCGACACACTTGAAGAGCAGGACTTTTCCTCCGCAATCCGCAAGGCCCTTGACCAACTTGAAAGCAACGCGACCGTCTCGATTCGCTTCAACATTCCTCGCCAGCGCCTCAAAGACACGACCGCTCACGCCATCCTCGCCATAGTGCGGGAACTGACGGGCAATGCGATCCACCACGGCGAGGCCACAGAGGTCAAGATCGCGGGCTGCATCGAGCCGGGACGAATCCTCTTCTCGGTCAAGGACAATGGACGCGGGTTCGATCCGGCGAAATGCGACGGGCCTATGCAGGGGCACTTCGGGCTCGAGGGCATACGGAACCGCCTCGAGAAACTGGACGGCACGTTTACCATAGACTCAGCACCTGGCAACGGAACGAAGGCCACAGTCACCATTCCCCTTCCCTCCGCACAACCACAGGAAAACTCATGAACAAAACACGCATCCTGATTGCCGACGACCACATGCTGATGCGAATGGGCATCTCGGCGCTTGTAACTTCCACAAAGGACATGGAGATTGTCGGCGAAGCAAAGAATGGGCGCCAGGCCGTCGAGTTGGCCGACTCTCTCAAGCCCAACGTGATAATCATGGACCTGATGATGCCGGAAATGCTTGGCAGCGAAGCGACGAAGATCATTCACGAAGCGCATCCGGAAATCAAGATCGTGATCCTCACAACCTTCGGCACCTCTGTGGAACTCGCGAAGGCCGTCACCAACGGCGCAGTCGGCATCCTGCTGAAGGACAAGGTGGACTTGAATCTACTGAATACCATCCGCTTCGTCGTCGACGGGAACCAGGTAGTGCCCACGCGCCTGCTGCAGCAGATTGAGCAGGACAAGGCACTGTCAAACCTTACGGACCGCCAGCTGGAGGTGCTGGCCTCCGTAGCCGAGGGTCAATCAAATTCCGACATAGCAAAACAGTTCGGGCTGTCGGAGATCACAATCAAGAAGCATCTGTCCGCAATCTTCGAGCGGCTCGGCGTCGCCAACCGGTCCGAAGCCGTGGCGCTCGCCCTTCGGAGGCAGATGCTCAAGACCTAAAAGATCATTCTGCGTTCAGCTTCTCGTCCGCGTCGAGCTTCACCGAGTCGACGATGCGGAACTCCCCGCCCTTCAGCGTCACGAACTCCTTGTCGCCGAACTGCTGAAGGACGCATTTGCGCTCGTTCTCGTAGTCGAGGTTGAGAAGATAGACCTTGCCCTCGTCAGGGAAGTACGAGTAGAGAATCCAGCCGCAGTCCTCGTCGGGGTTCTCGAAGTCGGGGCCAGTGATGTAGACGTTGCCGCGGCCGAGCTTCGCAGCGTACCGGTAGAGGTAGCCGACCATACCGATGTCCTTGACCTCCGCGCCGCAGCCAACATCCATGTTCGCGGCAGCTGGATACGCCCACCAGTTCATGAAGAACACCTCTCCCTTCCCGCTCTTGCAGCGGAGGAGAAACGGTTCCGCGTCCTCGTCGTCGACGGCGAGCTCCTCGAAGTTCTCGGCCGGAGCGGTGAACTCGAGTTTGCCGAGCGGCAGGCACATGTATCCGAAGCGGCGGCGGGCGGCGAAGCCGAGGCAGTTCTTTTCCGCTGAAGGACCGGTCGCCCAGTACTTGCGCGAGGTCTCGCCCACGACCTTGAAGCCGCAGAGTTCGGTGAAGTCGCCCTTGTTGACGAGCTTCTCTGCGGAGAGATTGGTGTATTCGCGCTTGTCGTCGGTAGAGAGGTGGGCAAGCCCGATCACGAGCTTGCCGCCGCCCTTCACGTAGTCGCAGAGCATCCTGTACTGCTTCGGCGTGCACGTGTTCCAGCCAGCGAACATGAGGACTTTGTAGTTCCTTAGGAGATGCTCGGCCGTCACGTTGTCGCACGCGAAGGAGACGATGTCGCAGAGCCCGTACGGCGAGGCGGAGAAGTGTATGTTCTTGTTGGGCGCGAGCATCGGCGGCATGGGCATAACCGCCTTGCGGACGACGTCCCAGCTCATCTCAGGAAGGCCACACATCCAGTTCGGGTTCGTCTTCGCCAGATCGTACGCGCCGCAGATGGCACTGCCGGGGACGTAGCCAGCGCCACCAAGATCGAGGTTCCCTTTCGCGATCGCCCAAGTCGCCTCGGGCTGGCCCTTCGGCGCAGGGTGTTCCTTGCAGAACGCCGTGAAGTCGCTGATCGCCTTGCGGTACTTGACCGCGACAGGAGAGCGGTAGTCTATGTAGGAGAACTTCTTCTTTGCCTCCGTATATACCGACTTCTCCGCAGTCGCGAGCTCTTCGTCCGTCAATCCTGAATTCAGCTTGCGGACCGGGGTAGGCATGCGCGCCATCGGCGAATCTTCGCAAAGCGAGCTCTGGAGCTGCCAGTTGCCGCTCTCGTTGATTATGACCTTCGCGCCCGTCATGTACTTGAGGAGGAATGCAGTCTCGAGCGTCTTCATCTTGTAGGGGTTTTTATGGGGAATCCAGCTGTACCACTCGTGCGCGAGGTGCGAGCCCCACATCGGGAGGTCGTACTGGCGGTAGAGCCCGCGAGAGAGAGCGGAGGCGAGCGTCAAGTCTCCGAACGGGAAGTCCTCGGTGCACGGGACTTCTACGCCGGCCGCGACCTCGTAGTCGAGCGAGAAGTTTGCCGACGTCGCCATGACGTTGCCCCAGCCAGCCGCGTGTAGGTCCCCGACGTGCTTGTGGACGCGGTTCATGTATTCGTCCACGAGCGCCTTGAGCGAGACGCCCCGGTTGTCCCAGTTCTGGTAGAGCGAGAAGTTGTAGCGCTCGCCGAAGTCGTAGCCGAGCCACGTGTCGCCGAGAGCCGAGGTGACCTTGCGCGCAAGGCCGTTAGTGGCGACCGAGTAGATGCAGGTCGAATAAAGCCCACGCGCCTTCGCCTTCATGGCGAGATCAAGAAGGCACTCGTTGTTCTGCCAGAACTGCAGCGTGTTGCCGACGCCCTCCTTCACGCAGAGGTCGATGATCTCGTCATAGTCAAGCTTATCGGGCTCCCAATAGGTAAAGCAGAAGCCACCCATCTTCATCTTGCCTTTGTTGGCATAGACGCCGGAGCCAATGTAGATGCCGGCGTCCTTCGGAACCGCAGTCTTCGCGGTCTTGGCGCGCGGCGCCGCGATTATCTCCTCGGCCGTCAGCAACTTGTCAGGCGTGTCTGATTTGCGACTTACCGCATTGTCGCCAACGGCAAAAGCGGAAGACGCCAGCAGCACACTTAAACTGGCGATGGCAATCTGGCTTGGAATCTTGATATTCATAGATACTACTTCAACTCCCATGTTGTCGGTATGTCGGCCACGACTGAAACGTCCTTCGGCCACGTGTTGTCCTTGTCAAGAACCGTGATCTTCTTTGGCGATGGATTCGCATCCTTAACGTGAGACAGCACCGTCTTGGCTTCACTCTTCCACTGCGTACGGCGGAACGCGATCGCACCCGGATTCTTGTCGGGATTAGTCGATTGGTCGACATTCGGCGGAAGCTGGATCCGACGGAGGTCCTTTATGTCAACAAGACCCTGCTTGCCGAGGACCGTGCAGTCGTCAAAACCAATCTTGCCGACTGTATAGCCGCCAAGGCGCAAGAATGGCGAATCGTCCTTTGTCCTGATCGTGCAATTCCTAAACAGGAGATCGGAGGGAAATTCAAACCAGTTGCCCGTTATGTCCGTGCCCTCAAATGTGCAGCCAGCGAACTGAAGGGATGCATTGCGGACACCGAAGATCGAGCAGCCGGCAAAATCACTGTTCTTCGCCGTGAATCGGCCGCCGTTGAATCCGTTAAGCTTTGAATTCACGAAGTGGCAGCGATCCCATTCGTTCGTCATGCGGAAGCGATTGAAGGCGCAGTTCTTCATCGTTACCTCATACCAGCGTCCGCCGGGGAAAGACAAATAATTGCTTGCGTCCTTGCAGTTCTCGAAGGAACAGGCGTAGGCGTTGGCAATGCCGACCGCCATATTCCTGAAGTGGCAGTCCACTACTCGTCCGGCCGCACCGACATCGAGAACTAAGGAACTGTCCCCGCCATCGAGATTGAGACCAGAAAGTACATAGTCCCAGTTGTCGGTGCGCTTGTGATTCACGCCAAGATGAACGCCTTGGATATACGTGTTGTTTTCGAATCGCCCGTAACCAGAATTGAGGCGGGAATCGCAGCAGTATGTGGCGCTCTGTACGACGCTGTTCCTCACGCACGGGGAGTGCGTGCGACCCCAGAAATAGATGTCGCCCTCGTTCTGCTCGAGGACGAAATTGTGACCGGCGCACGTCAGAATCGAGTTGTTTCGTGGATTGTCGCGGAAGACGTTCTTGAAGAAATAGACGTCCTGCATCTGGTCCCACCCGTCCTCCGCGTCAAAGGCGCAGCAGGCCGCGCTCTCGCCAGACTCCGTGAAGAAGTTCCCCTCGAAAAGCATGTTCTTCATCGCGGAGGCCGCATGGCCAACGCACCTGCAACGCCTGAACGTGCAGTTCTTGACAGTGCAATTGACTGGAAGACGGAACGCCGTGAGCACCAACATCGCCTTGTCCGCCGCCTCGGCGCTCTCTTCCTCGACGGAGACGCGTAGGAACGCCGCGCCCGACGGAATCCACATTTCGCGGTACTGCCACGCAGTCTCGGCCGAAATAAACTTCTTCTCCGCGTCATACCATACAACCGTCATCTGCCACGAACGAGTGAGACGCCCCTGATAGCCGAGGTGCTTCGATATCTGAAGACGGCCACGGCCCTTTTCGAGGACTGTCTTGAGATCCTTGAAATCCGTCGTGAAGCGATACTTGTCCGACGCATCTACCGCCCCTGTCTTTGCGTTTAGCCCGCCCGGCGCGAACGCGGGAAGCCGATCGAAAAAGAACGAGAGCCAGCCCTTGGAATCCTTGACAACGCCATTCTGCCCTCCGTAGCCAGTGATATTGACGACATTAACGTTCTCTACGGAACTGTACCATGTGTCGCCGCCGATGTAGTAACCAGTCGGCCATTCCGAATTGTTCTTCGAACCTGCGTAGTCATGTTCCCAATAGTCGCCTTCCAACGTGCCGCCTACGAGATGGGCGTCTGTAGCACTTGCGAAACGCACAAGTACGGAGCCATCGCCCGTAAATCCATTCTGCTTGAGGACGGCGCCATTGAGATCGAGCGTCATGCGGCTCGGCACCTCTACGGAATTCGTCCATGAAATGCGGTACGTCCCCGGCAGCATCACAAACTTTCGGAAGCCAGCCGCCGCCTTCTCGTCGATAAGCTTCTGCAGCCCAATTGCCGTTTTCACGGAATCCGCCTCGACCGCCGCCTTGTCGTACCCTTCGTCGTAAACAACCGACGCTTTCTTGCAAGCCCCAATCGGCAACTTGCCTGTTTTTGGATCGAGCGGCACCGTGACGGTGTAGCCCGGCACGCCAACGCGCTTCTCCTTTACTACCTTCGAGGTGCCGTTCGTCTCAATATAGACTATCTTCTCAAGGTCACCGTCGTTGCGGATGCCATACTTGGCGAGGTCCGCGTCTGACATCCTGTATATCTTGTCGGAAGGAATCTCGAGGTCCCTTGGATTCACCACGCGGAAATCGTGAATGACGCGATGCGATTCACGCCCCTTCGCATCCTTCGCCCAGACGCGCATCTCGTATTCGCCCACGGGAAGTCTGCCAAGGTCGAATTCGGCATCGCCGCTCTTGAGATTCTTAAGCGTAACTGTTTTCGCTGGCTTGCCTTTAAGACGATACTCGAGAAACGCAGTAAACCTGTGCGAGTCGTCAAGGAACCGAATCTTGGACGACTCGAAATCGGTCACGAAAATGCCGACCTTCACGGCGTCTCCCGAGCTTACCGTCGGCTTCACGTAGTAGGTCGAGATGTACGGGTACTTGAACGCCTCTGGCGGCTGATAGCACACGTCCTTGGACAACTTGCCCTTCATAACCGACGGATCAGTCAAATACCCAGGCAAGACCGGCGCAGCGCCGGCAATCTGCATATTAGCCAATCCCCAACCGGCGACAAAGACCGCCAGAAGGGAATGTGCCAAGACGCGGCATCTCATTTCATACCTCGTTTCATGGTTGTCATCACAAGTATAGCATAACAGGACTCAAGCCGCAATGATACTACCGTATACTACAAGACATGCCGCGCCTTATCGCGCCGCAGTCGGAGAATAGCTCGCCTCCGCATCCTTGTCCACCAAGGACCTGAATTCTTCGTATCCCTTCGACTCGCCGCCCGCGTACTGGACGAAAAACACGCGCGCAACGCCGCTCGAGCGATAGGCGCAGCCCCAGGTCGACCAGGCCCCACCGTGCGACATCATCTGCTTGTCTTTCGCAACCTTCGCCCCAAACGAATAGTCCTCGCTGACACATTCCGGCGTCTGCTTTTCAAACCAAAGCGCCACCGTCTCCGATTTCAAGACGCGCTTTCCGTTCAGTCCGACGCCGCCATTCGCAACCATAGCAAAGAACTTGATCATGTCCATGGGGCTTCCGAACAGTCCGCCGCCGGCCTCGGGATAGCGGCTATGGAGGGAATACGGATACTGGAACTGATTGACTGTAACCTCTTTCGCTGGCTTGTCATCCGTCAGCACATACCCTTTGGCCATGCGCGAGCATTGCTCTTCGGTCGGATAGAAAGTCGCATCGCGCATTTCCAGCGGATCGAGGATCCTCTCTTTCAAGAGCACCTCCCACGGCTGTCCCGTCACGGCCTCGACACAGGCCACAGCAACGTCGATTCCCCAGTTCGAGTACTGGTACTTCTCGCCGGGAGCCGACGCCCTGTCGCTTTTGGCGCCAAGACGCGAGAGCAACTGAACAGGGCGCCTGTCGATGGGCATCTCGGGGAAGAACTTGAGCCCTGACGTATGCGACATCAACTGCCGCAAAGTCGGCACCTTCTCGCCCTGCCACTCAGGCAGGTAGCGGGAGATCGGCTCATCAAGGCCAAGCTTCCCCTCTTCTACATACGAAAGCACAAGGGCGCAGGCAATGGCCTTCGTGTTCGACGCCAGCCACCCAACCGAATTTTCAGTCATCGGCTTTTGCGCTGCAACATCCGCAAAGCCGAAGCACTGCGTCGTAATCTTTCCTCCGACGCAGCCGATTACGACGGCACCAGGGACCTTCCCTGGGCCGGATCCTATGTAATCCTCGTATGACCCTGCAACGCTTGCGAATTGATATGCAACGGCGGCAGCCAATAGCAATGCGCTTTTCATCGCTCTTAGCGAATAAATATCGAAAGCCCCGGTTTGTTCTCCCGTCCTATGGCCTCGATCTCGGCATAGTAGTTCGCGAACGCCGCCTTCTTTTCACCGAAGGTAATCTTCAGTCCGACGACATTTTGCGCGAGAAAACCGTTTTCTGCATCCGACAGTGTTTGCATCTGCCCAATCAGCGTTCCGCCAGTCCATTGCACCGTCGGCACATCTAGTGCCTCCCACTCAGTCGAATTCGGATACTTCACATGAATTGCGTTGACGGAAATGCCGTTGTAGGCCGTGGATTCCCAAAGCGATGAAATGCGAAGTTTCGTAATTGTCTTCGGTTTCTCGAACGTCCAGGCGATTGTCCCGTTGGGTTGGAAACCAACAGTCTCTGCACCTGCTGCAGGATTGGGCACGCTACCATCCGTCAACTTGGTCATATCCTGACTGGCGTAACCGGACACACTCGATGTCTCCGTTGCGTTCAGTCCGCTAAGAATGTTATTTTCCAGCGCCGTCCAATCAGCCGGCGCATATTCGCCCTGCGACCATGATGCCGTCTGCGCATCAACGGCCAATGTCGTGAACGTGCCTTCCCTCACAGCCCCTTTGGCTGCCGGGGCGTTATTGGATATGGAGAGTACATAGGCATATTCCTTCCCTGCTGTTAGACCCTGTATCTGATATCCAAACGAACCAGTTACGCCGCTGGCGATCTTCGTTGCCGCGCAGCCGTCAAGTGAGAGATATACGTCGCACTCAGTTGCATCCGTACCAGGATCGGCAATCGATCCTGAGAGCTCCGCCTTGGTCTTCGCCGGAGTAATGTCGAACGATCCGACAACCGGGCCCGTAGCCTCCGCAAAGCCAACGGCCTCGATCTCGACGATGTAACTGGCGAGCGGGACGTTAGCCCCGAAGGCGACCTTCAGACCGGCGACGCCCTGGGCGAGATACCCGGTGGCAGGATCGGCAAGAGACGCGCAAATCACGACGTTCTGGCTTCTGCCGCTGTTGTCCAGGAAGCTGGAGCCATCAAGCGCCGTCCAAGTGTCCGAGCCGAAGAGTTTCACATAAACGGCGCTGATTGAAATCCTGGTGAAAGTCGAACCGCCCAGATAGCAACCCGACACGCGAACCTGCTCCAGCGTCTTCGGCGCCGTGAACGACCACTCGACCGCGCCGGTGTTTTGGAAGGCGACCCTAGATTCGTTGCCGTTCACCATAGGGACCACGCCGTCCGTCAGGACCCCCATGTCGGTCGTCCCGTATCCAGTTGAGATCGTCCCTGTTTTCGTGCCGGTGAGGCCGTAGAGCAGGTTGTCCGAAAGCGCCGTCCAGGAGGCAGGCTCTACATCGGTTGTTGTCCACGCCGTTTCGGCGCTGAGGTTCATGGCAAAGATGCCCACAAGGGCGAACAGCAGTGAATGCACAATCGTCTTGCTCATTTCAATCACATCCTTTTGTAGGTTATGACGGAGTAGTCTTACTCACTTATTTTGCCAAAATTATACACCAAAACCCTCGCTGTTGAAAACCCTCCAACTGGAGGGTAGGAACGTGCGAGCTTAAATATATGATATAATTCCCGTCATGAGGAAATGGAGCCAAACGCTTTTATGCGCACTCTCGTCAATTGCGATTACCGATCTTTCTGGCGCCGTGACGAATGCGAGCATCAGGTCCATGATGGACGTCTGGGACAATACCACGCCGGGCTACCACAATATCTTCACATTGACAGGCACCGTCCATACGATACGCACGCCCGTTAACGACCCGTCAACAGTTCCCAGCTTCGTCATCGACGACGGCGAACTTCTCGTATCCATCTTCAATAAAACAGAGCCGCCCATTAGCCCTCACCTCGGCGACCGCATTGTCGCCAGTGGCTTCTTCGGGCTCCAGAAATGCGCCTATGGCAACGAGCCATATGTCGTCGCCGATAAAATCGAGGTTCTCGGAACTGGCGCCGCGGTAAAGCCGGCCAAGAGGAAGCTCCATGACCTGTCGAGCATCAACGACAACCTGCGGCTCATTGAGACAACTGGAACAGTCATCGACTGGCGCACGAGCGAAGACGACCCAGACTACCTCTGCCTCACCTTGAAAGACGGCGAGACGACCATGCCTGTCCTCGTCCCCTCGCAGGACCCCAAAGACGTAAGCCGCCTACTTGAGTCGCAGGTCTCTGTCGTCGGCACGTTCAACTGGGCGCTTCCGTCTGTCCGCAGATACGCAAGGCCCCTAATCGTCTCTCAGCTCCCGGACATCAAAGTGATATCCCCTCCCTCGCCGACGCAAGACATCCCCTCCCTCGAACGGAAGATATACCTGACGCCAAAGGACATTCTCGCGCTCGGCAAGCGAAAGATCAGCGGCGAGATCATCGCCGTCTGGCAAAAGCGCAATCTGCTGCTGCGGGACGACGATGGACGCATTGTCCGCGTGAAACTTTCGCACCGCAACGAGACAGCCCCAAGTCCAGGTCTTCGAGTGACGATCTGCGGATACCCGGAAACTGACCAGTTCAACATCATCCTCGGCACAGCGACGATTTCATCCTGCACGCAAGAAACGCCCACGCCGCAATCTCCCGTACGTCTCACGTCCCTGTCCGACGTGATCGGTCAGAACCCGTCAGGGTCGCCGACCTTCACGCCGTCCTACTATGGAAAACTCGTCACGCTCGGCGGTACGATTCGGAACTTGCCCTCGCTCGGCAACGCTGAAGGTCGCATCGGGCTCGACTGCGACAGCCATCTAATCCAACTCGACACAAGCTATTGCCCCGAGGCGACCGAGGGGCTCGAACTTGGATGCCAGATCGAGGCGACCGGCGTCTGCCTTTTAGAGACCAACGACTACGACGCCCAGACCGACATGCCCCACATCAGCGGGCTGACGCTTATCTTGCGCGGCAAGGGCGATATCGCAATCGTCTCTCATCCACCCTGGCTTACTCCCGCAAAGTTTCTCGTCATCCTCCTCGCAATGGCAGGAATTCTTGTCCTCTTCCTCATCTGGAACGCCTCTCTGCGCGTGCTCGTCGAACGACGCGGACGAGAACTCGCGCGGAAGCACGTCGAAGCAATCCACGCAAAATTCAAGACGATAGAGCGAACACGCCTCGCGACCGAACTCCACGATTCCGTCGTCCAGAACCTGACGGGCGCGGCGCTGGAAATTCGTGCGGCACAGGCGGCGTTGCCCGCTACGGGCGAGAGCTCAGCCCCGCATCTTGACCTTGCGCTCAAGACGATCAACTCCTCGCGCGCCGAGCTCAGGAACTGCATCTGGGACCTCCGCAACCAAGCGCTCGAGAAAAGCAACATCGACGAAGCCATTCGCATCACCCTTCAGCCGCATATCGCAGATGCACAGCTGCACGTGCGATTCAACATGCCGCGTCGAACGATACCAGACAACGCGTTTCACAATATCCTGTGCATAATCCGCGAGCTCGTCGTAAACGCCGTGCGCCACGGCCACGCGACAACACTCAAGATTGCGGGGACCATCAACGGCGGCCGTCTGCTCTTCTCCGTAGCAGACAACGGTTCGGGGTTCAATCCCGCGACACGTCCCGGCATGGAGCAAGGGCATTTCGGACTCGAAGGCGTGATGGAACGAGTCAAGGCCCTGGATGGCATGGCCGACATTGCCAGCGCACCCGGCAAAGGAACCCGCATCGCCATCAACATCCCACTTCCTGAAGAGGCCTGAGAATGAACAAGATTTCCATCCTGATCGCCGACGACCACAAGATAGTCCGTATGGGGCTCAAGTCGCTTTTTGCCGCCGAGAAGGACCTAACCGTAGTAGGCGAAGCCGATGATGGCGTCGTGACCGTCCGTCAGGCGCTCAAGCTCCGCCCTGACGTCATAATCATGGATTTGATGATGCCGAAGAAGGACGGCGTTGCCGCCACAGCCGAAATCCATGCCAAATTGCCAAACACCAGAATCGTAGTCCTCACCTCGTATTCGACGTCTGACACAATCGCCGCGGCGCTCGCGGCAGGCGCAGTTGGAGCGATTATGAAATCGGCGGACGACAGCACTCTATTAACAGCCATCCGCGCCGTTGCAACCGGCAAGACCTTCATATCACCAGAGGTAAAAGGACTCCTCGCAGTCGATCCTCCCGCACCTACGCTTTCTCCCCGGCAGCAGGAAGTGCTCGCCTCGCTCGTCAAGGGCTTCAACAACACCGAGATCGCCGATCAGCTCGGAATCAGCCGAACTGTCGCGAAAGAGCATGTCGAAAATCTGCTTGTAAAGCTTGGCGCCGCCAACCGCACCGAAGCCGTCGCCATCGCCATCAGGAAACGGCTCGTGCAGACTTGACCTGCACCATCCAATCCATTCGTGAGTCGGTGGAGATTCGTGAAGCGGGGGAGCGAATGTCCGAGCGAGCGGATACGGCGTATTCGCCGAGGGTCCGCGAGGAGGAGCATTCGGCCGCCGCCTCACGAATCCTGCTGCAACTTTTCTCGTAGTTGGGCTTTGGTTGGCGTGGCCTTTTTGCGCTGCTCATCGATGAGGCGCTGAAGACGCTTTAATTCCGCTTCGCGCGGGCCTCGCCGTTCGTATATTCCATCAGCCATAATGGTGGTCGCTACTACGTTCGTTCCGCTTCGCTCACTCGCTCCGTAGCTCCTTTGTTTTTTAGATAGACGAACCCTACGGCAAAGCGCTCAAAATACATTACGCATGCGAGAATGGGGTGGCGAAGGAGGCACTTCCACTTTCCCTTCTCGACAAACACCCCGACAAAGCGGTACCACGGCGAGAACTGTCTCTTTACCGCGGGATGGCCCTTCCACTTCGCCTGATATGCAGCAAAGCTCTTGGTGTAGTACGCTTTCTTCTCAAGCATCCTCTTGAGCGTAAGGCGCTTCTCGTTGTGTATCAGATGGTTCTTAAGGACCTCGCACTTCGCGCCAGTCTCGAGGACGCGGATATCAAGTTCCCAGTCCTCAGGGCCCGCTATCAGGTTCTCGTCGTAGCCGCCTGTCTTTTCAAGGATTTCCTTCGAAAAGAGCCGAAGCGCGTCTATGCAAGTGCCGTCGTAGAAGGATCGCTCGAAATTGCGCGCCTTGACGCGGATTCCCTCACCTGTGCGAACCTCGGGAATCCAGTAGGCGGCGATTCCGTCGCCGCGTGAAGCGCAGGCAAGCATTTCCTCAATCGTCTCGCGCGGCAGAATCATGTCGGCGTCGAGTATCACGACCCACGGCGCAACGGCCGTGCGCCAGCCGAGATTCCGCTGGGCGCTGCGCTCAGGGCCATTGTCCAAGACCTTTGCGCCAAGCGACGTGGCTATTCCCTTCGTATCGTCCGTAGAGCCGTTGTCGACGACGATCACCTCGACGTCATTGCGAAAACTGTCAAACGCGCGAATGCAGTTCGCGATGTTCGCAGCTTCGTTCCGCGTGGTGATGACGACGGAGAGGGTCATGAGAAGTTTAAAGTTTAAAGTTTGAAGTCAGGTGGCGGAAGGCGCATCGCTTGTTGCTTGCGGCATGACTGCTGGCTGCACAGCTGGTGCAGCGGGAGCGGGCGCGGGCGCGGAATCGAACCGCGTCGGGTTCTTCGCCATAAACTCCCACGCAAAGGCCTTGTATGCCGCTGCTCCCTTGGAGCGCGGATCGAGAAATACGACTGGCGTTCCCATCGACGGCGCCTCTGAAACGCGGACGTTACGGGGAATGGTAGTCTCATAGACCTTGTCG
>JAZSLQ010000250.1:0-33990 GCA_045535455.1 Kiritimatiellia bacterium | reverse complement strand
AGGGCGGGCGATTTGCGCGTCCTTCGCCCCACTCGGCGTATACATATACGCCGTCGGGAGCGAGTCCTGCCGTAATCGTCTCACTCTCGAAGGTTCCGCCCGGCTAGCGGCCCAAAACAAAGCCGCGCTTGGCACCTCTGGTCGAGTTCGTCGCGTAGCGCCGCACCTCGGCCTCGCTCCCGCTCCCCGCGCCGCCTCTCCCGGCGTCTTCACGGCGTTACGCGCCACAATGCTTCGTCGGCGGAATACCGCCTTCTCGCCTTGCGACGTGTACCACCGCGCATCCGCCGAACCGAGCCGTCGCGTGTCGCTCAGCTCGCCACTCGGCACGCCGCTCCGCTTCCTCACCACATGTTAAACCCCTTCAAGCCATCCCAACAGACACTAACTGACATCTAACACACAAATAGGCGTTTTATAGGGGTTTCGCAGTGCCTGTCCCCAGATAGTCAATTAATACCATTTCTCCGCCTCGGAGAACAATGGTTTACCATCGGATCCAAGGGGGAAACGAGGTCTTGTAGAAAAAGATTCGTTCTCCGGCAAGTGCGTCTCCAACGGGTAAATGTAATTATATCCTGCAATAGGCGTACCCGTCCAAAAAGACTGTTTTGGATATCCTGCAGCAGAGATCACGACAACATGAAGACATCCATCTTCACAATCAATATGCGTAGGAAGAAGCGACCCACTCGACGGAGTTGCAATCCAAGCGATCATGTGCCAGCCCTGTTCACCGTCTACTGCAAAGTGGCCATCTGAATCCGTTACTGTTTCCTGTGTATACCGTCCAGCGGCCACCGTGACTTTTGCGCCAGCAACGGGTTTGCCCGTATCACTGCCTATGACCGTTCCTTGCGTTGCGCAAATATGCTGGCGCTTGTGTGGGACGGGAAGAAATAGACATCCTCCTGTAAGGAGCACAAGCACCAAACAGAGAATCAAATGGGGAAACACCCCTTTGGTGTTGCCCTTTTTATCGCCCATTTTGATGTTTTCTTTCACTTTCCTCGTTCTCAACGGCGTTGGGCATATTATAGCAAAACTGCCATGCTAAAATCAAGCACAGCGAAATGAGATTATGGCGCGGACGAAATCGTGACACATCTGCCACGGGCAAGATTAAGCGAGCCGACGGGACGTCGGCGAGCGCAAATGCTGCGAAGAAAAACGCGCCTTGTGGAAGGTGAGGCAAGGGACGAGGGGGCGAGTGCCGAACTGAGCGGCATGCAACGACGCGGTTCGTCGGATGCGCGGTGAGACACGTCGCAAGGCGAGGAGACGGTATCCCGGCGACGAAGCATTGCGGCGCGTATCGCCGCGAAGACGACGGGAGCGGAGGCGCATGGAGCGTGAGAGAGGCCGAGCCCCCAAGCACCGAGCCGAACTCGACCAGAGGTGCCAAGCGCGGTCACGGTCGGGGCCGCAGCGGGGCGGAACCCTCGAAAACGAGACGAATAGCGCAGGACTGCGACCCGACGACGTATATGTATACGTCGAGCGGTCGCAAGGACGCGCTAATCGGCCGTTTCTCGAGGGCGAGCACCGTTGCCCCGACTGTGACCGCACATGGAAAGGCAAACCAGCACAGCACAGGCAAAGCTATGCCTCCGCTATGCGAGGCCGACTTGGAGCGACGGGGAGACATCGGCGCGAAAGGCCGCGTCGCCAGAGACGTTTCGACGATAGAACGCAAGTCCCGCCACCATCGCGCCGTTGTCGCCCGTGAACTTCGGCTTCGCCATCAGGAGCGGCACATGTGCCGCGGAGCAGACTTTCGTCAAGACGGCGCGAACGCGGCTGTTGAGCGAGACGCCCCCGCCGAGGACAAACGCCTTGTAAGAACTGCGGCGCAGGGCGGCGCGAGTGCGGTCTGCAATTGCCTGGACGATTGCCTCCTGATAGGACGCGACGACATGCGCGACTTCCGGCGTGACATCATAGCCGCCAAAGTCCTGCGCCCCTTCCTGCGACTCGACGAGCGAAGGATTTTGCTGGACATGCCTAAGAAGCGCAGTCTTGAGCCCAGAGAACGACACGCAAAGCTCCGCAGGAAGCCCCGCGAGCGCCGTCACGCCGTCGCGCGGGCGCCCTTTCGGGAACGGAACAAGCGGCTCGTTCGGAAAGCGTTCCCGATAGGCCGCGGAGATGCGGTCGATCTTAAGTCCGCCTGGATAGCCGAGTCCAAGCAGCTTTGCGGCCTTGTCGAACGCCTCGCCCGCCGCGTCGTCGAGCGTCTCGCCGATGACCTCGTACTTCCCGTATTCCGGCATGTCGATCCAGACCGTATTTCCGCCAGAGACGGCAAGACCGAGCATGGGGCCGATTTCCCGCGGGTCGGAAAGCTGCGCCGCAGCGTCGTCCGGCGAGTCGTAGATGAAAGGCGAGTGGAGATGCGCCTCGATGTGGTTGACGGCAATCAGCGGAACGCCAAGGGATTTCGCAAGCCCCTTCGCCGCGTTGAGCCCGACAATCAGCGCTGGCGCGAGGCCTGGGCCGTAGGTAACTGCGACTGCATCAATCCGATTGGGCGAGTGGGCGAGTGGAGGAGTGAGGGAGTCAAGGGCCGAGCCGATAACCTGCGATATCTTCTCGATGTGCGCGCGGGAGGCGATTTCGGGAACGACGCCGCCGTAGGGCTGGT
This sequence comes from Kiritimatiellia bacterium, assembly GCA_045535455.1. GTDB lineage: Bacteria > Verrucomicrobiota > Kiritimatiellia > RFP12 > UBA1067 > UBA1067. The sequence continues at coordinate 31,346 of JAZSLQ010000250.1, read as the reverse complement.
GCAGGGGGATCTGCGTATAGACGACATTCGATAGGACTTCGCGGCCGTCTTTCACAACCGCGGCCGCAGTCTCGTCGCAGCTCGTCTCTATCCCTATGATATTCATTCCCTCACCGACTCCTAACTACTGACTCCTGACCCCTGACTACTGACCCCTGACTACTGACCCCTATCCACTACCAGAACTTCCACCACGGGCGGGAGACCGGCTTCACGCCGCCAGACTCCTTGTAAAGCTCCTTTACACGCTCGGAGCCAGCCGTCTCGGGGTCTCTCACAAATTCGCCCTTGTTGAGCTCGAGCGCATCTGGCAAGCTCCAGAACTCCGAGCGACGGAACCTGTCGCGATCCCAGCAGTGAATCACTATGACCTCGCCGGTGGGGAGAACAGAAAGACTCGGCTTCCTGAATCGCATCAGGGGGCCAAGGTCTGTCGTCGTCCACTTGCGAGACACAGGCCCTTCGTCGTAGGCAGTGAGGAAGAGATGCTCGGTGTTCTTGCGGCTCCAGGACAGAAGCACAAATTCGCGCCGCAGCCCCTCGACGTTCTTGAACATCTGGAGTGCGCTCGCCACCTTCATCCCGGGCACGATGGAAAATGCGCGGAGCTGCCCCTCGTATCGGATGCCGTCATGCAGGAGCACCGGCCTTGCGAGATACTTGCCAATCGTCCTCAGTTGATAGTGGTCACCAAGAAACGTCTCAAGCTTCTGTCCCTCATTCGAATCCAAGCTGAAGCGCGAGACGAAAGCGCCCCGCCCGATCTTGTCGAGCTGCTCCATACTGCCGAACTTGAAAACCTCGATGAAGAACTTGTCCTTGGAACTTGGATACCCGACACTGACGTTTTCAGGCGAGGAGTTCGCAACATCCACGACGGCACGGATACGCTCGCCGACGACATAGTCGATGTTGTCGAACTTGAGGTCGACCGATATCTCTACCGTCTCGGCAGTGACAGGAGAGAAAAACAAAGAGCTTAAAACGAAAAGCGCAAAGCCATGGAGCCCTGCGCCCCTTTTCTTTTTCAGATCATCTTCTTTAGCTTTCATTTTCTCCCTTTCCCGCTTTTAACTTTACACTTTTCATTTTACACTTTCAACTCTAATCCGTCGTATGCTGGCTCAACATTCGTACCGGCGAGCCGAGCAAGCCAGTCCTCATGCGTCAGGTCGTGGCACATGTGGACAAGATACGCCCTCTTCGGAGCGATCAGATCGAGATACCCAAACGCCCGCTCTAAGCTCAGGTGCGTTGGATGCTGACGCTCGCGAAGGCAGTTGAGGACCATGACGTCCACGCCCTTCACGCGCTCAATTGTCTCGTCGGGCAGCTCATGGCAATCGCTTATGTATGCGATGCTGTGCGAACCCTCGGAGAAACGATACCCGCAACAAGGAAAGCCATGCTCGACTTTGAGACGCTCGACCGCCATGCTGCCGACAGAAAACGAAGCCGCGTCGGAAAACTCTACCATCGGGCGGTAGAGACCGTTCTTGCCACCCTCTGTGCCGATGTATGGGAATATCCTGTGCATCTGCTCGATCGTCTCGCCCATCGCGTGACAGACGAGAGGCTTGCCGATGATTCGGTAGGGAAGCCCCCGGTAGAGCGGATCGCCTGGTTCGCACGGAACTTTTTCGCCGTTTATCGTATTAAAACGACGAACGTCGTCGAACGCCGCGACATGGTCCATGTGCGCGTGGGTGAGCGCAACGGCGTCGACTTTGGATATGCCGTACTCAATGCATGCGAGCCGAAGCTCCGGCGGCGTGTCGACGAGAAGCGCCGCGCCGTCAGACGCCGTGACATAGGCGCCGCAGCGCCGTCGGCGGTCGCGCGGATCGGGCGACGTGCACACGCGGCACGTGCAGCCGATCTGCGGAACGCCGACCGAAGTTCCCGTCCCTAAGAAACGAAACGTCAAACCCGCTCCCGTTCCCCGTTACCCGTTACTTCTTCTCTGGCATCTTCCCCGTGGTGAAGTACTGCTCCACTTCCTCAAGGGTGCGGCCCTTCGTCTCGGGCAGGAAAAACGCAGCGGTTATGAAGTATATAACCGTGAATCCGGCCAGCACGAAGAACACTGTGCCGTTGTCGTTCGTTGCAGCGCACCACTTAGGGAAGACCGTCGCAATGCCGGCCGAGACGCCCTGGTTGATGATCATCGCAATCGCCATGCCGTTGGCACGGATGCGCGTTGGCATGAGCTCGGTGAGGGCAAGCCACACGCAGACGCCCGGGCCGACGGCGTAGAAGCCGATGAACATGAAGAAGAACACCGTCGCGAGGACGCCAGTCACCATCGACGGCGCAACCCATGCCTTCGAGATGGCGAGGAAGATCGCACCGACACCGGTAAGTCCGACGATGATACCGCTCGTGCCCATCTTCAGCAGGAACTTGCGGCCCTTCTTGTCCACAAGCGCGCAGGCAACGATCGTCATGACGCAGTTCATGATCTTGATCGCGACGTCGGAGACGTTTGCGAACGCACCCTGCATGCCGGTCTTCTGGAAGATCGTCACCGTGTAGTTGAGGACGGAGTTGATGCCCGTCGTCTGGTTGCACGCGAGGATCACGACCGCGAGGATGAACGGAATGACATACTTCTTCTGGAGCAGCGAGTCGGTCGCCGCGGCGTTCTTCGCCTTTTCGGCCGCCGCCGCCTCGTCCGCCGCAATCATCTCGGCAAGAATCTCCTTCGCCTTCTCCTCGCCGTTGTTCGCGGCAAGCGAGGCGAGCGCCTCGTCCTTGCGCCCCTTCTTGTAGAGCCAGCGGGACGATTCCTTCAGGCGGAACGCACCGAAGAAAAGCACGATTCCGGGAATGCACGAGAAGAGGAAGATCATCTGCCAAGCGCGGACCCAGGAGCCAATCTGCGCGGAGGGCACCCAGCTCTTAATCATGGCGAAGGTGACCTTCTTCATGTCGGCGATCTTCTTGCCTTCCTTGTCAAGCTTCGGCTTCGGGTTGCCGGACTCGTCAAGCGCGAGCTCAGGAATCTTCTCGCCGGCTTCGTCAAGAACAGGTTCTCCGTCGGCGCCAAGCTTCCACACGGGCTTGCCCGCCGCGTCCGTCTTCTGCTCGAAGGCGACAATGCCGCTCTCGATGGCCTTCGCATCGACGACCTTCTTCGCGTCGCCAATGCAGAAGGTGACGCAGAAGCCGATTACGGCAACGAAGACGAGGCCGATCGTCAGGAGAAGCTGGAACATGCCCGTGCCCTTGCCGCGCGAGTCGGCGTCAAGGCATTCAGCGAGGTACATCGGGACGATCACGCCGAAGAGGCCCGCTGCCGCGCCCTGCATCGCGCGACCGCCGACCATCATCCAGAAGTTGCCGCCCTCGAAGAATCCCGATGCGCAGATCACGGGAATCGACACGAGGAAGAGGAGCGCGGAGGCGACGATCATCTTCTTGCGCCCGAACCACTCCGCGAGGAGACCCGCGACGAGCGACGACGGCAGCGACCCCCAAAGAGCCATGCCGACGATCCATCCGATCTCGTTTTGGTTGAATGTCGAGGTCCTTTCGATGTACGGCAACGCCGCGGCGATTACGCCGACGTCGATGCCGTAGATGAGGCCGCCGAGCCCCGCCATCACAAGTAGATATTTCGCGTATCCCTTTACCGTCATGTCTGCCTTCCTTTCGTGGTTTTCAAGGTTATGGCCAACATTTCGCCAGCCAACACTCCCCCGCGGAACTGTCCGCTTGTGGTATATTCTACCATATTTGGGCGATTCCGTGCGTGAAGAACTGCCATCCGCCCATTAGGGGACATGAAGATCCTTTTGATACGCAGCAAGCGTAGACGTCATCGCGCGAAGCGGAACGCCTTGGCCTCGTAGAATCCAAGCGGCTCGTCCAGCTCAAGCCACTCGCCGGAGAGTTGCACCCGCACCGGCCTCCACACGCCGCCCGGCGACATCACCTCGGCGGAAACGGCGCCGGGCGCGCGGAAGCGAAGCGCCTCTATCGGCTCGGAGTTGAGGTTCACCGCGAGGACCAAGCCCTTCCCGTCCCCGACCTCCCTCGCCAGAACGAGGACGTCCTGGTCGTTTCCGCACACGTACTTGACGGGCGATCCCCAAAGCCTGTCGAGGAGCGACAGGACAAAGCCCTTGCGGTCTTCCGAGAACTGGTGGAGCTCGTACATCGCCCCGTGGTACGCGCACGTCACAACAGTGCCGCCGCGAGCGTTCCTGAAAAGCACGGCTCCGGGCGCAGCCGCTTCGAATACGGGCGACCCCCTGTATGGCGAGAAGCCCAGCATGGTCAGCTTCTCCGCGCCCGGGGCCAGGTCGCAGAAGAACGGCGCATGGTCCATGGGCGCGAACACGTAGCTCGCGCCGCCAGACGCCGCGCGCTCGCCGTTGAAGCGGAAATCCTTCGCAACGGCGGAAAGGCCGATGAGGTCGGTCCTGCCTCGGGCGGTGAGCGCGAGCGCGGCCTCGGCCGTTACCAGCACCTTGTGCGAGAACACCTGGTCCAGCTCCGCGTCGGTGAAGCGCACAACCTCGGCCTTGCGCGAGACGACGTAGAGGCCGTCGCGCGAGAAGTCCTTCTCCGCGCGGAACGGGATGCCGTAAGGCAGCAGGACGCGCTCCGCGAAGGTGCCGGACGCCATGAACATCTCGCCGTGGTTCGTCGCGAGGTGCCATGCGGGGAAGTTCGTGAAGCACGGCACGGCCACGCCGTACGACGGCGCGGCGGACTCGCGCACGAGCGCGTCCAAGACGCCCCTCTGCGCCGCCAGAACATCGGTGTACGTGCGCGAGATCGGCATATTGCCCCTGTGCCCGTTCACATACCATATCTTCGCACCGCGATAGCCCAGGAACGCGGCGGCGGCAAGATGCGTGAAGAACGAGCGGGCCGACTTGCTCCAGAGGTTCTGCGGGCACGTGTCGGCCTCGTCCAGCACATCTATTCCCCAGTCGCGGTAGTATTCCCCAAAGCCCATCGTGCGGAAGATGTTGGACGGCAGACGCGCCGAGAACCGCTCGTTGTAGCATCCGGTCCCCACGCGCATCACGGGCCGCTGGCCCTTCGCGGCGATCGCCCGGGCCATTGGAGGCGCCAGAAACGTCTCCTCCCCCGCCACGCAGATGCCCGCAGGAATCGCCGGATCCACGGAGTCTATCGCGGCGCGGAACCGCGCGACGAGGCGGTTCATCATGTCGCGCTGGACAGCCAGGAACGTCGTGTAGTCCGGATCTGTATTGGCGGCGGCCGACACCTTCTCGCGCAGCTCCTTTTCGGTGTAGTTCGTGCCTCGGCGGTCGTTGAACTCGGCCACGTGGCGCGCGCAGAAGCACTCGGCGTCGTGCGAATAGGCGCGCACGTCGTCGTCCGTGAGGATGAAGGCCGGCTTCTCCTTGGCGAGGAGCACGAACGCGTCGGTGATGTACTTTGCGAAGCCGGGGTCGTCCGGGCAGAACCGGACCATCCTGCCCTTTATGTCCACGGTGCGCGTCCAGTCCTCGATGTCCTTGTCCACGCGCGGCCAATGGCCCAGGATCGCCTGCACCAGCACGCCCAGGCGCACATTCGTGCCTTTAAGGGCCCTGCGCAGGGCGCGATAGCTCTCGACGTACCGCTCCACCTTCTCCATGGCTGGCCTGCCCTCGGGGTGAAGCGTGAGGGAGTACAGCACAAGGTCGCATCCCGTGCGGGCGCAGTACTCCACGGAGTCTGCCGCTGTGCGGGCCTCGTCGCCGGGCGAGAACGGCATCACGTTGTAGTTATGGAAATCTCCGCCGACGGGCGACGTCTCCGCGAACGCCGATGCCGCAAGAGCGGCGGCGAACAGAAAACTGATCGAAAACCTGTTCATTCCTTGCTCATGATATTGATTTCAAAGATGCGGCAATGATAGCATAAAAACTCCGTCCGCGCAATACGAGCCTGCCGCCTCGCAATGCGTCGGATGCGTCCCGACTCCCAAACTCCAAGGCTCCCGGCAGCGAAAGCAATCCCCCAGTTCCGAGACGCAAATCCGCAAAAACCCGTAAAACGCGCGCCCTCCTGTTCTAAGGCCTCGCCTCTCTCACGCCATCGAAGGGCGGCGTCCCAACGCCGCCGCCAGATCCGATGTGGCAAGGGCGCCTCCGGATCGGCAACGGGGGCGAAGATCACGATGTCGTCGGCCTCGGCCCGATACTGTATCGTGATGATGAGCCCGTCCGTTTCGAGCGCACACCCGCCGCGCTCGTCGGGCGAGAGCGGCAGTCCGGTCATCTTCGCGAAATCCGCGATCAGCGATTCGAATTGATTCATCCTTTCAACCTTCAACTTCTCAACCTTCAACTTTTCAACCTTTCAACCGCTTATTTCAGCTCGACCGCGAGCGCGGCGGCGATCGTCTGGTCCATGTCGAAATACCTGTAACCGCCAAGCCGCCCGCCGACGACGAGGTTCGGCGTCTTCTCCGCCTCGGCGCGGTACTTCGCGAGCAGCGCGCGCGACTCATCGCAGTCGACCGGATAATACGGCTCGTCGCCCGGCTTCCATGCGGCGGAATACTCGCGCATCACAATCGTCTTCGGCGCGGACATGACGCCCGCAAGCTCGGGGTGGTAGTGCTTGAACTCGTGAATGCGGGTGTACGGAATCTCGGCTTCCGTGTAGTTGACGACCGAAGTTCCCTGGAAGTCCTTGACGCCAATGGTCTCCGTCTCGAAACGGAGCGTTCGCCACGGCAGGTGCCCGAACTTGTAGCCGAAGAGCGCGTCTATTGGTCCAGAATAGTAGACGGGAACATCCGCCATGTCCTGCAGGGCGAAAGGCGCATTGACCTTCACCTCGATGTTCGGATGGTCAAGCATCCTGTCGAAGACCGCGTTGTAGCCATCGGCGGGAATCCCCTGCAAATAGTCCTTGAAGTAGTTGACGTCGTAGTTGTCGCGGACTGGCACGCGCTTGATGATCGATGGATCTATCTCCTCTGGCGCCTTGCCCCACTGCTTCGAGGTATAACCGCGGAAGAACGCGTCGAAGATCGCCGATGAATGGCGCTCGTCCTTCATGAAGTCCGCGACTTCACCGGGCTTAAGCTCCACACCGAAGAACTTGTTGATTAGCGCGAGGCCGAGGGGAAGGTAGTATATCTTGCCTTTATAGTTCGCGAGCACCTTGTGCTGGTAGCCGTTGAACTCTGTGAAGCGGCGGATGAAGTTCCACACTGCCATGTCGTGCGTGTGGAAGATGTGGCTGCCATAGAGATGGACCTCGATCCCCGTCTCGGGATCGGTCTCGCAGCGGACGTTGCCGCCGACTGCGCCACGCGCTTCGAGGACGAGAACCTTCCGCCCCGCCTCTGCGAGACGACGCGCGACCGTGCAGCCCCAGAAACCGGCGCCGGCGACGATCGCGTCCGCTCTCACGATCCCGCTCACTTGATTGCCTGCGCTCCCTTGCCGTCGATCGCGCCGAAGAGCTTAAGCGCGTCCTCGAGCGGATAGCGGTTGCAGAACATGTCGCACTGCGTCTTGATCGTGCCCTGGAGCGGGAGACCAAGGACGGAGCGAAGCCCGTTGCACTTGCCCTCGTCGAGCTTCGTCGACTCGGAGTACTTCATCGAGAGGAAAGAGTTCAGGTACTTCGCGTTGATGCGGTCCTTGAACACAGCCGGATCCTTGAGGTCCTCGTTGTCCTCGATGGACTCGATGCCGTCAGTTCCCTCGAGGTCCTCGAAACCGTCGACGCGCACCTTCGCGATGGAAGGCGAGATCGTCATCTGGATGTCGCTCTCGCGGTTAAGGAAGAAGACGTTGCCGTCGATCGACTGCTTCTTCATCGCGCCTGCGCCCTTCGTGTTGTCATAGCCCGTGAGGACGTTGAGGCCAATCACGTTGTCCGCGATCGTCGCATTGACGCCGGTGTTGTTCCGGACGCCAAAGCCCATGTCAGCGAGGTCGTTGAGGCGCGACCAGGTGAAGAGGACGGTGTTGTTCTTGAAGAGCCAGTTGACCTCGGGCTTCCAGCCGGCCTTCGGCTTGTTGGGGCCATCCTGCGGAATCGCCTTCGAGCAGAGGACGTTCGCGCCGATCATGCGGTTGTTGCAGAAGACGCAGTTCTCGACAACGACGTCGCCCTGGTACCAGGTGACGTTGAACGCGATGTTGCCAGAGTTGACGAACGCGCAGTTCGTGAACGAGAGCTTGCCGGCCGCGCGGTTCGCGGTCGCGGAGTAGACGAGGTAGCGGTTCGCAGACGGGAACTTGTCGCGCGTCTTGTTCATCGCGGGGCCCTCGAGCCACATGCCGGTGTCGAAGCCCTCGGGCTTGCCCTTCGTCTCGTGGTAGGAGTTCGCGAAGCCCTCGTCGAAGATGAGACCGTCGAACTTCATGTCGACGCCGTCGGGCTGCTTCGCCTGCTTCGTGAAGTCGATCGTGAAGACGCCAAGCCCGGTGCCCTTCTTGTCATTGTTCTCGTTGAGGGCCTGGAACATCGTCTTGTGCTCGAGGGGCTTCCTCTCCGCGAAGTCCTTGGAGTAGCCGCCGAGGATCGAGACCGCCTTGTCGATCAGGAACCAGTTCTGCTTCATCTTGCCGGGGTAGATTCCCTCGGCGAGGTGGATCGTGTCGCCGTCCTTCGCGTTTTCAAGCGCCTTCCAGAGGTTCTTGAGCGGGGCTTCCTTCGTGCCCTCATTCTTGTTCTTGCCGGTCTCGAGCGAGACGTAGATGTCAGCGGCCTGCACCGTGGTCGCCGCGACCGCGAGCGCCGTCCAGATAATAAGCTTACTCATTGATTGTTCTCCTTTTAGATACATATATATTATAGCAAAGACTCTTTACCGCCTGGCGAATTTGAGCGTTAGAAGACAAGCCCCTTCCCAGAGTCGAGCGTCATGCGGTCGATATCCGGCATCCACGCAGAGCCATTCGAAAGGCGAATCGTGTGAATGCCAGCCGAAAGCTCTGGGACCATCACTATCTTCATGAACTTGCCGTCCGTTCCCTTCACATTTACGCGGCGCGGCGCGCCACCGTCAACGGAAATGTCGAACCACCGCTCGTCGGGAGACGAGTAGTCGATGGTAACGGCATACTTCCCCGCTTCGTCGACCTTGACGTCGCGCCACTCAAGGTAGTTGGTGTCGCGGCTGCCGAGATTGCGGACAACCATGCCCCCCGAAGCTCCCTCCTGCGGGGCAGGGAAAGGCGTTCCGGACTTGGCGGCGTCGTGCATCTCCTGGTAGTCGGCAAGATACGCGCACTCCGCCTCGTAGACCTTCCTCTGGACGCGCTTTTCGGCGTCGAAACGGTAGAACTTCGAGGCGTGAGGGGCGACGTTGACGGACACATGGTCCTCAAAGCAGCCGACGTCCGCCATCTCGACGAGGTCAAACGCGTCGATCTTGCCGCCAAGGTCGAGATCGGCCGCCCTGACCGTGAAATCGTGCGCCTTGTCGGAGCCGTTGTAGAGCGCAACATAGCGCGACTTGCCAAACTTCTTGATCGCATCCTTGACGAGAATGTACGCGTCGCCGTCTTTCGCGACGACATACCCCTGAAGCCCGAGGTCGTTCTGGTTCATCGCGAGAAGGTAGGGATTTGTGATGAGCGCCTTTGAGGACGCAGGGATGCTCCTCACGTCGCATCCAATCAAAAGCGGCGACGAGAGCATGCACCACATGCCGAAGTGCGTCGTCTCTTCGTCGGGGGTTATGCCGGTGTCGCCATGCTTGCCGAAGACCGACTTCATCTGCCCGACGAGCTGACCGACCTCGAGCATGTCCATGTCGTTGTAGTGCCCGGGCTTCGAATACGCGCTCAGGTAAAGGTTCTCGTTGATGATCTTCTTGACCTCGCCCCAGTTGGCGCGAATGTCGCCCGTTGTGCGCCAGGACTCCGCGATGTCCGCGGCCCAAGTTCCTGGAAACGCCCAGCGGCAGATGTTGAGCCGGACATCAGTCCTGCCCGTCGCCTTGATCGCATTTGCGATCTCGGTGTAGCGGACCTTCTCGTCGAGCTTGAGCCGCAGTCCGCCGCAGTAGTCGACTTTGATGAAGTCGAAGCCGAGGTCGTTGAAGTGGAGCTTGCAGTCAGCCGCGTCGTGGCCGTAGAGACCGCCACCGAGGCCGCCCTTCTCCTTAGTGCCGTCGGGGGCATCCCACATGCTGCCGCACGTGTCCGCACCGGCGTCGGAATAAATACCGGCCTTCAAGCCCAACGCATGGATGCCGTCGACGACCGGCTTCATTCCGTTCGGGAAGCGCTGAGGGTGGAACTTGAGGATCCCGTCCTCGCCATGCCCCCAGAAGAAGCCGTCGTCAATGTTGACGTAGATGTAGCCGGCATCCTTGAGCCCGTTCGTCGCAATAGCGCGCGCCGTCTCAAGAATGATCTCCTCGGAAATCTTGACGCCGAACGTGTTCCAGCTCGACCATCCCATAAGCGGGCGGATCTTCGGGTCGCTCGTCGGCGCGATCTTCGCGGCGTCGAGAAGCTTGGCCGCGCGCGCGGCTACAACCTCCTTGTCGGCGCCCTCAAGACGACTAAGGTTGACATACGCCTTGCCCGCGGCAAGATCGACGCGGATGCGCTTGTCGCATTTGGGGCAATCGCGATATTCGACCCGCTTGTCGACAGCAGAGACCGCGGAGGCGACTTCCTCGCCAAGCGACGCATACGCGCCGACAGCGGCGGCCATTAACACAAAGACATGTCCTGACTTCATCGTTGACGTCCTTTCTACAAGTTTCTTGTATTATACCAAACGGCTTTCGTTCCATCAAACCAGGTTTTCGCCGCCCGTCGCGAGAACGGGGGAGGCGTGGGCATGGCAGATGGCAAGGGCAAGCGCGTCGGCGGCGTCGTTCTGCGGGAGCTCCGACAGCGCGAGGAGCGTCTTCACCATACGCTGTATCTGCTCCTTCTCGGCAAGCCCGTTGCCGCACACCGCCATCTTGACGCGGCGCGGTTCGTATTCGTAGATGGGCTTCTCCGCGTCCGCTCCGGCGACTATCACCGCCCCGCGCGCCTCACCGAGCACCATCATTGTGTTGGCGTTCTTGCCGTAGATGACCTTCTCGATGCTCAAGACATCTGGGTTCCACGCTGCTATCAGCTCGGCGATCTTCGCATGGATGCGCTTCAGGCACTCCGAGAGCGGCACTTTCGCCGCGTTCGGGATGTTGCCGTAGTCGAGCGCGACGAGGCGCGAGCCCTTCGTCTCGAGGACGCCGAAGCCCGTCGAGCGGAGCGAAGTATCGACACCGAGGATGATCATGATGTAAGAGTTGAAGGGTTGAAAAGTTGAAGGGTTGAAGGGTTAGCGTGTATGGGTTATTGGTTTTCAATGATGTTCCATGCGGCATTGAGGCGAGACATCTTTTCAGTCGCCTCGGACACTTCGCGTTCGCTCGCGCCGGATGCACGAAGGACGTCGGGATGATATTTCTTCGCAAGTGCGTGGTAGGCGCGGCGCACAGCAGACTTAGAGGCCCCAGGCTTCACGCCGAGCGTTCGGTAGGCGTCTGCGAGCGGGTTAGTATGCTGGCGCGGCGATCGGCGAGCGCCTCTCGCGCGCCACCGCTCCTCGCGGATGCGCCGTTCGATCCAGCCGCCGAGAAGCGACCCCAAGAAAGCGCCGAGCAAACCGCCCCGCGAACAGAGAATCGCTCCGGCGAGTGGACCGATCCAGAGCATCAGATGACCTTCCCGGCAAACTCCTCGAACGCCGGAATCTCGATAAGTTCGGCCGCGCCAGCGTCGATCGACGCGGCAAACGACGGGTCGACCGGGAGCCGCACGACTTCGGGTATCCCGAACTTCTTTGCAATCGCCTCGGCCTTGGACTCGCCGAACACGGGAATCTCCTTGCCGCAGTCGGGGCACTTCAGATAGCTCATGTTCTCGACGAGCCCCACGACCGGCTTTTCCATCATCTTCGCCATCTTGACCGACTTCGAGACGATCATCTCGACGAGTTCCTGCGGCGAAGAGACGACGACAACGCCGTCAACGGGAAGCGACTGGAAGACCGTGAGCGGCACGTCGCCGGTGCCAGGCGGCATGTCGACGAACATGACGTCGAGCTCTCCCCAGTGGACGTCGGTCCAGAACTGCTTCACTATCCCTGCGATAACCGGACCGCGCCAGACGACGGGGTCAGACGGATCCTCGACGAGCATGTTGAGCGAGATGACCTTTATCCCAGTATTCGTCATCGTCGGCTCTATGCCATCGTCCGACTTGTAGGTCGAGCCCGCGAGGCCGAACGCCTTGGGGATCGAGGGACCTGTCACGTCTGCGTCGAGGATTCCCACCTTGAGGCCGCGCTTTGCCGCGGCGACTGCGAGCATCGTCGTCACGAAGCTCTTTCCGACGCCGCCCTTTCCCGACGCGACGGCTATCACCTTGCCGACTTTCGACGCGGCGTTCAGCTTCGCTGAGAAGTCGAACTTCTCCTTCCTGTCCCCGCAGTTCTTCCCGCAGGTCGAGCAGTTATGCGTACATTCTTCCGACATTTCACACTCCCCGTTGTCAAATTCCCGTGCATTATACCATATTCAGCCCTTGTTTGATTTGTACATCCACGAATCAACGCAAAAGACCATCGCGGGGACAGGCCCCACGAAACCCGCTATTTTATTGGCCGTCATAGCCTCTCCTCCTTTCACACCGCCCTTTCCGCCGCCTTCGCGAGCCGCCAGCCGTGCGTCGCGTAGCCGAGCTCGCCCACTTCCCGCGCCGCGACGCTCCGCGACCGGAACCGGTCTCCCAGCGCAAACGCCGCAGCAGTCACAAACGCGAGGCTCCCGAATATCTTCCCCGCCCCTATCTGCGCCACCCTCCTCATCAGCCTCTCCTCGGGGACAAACCCCGCAGAAGTGCCGTCAAATGTGGCGATCCAGCTCCAGGCGTAGTCCGCCGCGTGCTTCACCATCCCGGCGCGGACGGGGTTCAGGTAGACGTAGCGCATGCAGACCGCGCGGTAGCGACCGTCCTCGACCAAGGTCGACTTGAAGCGGCCATCCCATATCGAGCCGCTGTAGCCGTGCTCGCGCTTGAACCAGACGTTGAAGAGCTCCTTGAACGTCTTTATGAACTCGCTTACGTCGTTCATCCGCGCACGAAGGCGGTCCTGCGCCTCAACGACCGCGGAATCCATGCCGATGTCGCGGAGTTCCTTCCAGTGCGACGCGAGGTCTTCGGCCGCCCGCTCGCCCTTCAGCGCCGCGACGCGGCGGAGAAGCTCGCCCTCGGTCAGTTCCTCCCCGCCGCGCACCACCTTGCAGACTATGTGAAAGTGGTTGTCCATCGCGACATACGCCTCGAGCTCCACGCCCGAGAACGCCGCCGCGCGCTTTAGCGCGTCAACAAGCTGCGTCTTGACCCTCCCCTTCTCGAACAGGAAACGCCTGTCGTTCGTGCGCGACATGAGGTGGTATCGCGCGGTTCCGTTGTTAGACTTCTTGATTCTTGCCGTTCTTGCCATTTTGTAGTCCTTTCCGCCGCCGCTTCCCGCGGCGACAGATGCATCATACCACATTTCGGCGAAAGAAAAATGAATTGAATATGAATTCGTTTCGGCCGTCGGCGACAAGGGGATGGCCGGCGACAAGGGCCAAATCGTGGCCGAAATCGGGGACAGGCCCCGAGAAACGCTGAAAAATCAGGCTTTCGCGGGGCCTGTCCCCGCGCCGCCCACGCCGCACGTTTTCAGCCCTTGTTGATTTGAGCGGCCGCGAAACGGGCAATTGCCAGTTTACAACGGAGGCTGTAGTCTCCGCACATCGACCCAAAGGCGTTGCGGTAGTCCTGCAGTTCCTGAAACGACTCCAGGGCGAAGTCAGATTCGCAATTGTGCGACTTTGACGCATACTCGAGCATGCGTCTCCCAGATTCGTCGTCTGGTATTGCATCGGGAAGCGTCCGCTGCACTTCAGCTACGCCTTGCCGAAACTCCTTCTCGTGCGCCACGATCCTAGCACACAACTCATGATATCCGTCCGCGTTCAGATTCTCGCAATTTGCCAGACACCGATCGATGAATTCCTCGTGTGGCAACAGCCGCTCTGAAAGCTGCGAGCACAGCGCTTTCATCGTCATCATGTTCCCATACATCGTTTTCACATGACTGCGGTCGGCGTCGTTCCCGATGTGCGTCAAATAGGAGCATGCCGCAGAGTCGCACTTTGCAACGGCAGCCGCAAGCCCGTCCAGATATTCCTTGTGCTGGGCGACAGGCGCCGTCTTTTTCGTATACGCCGCGCCGTTGTAGAGGAACTTCTTCGCCTCGATTTCGCCAGACGCGACATGCTCCAGCGTCTCCATGTCCGCTTTTGCCGTGTTCAACTCTCCCACGAGTCGCCTGTATTCAGCTGTAAACGGGTTCTCCTTGACGTCGACTTCAAACGCCTTCTGCAGATCAAACTTTTCCAACGACCGGGCAAAGAACGGCTCGTACTCCAGCGGAAATCCGTTCTCCGCATACCACTTGTCGACAAACGCCTGAAATTCCGCAGAGCTGACGATCTCTGGCTTTTTGTCCATGTCGGCAACACAACACTGGAAGAACCGGTCAGAAACCTTCTGCGCCAGTTCTTCCGGGATCAAGGTCCAGGCGGGATCTGATTCTTCATTCCCGCATGTAAGAGCCAGCTCCCTTGCACACGCCAATCGGTCGGCGAGCTCAGGATGCGTGCTCCACACGTCCTTTATCTTGACCCTCGATTCGGCTACGCCAAAGTCATAGGTGTTCTTAAGCGGCACGTCGTGCGCCAACGCCGGAAATCCCTCCTTGCTCAACGCCTTGGCAACTGCATCGTGCGCCCTGAAATAATTGTCCGGCAGCTTGTTCTCGCCCAGGCTCTTACTCAGGAACGGCCGCAGACGATTCATGTCACACGCACCAAGCAGCTCGATCTTGCACATCGCAGAAACGAACGCGTCCGATCCGGCACATCTGCACGCCACTTCGTCCGCGCCAAACTCCATTAGGCGAGACAGCTTCCGCTCGCCTATCTGCACAAACAAGAACACGTGTCTCGTCATCAGCTTTACCAACGTCGTCATGCCATAGGCAAGCATGCCGAACAATCTCCAGAGCAGCCATCCGGCGTTGCGCCAGCTGAAAAGCGCGTTATCGAAGAAGTCGTCGGTATAAATCAGGTTGTACAGCACTTTGTTTGTGACCGACACCGCAGACCCGACCTTCATGCTGCTCTGGCCAAAGTGCCCGAACTCATGCGCGAGGATGGCCTTGACCTCTTGAATCGTCGTCGCATTGAAGATTCCAAGTCCTATCTCGAGATTCTTCCGCACTGGCAGGAAGATGCTCCAGAATCCGGTGTTGTAGAACACACATGCGTTCACATCGGTCGTGAGATAGACATGGCGCGGCATCCTAAAACCTGTGCACTTCGACAGTCTGCGGATAAGCCCAAAAAGCTTGGGGCAGTCGTCTTCACTCACTTCGACGCGTTCTTCATTCTTGCTCTTGGTGAAGGAGAAAAGCGGCTTTATCAGATATATGCCAAACACTCCGGCCAGCGACAACACACCGGCGATGACGACAATGACGCCAATTACGCCGCGCCCTTTTGCATTCGGCAGAACTTCCTCGCCCAGGAACTTGGCCACATAAAACGCAGCGACAAGAATGGCGATGCCCAGGCAGACCAGCGCCAAGTAGTAGACAAGAAACAGGACGACTCGAAACGTCTCGTTTACGACTGTGCCTTTTATACTGCCTTGCTCACGCGCCATAATCACACATCGGCAGCCGAAAAGCCGTCACTTCACTAGCTCTAGGCCGCACGAGCAGCCGATGCGGTTTGCGCCTGCGCGAATCATCGCAAGCGCGGTCTTGCGGTCGCGGATCCCGCCCGCCGCCTTTACGCCCATCTTCGCGCCGACGGTCTTTCGCATAAGCTTGACGTCGGCGACGGTCGCGCCGCCCTTGCCGAAACCTGTCGATGTCTTCACGAAATCGAACCCCGCCTTTTTCGCCGCGGTCGACGCGACGACGATTTCATCCTTCGTCAAGTTGCAGCATTCGAGGATGAGCTTGAGGACGACGCCCTTCTTCGCGGCGCGGCACTCGCGGACGATCTCGGAAAGCTCGCAGAAGCACGCGTAGATGTCGCTCTTGAGAAGCCCCTGGTTCAAGACGACGTCAAGCTCGTCCGCCCCGTCGTCTATCGCCTGCAGCGCCTCCTCGACTTTCGCGAACGTGCTCGTCGCACCAAGGGGAAAGCCGATCACTGTGCATACCGCGACCTTTGTTCCCGCGAGCATCTCGCGGCACTTCGGAACCCAGCACGGGTTCACGCACACGGACTTGAAGCCATGCTCCTTCGCCTCGCGGCAGAGCCGTGCGATGTCAGACGCCTTCGCGTCGGGCTTCAGGAGCGTATGGTCGATGAACTTTGCAAGATCAGTCTTCATGCGAGTATTATATCATTTCTATCATTTCAACCAGCCGCCAGGCGTCAGATGCAAAAATCACTCAACCCGTATTTCAGCAAGTGAGGCGAACTCGCGACCATTGTGCTCATTGAGCCCAGTGAAGCGCCAGTAGTGCAGCTTCTCGGGCTTGGCAAACGTGAACTTCTGCTCGGCCGTGCCCTGCGTCAGCTGCGACGCAATCACTTCGCGCCATTGCTTGCCATCCTCGGAAATCTCGAACTTGAAATTCTTCACGTTGCCGTTAGGGCCGTTCTGCCTCTGCCATATCGAGACGCCCTTGGCCGTCAGGTCGCGCCCCATGTCGACAGTGACGGAGTGCGGATACTTAGTGAGCGTGACGCCGTACTGGCTATGCCAGATCGTCGAGAGATCGCCGTCAACGAGATGCTCGGCATCGCCTTCGCCTGGCTCGGCTGACGAACAAGCGACGACCGTCGGTACGATGTCCTCGCCCGTCCGAACATCCGGCGGCAGCTCTGGATGCGGCAGGTATGGCAGCTTGTCGATGTCAGAAGGCGTCCCAATAACGAAGTCGAGGACAAATGTCTTGTTGTTCCTTATGATGTCCTTTCCAAGCGGTCCCGGTCCGCACGACGCGCCGCCAAGACCGCGTACCGCCGCAAAAATCCCCAGCTCCGTCTTTGCGACATCAGGCAGCTCCTCTGGATGCATGGCAAGCGCAAGTTCGGCAGGCGAATATGGAATCGCCGAGAACGAGAACGGCTCGCCAAGCGACATGGCCATGAACATCTTGCCGGCGCCAGCGAGCGCAACCCAGGCCGTACCGCACCTCATGCCCATGTCCTGGGGCTTCGCGTAACGCTCCACCATTTCGGCAACGCCCCTTCTCCACCATCCGGTGAACGCACCGCTCACACGATCGGGATAGTTCTCGAAAGGCCCAGCTCCAAACCAGTTCGCCCGGTCGAGCCCCTTGTCGAGCGTAAGACGGTAGCCGATTCGTGCAAGTTCCATCACGCGTCCACGAGAACGGATTTCGGACTGGCACGCCACGTTGCCGCTGCCGAACACAGTCCATTTCTGCGCGATGGAGAAATGTGGATCACTCGGCAGGACATCTCCAGCCCGCACGAACTCCGCCTGCTTTCCAGTACGTCCGCCAAAGCCGACAAGATGCTCCTTCTGCTTTCCGCGCACGTCAGCGACGACCGTGAACGACTTGGAGCCATCGGGATTCGTCGTCACCTCGGAGACCGAGGTCACCTTCTGCACAAGTTCGCGGAGCCCCGCCATCGCCCACCTGTCGCCGAGCCCGACCTCGTTGGAACTTGGCGCACGGAACGCATCGACCGTCATCGGCGCAAGAAGGAACTCTTGCCCGCCCTTCTTGTACGAGACGAGTGCGCCGGACTCGCGGTTAAAGCGCACTTCCGTGTTGCCTGCCTTAAAGCCGATCGACATCGCGTCGGACGCATCCTCTACATTTCCTTCCGACTTTACGACGATCCTGTTCTCTGCGTCGAATATTCCCTTGATGTCGAACTGGCCATTCGCAACGACATGTCCCGTCTTCAGCAATCCATCATCTTCGTCAAGGACTATCGCGCACCTCACGCATACCGCCCCCGGCTTAATCCCCGCGACATCAAACGTCGCGCTTCCGCGCGGGGCAATGTCGAGAGGATGCGATGCCTTCGAAGGTCTTTCCGCCCCAAGCACCGCCACGCTGAGCGTATATCCCGACGCCTGCTTGAAGTAATTCAGGTTCTTGACGGTCACCTTCTTGCCGTCTTCGGAGAACTTGATGTCGAACGGCTGGAAGACGTGCTTGACCTCGTAATAGCCGGGCTCAAGGCGGCGGTCGGAGAGAATGACGCCGTTCATCACGAACTGTCCGTCGTTCGGCTTGTCGCCGAAGTCGCCACCGTAGGCGAGAATCATCTTGCCGTCCCTGTTCTTTTTCCAAAGCCCTTGGTCGACCCAATCCCAAATCGCCGCGCCGAGGATTACGTCCGACGACTCGATCGCGTCCTGGTAGTCCTTGAGGTTGCCCATCGCGTTGCACATGTTGTGCGCGTATTCGGAAATGTAAAACGGCTTCTTCGCCTTGTGGTCGCTCGCTTTCCACTGAACCCAGTCGACGCCCGGATACTGGTTGGAGTCCATGTCAACTACGGAGTTGTCGCGCTCGTACTGCAGGGGACGCGAAGTGTCGATCTTGCGAATCGCCGCCGCTGCCGCCGCGAAGTTCTCGCCCGGGCCCGCCTCGTTGCCTAAGGACCACATCGTGACGCACGGATGGTTGCGGTTTCTGCGCACCATGTCGATGTTGCGCGCGACCGTCGCCTTCTCCCATTCCTTGCGGTGCGAGAGCGAGGCCTCGCCGTAGTAGTAGCCGTGGGATTCGACGTTCGCCTCGTCCATCACGTAGATGCCGTAGATGTCGCAGAGGTAGTAGAAGTAGTCGTCCTGCGGATAGTGCGAGTTGCGGATATGGTTGACGTTCGCCTCCTTCATGAGGCGAATGTCCTCAAGCTGCCTCTCGCGCGGCACCCAGTGTCCGTACATCGGATCGGTCTCGTGCCTGTTCACGCCGCGAAGCTTGATCTTCTCGTTGTTGAAGTAGTAGCGTCCGTCGCGGATTTCGGAAGTGCGGAAACCGACAAGGCAAGAAACGTATTCCGATCCACATCTCAGCAGCATCTTGTAGCAGTTTGGTTCCTCGGCGCTCCAGAGCTTCGGGCCCTTCACAGTGACGATTATAGCCGACTCCGCGGACCTGCTTCTTGTCAGGCATGCAACCGGCATGTCACCCATATCGAAAAGTCCGCCAAACATGAGCGACGTGCCAGCAGGAACAACATCATACCTGACATCAAGAACCCAATCACCGTTCAGCCTCTCCCTGTCTACAGGCCGTGGCGTCACCGTAAAATCGCGTATGCGCACTTTCGGCCTTGCAAGAAGCCATGTCGAGCGGGCGATGCCGGAGAGGCGGAACATGTCCTGGTCTTCGAGATACGATGCGTCCGAATAGCGGTAGACTTCGAGCGCGACGACATTCTTGCCGGGTTTCACGAACTTCGTGACATTGAACTCTGCCGGATTTCGCGAGTCCTTCGAGAAGCCGACGTACTCGCCGTTGACCCAGAGGTAAAAGAAGGAATCAACTGCGTCGAACTTGAGGAAGATATCCTGTTCGTTCCACTTCTCGGGAACTTCGAAGTCGCGGCGGTAGGAGCCTACTGGGTTGCGCGCAGAGTAGGCGGTCCAGTCCTTCGGCGGCTCGCCCATCACGTCCGGCTGGTCGCGCTTGAAGGGATAGGTCTGGTTAGTGTAGATGGGCGTGCCCCATCCGCCCTTTCCATTCGCGCCATACGCCTGCCAGGAGCACGGCACCTTGATCGTTTCCCAGCCCGAGACATCATACGCCGGTTTCTCGAAGCCGACGGGGCGCGACGCGGGGTCGGGCGACCACTTGAACTTCCACGCGGTGTCCGAATCGAGTGAGATTGTGCGCTCCGAGAACTCGGGAAGAATCTTGAGTGCGCTTTCGAGCGTGTCGAAGCTCGAGAACGCCGCACGGCGCTCTTCGCGCCCGAACGACAAATTCTCCGGTTCCTTCCACTCCGTTCCAGTGGGCTGCGCGGCAAACGCAACAGCGCATGGCGCAAACATAGCAACTGAACAAGCAACAAGTGTCGTAGATTTTTTCATTGTAGACGCATTGTATCAAATCCGCACTATGCGTGGCAAGGCGGTAAGGGCCGAAGTTCGCGAGGCGGGGGCCGCATGCCACTCCTTGCGGACCTTCCCGCACTCCGTCTAGATTATGGCTTGAGAATGACGCGGTTGTCGGCAGTCGGCTTGTTGTCGAACGCCCACGTTTCGCAGACAACGCCATCTGGTATCCGGAGATTCGAAAGCTTCGGACAGTCGTAGAATGCGAGCCGCCCGATGCGCTTCAGGCTCTTCGGCAACTTGACCTCACGGAGATTCGGACAGCCGTAGCAGATGCCAGCAGGCAATTCCTCGACCGTATCGGGAAACTCTATGGACGCGATGTCGGCGCGAGCCGAGAACAGCCCGGGCGAAAGCATGGTGACCGGCTTGCCGCCCATCGTCTTCGGCACAACAAGCGAAACGCCCTTCCCTTCATTGGGAGCCGGACGGAACAAGGAGGCATTGCCGCGCTTGTCGTCTTTTTCGTTTCCAAGAATCGCCGCGACCTCTCCGCCCTTGACGAGGTAGCGGTAGCCGCTTTCGCAAGGAAGACCGTTCGTCAGCGAGACGACGTCGTCAAGCGTCGTCCATGTTGGCACGCAAGTGGACTTAAAGCTCCAACCGGACATGGAGTCCGGAACGCTTCCGCGCACATAGACACAGCCGTCCTTCGCCAAAATATACCTGGCGCCATAGTTTCTCAGGTCGTCAAGCGAGGACTGTTCCACAAGGAGGGTGCGGAACTTCATTTCCTCGCCGGGCTCCGCGCCGTCTCCATATTCGCGGCACGAGGTTGGAATTCCGCCGATCTTCGCCGGCAGCTCCAAAGCGTTTCTGTCGCCAGGCAGATAGGCGATCAGCTTTGCAATTCCATCGCTAATCCTGACAAGCCATCCATCGGCGGTGACGCGAGGGCCCTCGTAGCGGACGACGGCCGTATTCGTGCGCACACGCGCCATCTGTCTGTCCGGCACGGCATCGGACGGCGCAAGGAGGCAGGTCAACGACTTGGCTCCATTCCAGGGGATCCTCACGCAGACCATGTTCTTCCAGATCGCCGCAGGGTGCATGATTTCAAGCGGACCATAGTTGTCGCGCGGATAGACTACGGTCAGCTGCGCGTGCGCTCCGGCGAACGTGTCCACGCAGGCATCTATGGGATTGCGCGACGCAAAGACGACGCATGTCAACTTAGGCGAATCTGCAAACGCTCGCGCGCCGAGCGAGGACACCCTTCCCTCGAAGCTGACCGTCTCGAGGTCCGGAGCGCCGGCAAAGGCGCCGTCGCCGACCTCCGAGACCTCCTGTGCGAACACGAGCGTCCTTACGCCCTTGAGCGCGTCCGTCGTGCCGGGGGAATGGCGTCGTTCCTCGAATGCCGCCGGCGCAAACGCCCCCGACTCCTCTGTGCCAAAGCATACCGCCGTCTCGTCTGCAGGGGAGACCCCGAGGATATAGACGACCGCCATAATCGCTGAACAGCTCATTTCTTGACCTCCACTTCGCATTCGCTTTCTTTTTCAAAACACCATTTCCAGAATTCGTCGGACTTCCACATGACGTCCCACCAACAGGCATGCTCGCCTTTCGAATATGTCCGATACATGAACGAACCGCCGAAACGCTCGACGTCGCCGCGAAACTTGCCCCAGAATTTTTCGTAAAAATCCTTGTACGACTCTGGCATGTCGGCATACGTCTTTTCCTCGTATCCGAACCACCAGTTCCCCGGGGCGTCGGGATGCAGCACCGGCTGATGGTGCGGGCGCGCCCAGGCGACTGCGGTAGCGGCATAACGCCCAGGATGGTCGAGCGACATTGCAATCGCCATCGATCCCCCGCTGCCGAGTCCGGTAAGGTAGATGCGCCGATCGTCGACAGGGGGCGCGGTCTCGCCCTCGGCGCACGACATCTCGACGACCTTGAGCACAAGATCGTCGTAGAGGGTGATGAGTGGAGCCCGCGGCTGGACAGGATAACCCGAGGGAATGCCGCAATTGGCATTTGTGGGCGGCATCGGGACGAGAAGCCACGCCTGG
Source organism: Kiritimatiellia bacterium (assembly GCA_045535455.1). Taxonomy (GTDB): domain Bacteria; phylum Verrucomicrobiota; class Kiritimatiellia; order RFP12; family UBA1067; genus UBA1067. Next base: position 9,196 of record JAZSLQ010000250.1, on the reverse strand, counting down.
TGGTCGTCCTGAAACTCGTCGCCAACGACCCGGCCGATCACGCCGACCTGGCGGAACTGCTTCACGAGGTCCGTGCCCTGCTCGCCGTTTCCAGGGAGATAGACGACAAGGGGAACCTTGCCCGAATCAAACCAGCTAAACGGCTTCCACCAACGGCACGGGCGAGGTTTCGGACGGAACAGGAGAAACGGGATCGCGTCTGCATAGCTCTTGGCCTTGCGTCCGTATTCGGCCGACTTGCAATCGAGCGGTTCCCTGACGAACCAGTGCGCCTCGAGACCCGGGTACTCCGCAAGCTTTTCCGCAAGAGCGTTGTCGACCTCGTAATCCTCGACGCGCGACGGCCAGCCGTAGCCAGGCTGCCCCTTCCCCGGCGGATACGGCGCCGGTCTGCGCCAGTCAACCAGCGTAGGCGCCGCATCGAACTCCCACCGCGCAAGAGCCGTCGCATCCGGCGCTACGATCGGCTCTGTCATCGGCGCGAGCCTGACCGCAACGGAGGCAATTATCGAAACGAAGACCATCTACGCTCCTCTGCCTCGAGCGACTGCTCCCCTGCGACAGAATTGACGATATACTCAAGATTGTTGCAAAACCTGCCGTTCATCTTGACTACGCCATAGACAAAGCCAGCGGACGTCTTGTGACGAAACGCAATCAGGCGGACGCCTTCCCCCGAGCGGCTGCTCCGATCCTCCCGAAACATCATCTCGAAGACGCCTGGCTTGTATCCGTCCGTCGGCGCGGCAAGTGGCGTCCCGAGCGAGTCCGGGTAGACCTCAACCTCTTGGAATCCGTCTTCAGGCGACTTCGGCTCAAGGATGACATAGCCCGCCATCAAGTTGCCGTATCCCATGTTGCCCGAAACGCCGGGAAACATTCCGGTCTCGACATTGAACCATTCGGTCTCGTACTTCCCCTCCATCGGCCGCTCGCGGTTGAAGGACCAGAGATTGACCGAGCCGCGCACCATCTCGTGCGGCTTTACCTTGCGACGCACCACGATCGGCTGCATGTTCGTAGGCGCAAAGGACTTATTGTCGTCCGAAAGCTCGGAAAACACGATTGGCGCCACGGTGGGCGAATAGATGTCGGGCGACGAGACGGCGACTTGCAGCTGCCCGTTGACGACGATGCCGCAATAGACCGCGAGGCCGGCGGAATCAGTATTGACGCCGCATACCGAGACGCCTTCGACGGGCTTGCCGTCGGTGTCGACTACCTTGAAAGTCACCTCGGCGTTCGCGCCATATCTGCGAACCGCCGGGGGCAGTTCGGACAACAGCCTGAGGTCGCCCACGGACTGGGCTTTCGAGGAAAGCGGCAACGCGGCAAGGGCGGCCACTGCAACAGCAAATATCTTCATTTCTTCTCCTTACTTCGCAAGCTTTATCTCGATCGGGACGAAGGCGTCCGGGTCCTTCGCACGCTTCATGATCTTGTCGGCATATTCATCGCTGTAATAGCGGTCGGTATCAGTGCGGTCGCGCCGCCCGTTGTAACGACGAAGCGCGTCAAGCCAACCGTCGAAGAACCCCTTTGGTCGCGAGGCGGCCGGTCGCGCAGAGGCGCCGAAGCCCTTGCGTGAGAGATACTTGATCGCCGCGCGGACGTTGTTTTCAAGAGAGCCCTCGTTGCGCTTCGTCGGCTTTGTCAGCCCGACAAGTTCCTTCTCGACGCCCCAGTCGCCAGGAACGTTCACCTGGAGCGGATCTACCGCCCACGCCGCCTTGGATCGCGGGCCGTTGCCGCCCGACTCCTCGATCATGTGCGCCTTGACGAGCGCGGGCGTAAGATCGCCGACCTTCGCCGCCTGCTCGGGAGTGCCGCCAGTCCAGCCCCTCTTGTCGGCATTGAACGCGGCGACGAGCTTCGCTATCAGCTCGTCGTGAACCTGGTAGCGCTTGTCCTCAAAACCACGGAAGACGGGTAGCCCCGCGCCGCCTGCGCTCTTGCGCGGCTTTGTCGTCCGCTTCTTCGTCTGCTCCGGGAACCACTTCACAATCCACGCCTCGATCTTCTTGACTGTCTTCATCTCCTCGTCCGTCACGAAGCGGCGGTCGATGTAAAGCTCGCCCCAGTCGTCGAACGAGAACCCTCCGAACATGGAAGTGTCAATGACATACCGTTCGCTGCCGCACGGCGGGACTTCTGCAACGCCTTTCTTCCTAAGCTCCTCCGCATGCTTCGCCTCGCGCTCTGTGGCACGCTGTTGTATTGCAAGCGCCTCGGCCGCGAGGGGCAGTATCTCCATTACCGCCTGAGGGTCGATCTCAAGCACGATGCCCTCGCCAGCAGCCGCGACTGAGGCGATCATCGCGGAGAGGGCAAGCACGGCAAGCTTCATGGTTATTTTCATTGTAGATGTATTGTATCAAATGCCCACCATGCGTGGCAAGGAAACAAGGGCTTATACAAGATCAATCAGAGTTCAACTGACGCAACCGGCGATGGATACCTTGTGCAATATAATAATAGACTGGCGACGGATGTTCCGCTTCCGCCATGTCGAGCATGTCAGGGAGATGAGACCTTACAGCCGAAGAAATCCTCGCAATCGAATCTGCAACAACCTTATCTCCAATTTCCGCCCTGGCAAACGTGCGGACAATTTTCGCCGCCGAAATCCACCTAAATTCGAACTTGCCGTCAAACTTCATGGCCATGCGCCTTGCAATTGCCGGATAGACAGTCGTTGACAACACGTCATATACAGGAGCCAGACGGGGCCGCCTATCTCGATAAAGAACCGAGAAGTTCTTTCCGTGGGCATCTCCGTTTCCGACAATGAAGTTGAACACGATGCGATCAATGAAAGAGACGAGGTCTGCAACAGGCAGCCGAAGCGACTTCATAAGTCGAGCGCAATCGACGATGGAAGGCCCGCCCTGATCCTGATACTTGATTTCAGGACGGCACTTAAGCAACTGGCAGAAATCCTCCTGGTGCAACCGCGTAACCACGCCATTCTCAATCTGGCGATCATAGCGAGCCGTCACATAATAGGGCTCACCGCTGAACTCGACGATATCACATGACGCCGTGTCGAATCCACAGGCGGCAGAAAGCTTCATGCAGAACCATTCGTTGAAAACGCTCTGCGGGAAACGAGCCAAATCCGGCTTGATGATATGCGTCGATGGCGTCCCGTCGAGCGGCAACAGTATTTTCCCTTCCACGACGCAGGCAATCAGCTTGTCCTGCGCTCCTGCACCGGAAATTCCGCGAAAGTTCCCATCTATGCCCAACGGCCTGTTCGCCAGGTCGCGCAGCAGATTCGCCGCTTCAGAATCCGACAACGCGCGATATCGCGGTTTTGTCGCTCCGTTTGGCCGTCTCCCTGGAACTTGAAACGAAACCGCGCCAGCACAGTCGCCACCAAGAATTCGCAGAAGACCGAACGTATCTTCAGGAGTCAGATTAAGAATCTCCGCTATTCGCCGACGAACGCCCTCGTCGGGAAGGAGGTTCGAGAAGAATGCCGCAATGTCCCGTTCAGCATACGGCTCTTCTGAAAGCGGCAACGTGCTCGACAAGACGGCTGCGTCCGGCAAAGCAAGATATCCTGCGTCATAGCAAAATGACAACGCACCGTTGTCGAGCCGATCAAGGCGCCCGGCAAGACGATTCCGAAGATAGATGTCAAGACTCTCCATCACTCATTTTCCCAAGGGCTGAAGACAAACAGCCCAAGTCCAAGCGTCTGAACGATTTTCAGCAATTTCTGAACTTGAATCGTTCCCTTGCCGTTTTCAAGGTCAGAGACAAAGCGTATGCCTGTACCAGCCAACCCAGCCAGTTGCAATTGCGTAACATTTTGCCGCTTGCGCTCGTTGCGAACAAGGTTTCCAATCTCCTTGACCGTCTTTAGCTCAATATGCTTCATCCTGACATTCCTCGCATTACCGAGCGGTAATATATCAAATCCGTCCCACCATGTCAACGGCGAATATTCCCGCTCGGTATCACCCAAGTCGCATAAGCACCCCGCAAAGAGCGAATAGGAACCATTAGTCTATATCGCGCAGGCAGCGAGAAGGATTACGAGGAAGCCCACTACCGAAAGCGCGTCGGGGACTTGCGAAAAGAACACAAAGCCGAAAAGCGCGGTGAAGACGACGTTGGTGTAGTCAAAGACGGCTATCGAACGCGGCTCGGCGTAGCGGTAGGCTGCAGTGACGCCGAACTGCCCGAGTGCCGCGCCCGCACCAGCGCCAACAAGTATGAGAACTTGCGCAAAGGTCATTGGCCTAAAATCTACCGCCGTGAAAGGCAATGACGCGAGACACGAAAACGCGCTGAAGAAAAGGACAATGAAAGCGCCATTCACCTTCATGCGCCCGAGCTGGTGGACGCACACGTACGCAAGCCCCGCGCCCAAGCCCCCCGTAAGCGCCATTGCCGCGGCAAATGTGCCGCCGCCGCGAAAACCCGGCTTCATCACGAGCGCAGCGCCGACAAACGCGAGAAGAAGGTGGCCGAACTGCCGCCACGAGACGCGCTCGCCGAGGAGAATCCATGAAAAGAGGACAGTAAAGAAAGGCGCCGTCTTGTTGAGCGTCATGCCCTCGCCAATGGGAATCTTAGAGAGCGCGTAGAAGTTTGCGAATATCCCGACAGTGCCGAAGACTGCACGAAGGATTAAAGCTACGGTTGCTTTGCAACCTAGGGAATTAGGGCAATAGGGCGACAGAAAACCTAAAGCCCTAACGCCCTTAGCCCCAGCATGCGTACCCCTCCTGCCCCGACAGAAAACGACGAGCGCGATCACAAGAGCAAGGGCATTCCTGAAAAAACTCTTCTGGAAGCACGTGATTTCCCCGCCAAAGTCGTCGCACAGCCGGACGAAAAACGCCATCAGCGCGAAGCCGAACGCGCTTGCGACGATACAGGCGATCCCCTTCCCGCGATTGCCGGCGATCACCATGTGACTGGCGGAACTCCCACCGATGCGAGATAGTCGTTAGCGCGGGAAAACGGCTTGGAGCCGAAGAACCCGCGATGTGCGGAAAGCGGCGAGGGATGGGGCGATGCAATCACGCAGTGGCGATTGCGGTCGATAAACGCGCCCTTCTTCTGCGCATACGCGCCCCAGAGAATGAAGACAAGGTGATCGCGGCGTTCGGCAAGAGCGCGTACAACCGCATCGGTGAACACCTCCCAGCCCTTGTTCTGGTGGCTTCCCGCGCGATGCGCCGCGACGGTCAGCGTCGCATTGAGGAGAAGGACGCCCTGGTCTGTCCACTTGAGGAGATCGGGCATGTGTCCGAGCTCCTTCGCTATGTTGACGAGCGATGGCGGCGGCGTGACTTCAGGCGGGACGTAGAACGCGAGCCCCTGCGCCTGCCCTGGCTCATGGTACGGGTCCTGCCCGAGAATCACGACCTTGACCTTGTCGAAAGGCGTGCGGTTGAACGCGTTGAAGATTTTCCCTGGCGGAGGATAGACGACGCCGTTCCTGTAGGCGGCCTTTACGAAATTGGCGAGCTCGGCGAAGTACGGCTTTTCGAACTCCTCCGCAAGGACTTTCTTCCAGGACTCCTCTATCTTGACTTCCATGTCACTCTCCACTGCGGCGAAACGGCGATTCGCCAAGGCGATACTTCTTCTCCTCGCCTACGGGCCTGTAGCCGAGAGCCCCCGTTTCAGGCGAAATAAAGTACTCGACTTTCCTCGTGACGAGAGGAGCCCCGCTCGACGACATCGAAAGAACAAGTTCCCCAATTGCCGAGAACGGCTCTTCTGCAAAGGACTTTGGGTCCGTGCGCGTAAAAGAGATGATCCTTCCCTTGCTGCTGAGCGCGAAATCGTCCCTCCACTCGCGCGGCGCCCAGATCGGGCTGATGTCGTACGGGACATTCTTCGCATCCTTCAAGTAGGCAATGCTCTTTAGTTTACCCTTGACGTATGTGCGCTTCGCGAGAGGAGGATTGTATATCGAAACAACGCTCGGCGGGCCGTAAAGCCCGCTTGGCATCTGCGCAAACACGAGAATATCCGCCCTCACTCCGCAATATGCGGCACTTACCGTCACGTCCGCAAAACCGCGGTCCGGCACTTCGGCGAGAGTCATCGGCCACGGCCTTATCGTGACGCCTCTCGTAGCCCTCCACACATATTTCGCCGCCTTGTCTGGGAACGGATATGTCGCCGCCGAAAGACGGAACTTGCGCACCCGCTCCGGCGCGCGCAACACGATGGCCGTGCCAAACGGATTGGAGAATGTCTCTTCAGGCATGATGTCTGGATAGTCAACACAGGGCTCGGCCTTGCTCAACGGAACGGGATCGTCGAGATACTCCACCTTGACGCGCACCGGCAGCACGATGCCACGCTCGGTGATACGCCGCGCTGCGGCCTTAAGCATCTCTGCATCAAAACCCTGCTCGCGAAATGCCGCCGGGTGGGCGCCCACGTTAAGGTAGGTGGCTGCATTCGTTACTCCCGGGCGGCAAGTGCGCACAAGCCACTGGAGCGTAGAGTTCAGAAGACCAAACTGCTCAAGGGTCCCTCGAAGCTTCGGATCGATGGCCGCAGCAGTTTCCTCGAGCGTCTTCGTGACGCGACTCGCGGAATTGGAATCGCCGACCACGGCGAAGTTGAACGCGACGTTCGCAGGCATAAAAGACGAAACGCGCGGATCCTCTCCCGCCCATTCGCAATGCACGACGTTGGAGGTGTACGCAACATACGCACGCTCGGCCGCGGACTTGTCGACGGCCGTTCTCCATGCGTCAACTGTCTTCGTCGGCGCCGCGAAGCCCGAAAGCGAAATAGCCGCGAAGAGAAGCGAACTGTACTTAAGCGAAAGCATATCGTCAACCTTAGCCGTCAATTTTCTCAATGTCGCCAGGCGATACCGAAACGGCCACAGCCGAGCCGAGGATATCGACGTTGATGCAGAGCGTGGCGCGCCCTTCGTCGCGCTGGACGTACCCGATGGTGCCGCGAAGAGGCCCGTACTTCACAATGACGCGCTCGCCTTCCTTGAACAGCTGCTTTAGCGGGCGGACGTCCGGCGCGGAACGCGTGGCGCGGGCTATCTGGCGAAGCTGGCGAACCGTTTCGCGGGGGAATGGATCGGGAATCGTCCGCACCACGAGATTGGAGCGCATGGTATCAGAACACTCCGCAGGGGAAAGATGGGCGAACACGTACCCCGGGAACAGCGGAAGCTCGCGTCTAACCTTGCGGCGCTGGACCTTTGTCACCTTGACGTAGGTCGGCAGATAGTGAAAGCCCCTGCAGCGCGAGAGGCGCTGCATAACCTTCTTTTCCGTCCTCGGCTTCACATGCAGCACAAGCCAGCGGCGAAGCCTGGCCGAATTGTCGGTCTGGGCTTCGCCGCAGGTTTCTCCCACCAATGATGGCGGAGTTAGGCTGTCCACGCTATCCATGTGGACGGTATCGTCGCGTCACTTCGCGAGCGCCGCGGAGACGTCGGCGAGAATCTGGCGGAGGGCCTTCGGGACGCGCTTCGCCGTCGTGGAGCGGACGGCCGTGTCCTTCGAGGCCTTGGCATCGTACTCGTCGTACGAAGCGCCGACAGTCGCGATTTCCTTCTTCCAACCCTCCTTGTCGACCTTCAGGATCGCCCTCAGGTCCTCGGGGACGACCTTGAACTTGCCGACGTTGTTCGAGAGGTCGATGTCCTTCTCGAGCGGGAGGTTGCCGATCGGGGTGACGTTGGCCTTGACCTGGCCCTCGATGCGCTGGCATATCCACTTGAGAACGCGGCTGTTGTCTCCGAAGCCAGGCCACATGAAGCGGCCGTCGTCGCCCTTGCGGAACCAGTTGACGAAGTAGATCTTCGGGAGCTTCGTCGCATCGGCGCTCGTGCGCTCCATCTCTAACCAGTGCTGGAAGTAGTCGGCGACGTTGTAGCCGAAGAACGGAAGCATCGCCATCGGGTCGCGGCGGACCTGGCCGATCTGGTCGGAGATGACGGCGGCGGTGACTTCGGAGCCCGCGGCGGAGCCCATGAACACGCCGTGCGTCCAGCTCTTCGCCTCGTTCACCAGCGGGATCGTCGAAGGACGGCGGCCGCCGAAGAGGATCGCGTCGATCGGCACGCCCGTGGGCTTCTTGTTCCAGAGACCGTTGAAGCCGGCCTTGTCGAGAACGGGGCAGTTCTCGGCGGGAGCGGTGAAGCGCGAGTTCTTGTGCGCGGCGACATAGCCCGACGCCTTGATCTCGGCCTTCGTCATGCCCGGCTTCGGGCCCATGCGGAAAGGATCGTCCTTGCAGACGTAGCAGGGGTTGCCCTTCCAGTCGACGCCTTCCTTCGGGGCCTTGACGCCCATGTCCTCCCACCAGATGTCGCCATCGGGGGTGAGAACGACGTTCGTGAAGATCGTGCCCTTCTTGCAGCTCTTGAGCGCGTTCGGGTTGGAGTCCATCGACGTTCCCGGCGCGACGCCGAAGAAGCCGTCCTCGGGGTTGATCGCGTAGAGGCGTCCGTCGTCGCCCGGCTTGAGCCACGCGATGTCGTCGCCAATCGTCTGGAGCTTCCAGCCCTTGAGCTTCGGGAGCATCATGGCGAGGTTCGTCTTGCCGCAGGCAGACGGGAACGCAGCCGTGACGTGGTACTGCTTCTTCTCGGGGCTCGTGAGCGTGAGGATGAGCATGTGCTCGGCCATCCAGCCCTGGTCCTTCGCGAGCTTCGAGGCAATGCGGAGCGCAAAGCACTTCTTGCCGAGGAGAGCGTTCCCGCCGTAGCCCGAGCCGAACGACCAGATCTGGCGGTCTTCGGGGAACTGCGTGATGAACTTGTCGTCGATCTTCTTCGCGCAAGGCCATGCGACGTCCTTCTGGCCCTTCTTGAGAGGAGCGCCGACGGAGTGGATGCAGGGGATGAAGTCACCATCCTTGCCGAGGTGCTTGAGAACGGCGTCGCCCGTCCTGGTCATGATGTTCATGTTGACGACGACGTAAGGCGAGTCGGTGATCTCGATGCCGTACTGGGTGATCGGGTTGCCGATCGGGCCCATCGCGTAAGGGATCACGTACATCGTGCGGCCCTTCATGCAGCCCTTGTAGCTCTTGAGCATGAGCTTCTTCATGACCTCGGGGTCCATCCAGTGGTTCGTCGGACCCGCGTCGATCTCCTTCTTTGCGCAGATGAACGTGCGGCCCTCGACCCGCGCGACGTCGCCCTCGTGCGAGCGGGCAAGGGAGCACCCGGGGCGCCTCTTCT
>JAZSLQ010000184.1:0-3842 GCA_045535455.1 Kiritimatiellia bacterium | reverse complement strand
TTCCTTACGACCGGGCGCACGGGGGCATGGTCGCCCGCCGTTGCATGGGACGCAGGCTCGTGGACGGCGGAGCTTGCCGGCGAAAACGTGTTCACGCCCGGCTCGGCGTCCGGCGGCAATGTCGTCACGATGACCGTGACGGCGTCTTTCTCCGCCGTGCCGGATGAAGAGGCGACGCCGGACGAGACGGCGCAGGGGGCGGTGTGGCTCGGTACGAACGGATGCCTCCAGGTCTGGACGAGGGGAAAGTTGGGAGTTGGGAGTGGAGGAGTGGGTGAGTTGGGCTGGGTTGATGTGGAAGCCGAGGGTGTGATGCCGCAGGTTGGCGTCGAATACACGTTCCGCTTCGTCTTCGACTACACCGCAGGCACGTATTCGGTCGCGGTGCAGGACGGCGGAGAGTGGCGCGCGCTGGCTGCGACAGGCGGCGCGAGCGCGTTCTCCCTTGCCGCCTCCGGAACCGGCATTTCGCGCATTGTTTTCGCTGGCGAAGGTGCGCTGCGCTCGATACTTGGCGAGTATGTGGCGGTGGAAGGGTTCAGCGCGGAGGAGGCGGTCGTCTTGAAGGACAACGCGCAAAAGATCCTGAGCGCCGCCGAGGCTGAGTGGCTGAACAAGTGCGCAGGGGGGAAGACGTCCGTCGCCGGCAAGATCGCGGCAGTCTCCTTAGCCGAATTCGACACGGCGCATCTCCTCAACCTCGACATTACCGACGACGAACGCTCCTACACGTTCGAGATTACGGATATATCGGTCGGCAAAGACGTGGTCACGGTAGAGGTTGAGCTGGTGCGTCAAGGAGCCATCGCCCAGACCATATATGGCAGTCTCAGGTTCTACGGCGCCGCCACCCTGGAGGCGTTCAAGTCGAGTGCGACTCTGCTCGGGAATCTGGAGCTTTCCAACGAGAATTTCGGTGAAGGAGAGACCGCCACCGCGACAATCCAAATCGATGGTGAAACCCCGCCCGCGTTCTTCGAGGCCAGAATTGAAGTGAAAAGTGAAAAGTAACATGGATGTTGTCATGAACAAGAAAACAGCCATCGCCGCAGTTGCCGCGCTGCTTGTCTCCGCTTGCGAGGCAGTCTGCCCAGCCTATGACACATTGATCGCCCATCGCGGCGAGTCCGTGGATGCACCGGAAAACACGCTCCCCGCGTACAGGACCGCCGTGGAACGCAACTTCGGCTTCGAGTGCGACATCTACCTCTCCGCCGACAAGCGCGTGTTCACGTTCCACGACAGGACGCTCACGCGCACTTCGGGCGGCGCGAACACGAAGAAGTGCAACGACGCCACCTGGGACGAAGTGTCGAAGCTCGACGTCGGCAACTGGGGCAAGTGGAGGGGCTCGAAGTTCGCCGGGACGCGTCCCGCGCTCCTGGAGGAGGTGCTGGAGCTCACCCGCGACGGGCGCTGGCTCTACATCGACGTGAAGTCGAAGTCGGCCGAGATCGTCCCGTACGTCAAGGCGATATTCGAGAAGCAGAAGAGGGCCAACCCGAAAAACACCCTCTTCCTCTGCGGCTCGGTGGAGTGCGGCAAGGCGTTCAAGAAGCTGATGCCCGAATACAAGGTGCTGTCCTGCTTGAACTGCTGCAAGGGCTGGAAGAAGGGTGCACCGCCCGAACCGGTCGAGAACATCATCGCCACGACGCGCGAGATGGGCGCGGACGGCGTCGACCTACGGTTCATCAGGAGCGTGACAACGCCCGAATACATGAAGGCGATCAAGGACGCCGGACTGGAGCTGCACGTCTGGACCGTCGACGACCTCGCCGACGCCGTGGAGGCGTTCAAGCGTGGCGCGCAGACCGTGACCACGAACTGCGCCAAGAAGCTGCTCGACGAATACAACGCCTCACTCGCCAACGCCGGTCTCTCCCTTGAGGACGGCTTCAAGGCCCCGCCCGCATCGGCGAAGCCGCACACGTGGTACCACATGATGAACGGAAACGTCACGAAGGAAGGCATCACCTGCGACTTCGAGGCGCTCGCGAAGGCCGGTATCGGCGGCGTGCAGATGTTCGACGCCGGATGCGCCATCCCGCCCGGCCCGCTGAAGTTCAACTCCGACGACTGGTTCGACATGTTCGCCCACGCCCACAAGGAGGCGAAGCGGCTCGGTCTTGAAATCTGCAACCCCAACTGTTCTGGATGGTCCAGCTCCGGCGGCCCGTGGAACCCGCCCGCGAACGGCATGAAGGTCATACGCTTCACTGAGACGAAGGTGGCGGGTCCTCGGTCGCGCTGGAGCGCGACCCTCCCTCGTGAGAAGAAGGACAACGGATTCTACGACGACATCGCCGTCCTCGCCTATCCGACGCCGAAGGGCAGCGCGCAGCTCAGCAACCTGCCGGAGAAGATGTTCGCCAAGCGCGGCGGCGTCAAGCGCGACACGAAGCCCGTCGCGGATGACGCGCTCGTCGCGAAGGACGCCGTCATCGACCTCACGTCGAAGATGAAGAAGGACGGCTCGCTTGAATGGGATGTCCCCGCCGGCGACTGGACGATTCTCCGCATCGGCTACATCTGCAACGGCCGCTGCAACCACCCCGCCTCCGAAAAGGGACGCGGCCTCGAGGTCGACAAGCTTTCCGCCTCTGCGATGGACTACCACTTCGCCCAGTACGTGACGCGCCTCTGCAAGACGCTCGGCATTGAGCCTGGCAAAATCGGCGAGACCGGCTTCAACAACATTCTGGTTGACAGCTACGAGGTTGACGTCCAGAACTGGACGCAGGGCTTCGACAAGACGTTCGAGAAGAGGATGGGATATTCGCTCACGCGCTACCTGCCCGTGTTCGCCGGACGTATCGTTGGCAGCGTCGAGGAGAGCGAGCGCTTCCTCGAGGACTTCCGCCGCGTGGTCGCCGACCTCTTCGCGGAGAACTATGCCGGACGCCTCACCGAACTCTGCCACCAGCATGGCCTCCTCTGCTCCATCGAGCCCTACGGCAACTGTCCCGCCGACAACCTGCAGTACGGACAGGACATCGACATTCCGATGGCCGAATACTGGTCCACCGCCGCGCGTGGCGCGCACCACTCCGGCAACATCGGCAACTCGCGCCTCGCCGCGACGCTCGCCCACGTGTGGGGACGCCGCTACGCCGCGACGGAGTCCTTCACCGCGAGTCCCGGTCCCGGCGGACGCTGGCTCACGACCCCGTATTCCATCAAGGCGCAGGGCGACAAGGTGTTCGCCGCCGGCATCAACCGCATCATTTACCACCGCTTCACGCACCAGCCCTGGCCCGGCAACAAGTATGTGCCCGGCATGACGATGGGCCGCTGGGGCATGCACCTCGACCGCACCCAGACGTGGTGGCCGCTCGCGGGCGACTGGTTCCGCTACCAGACGCGCTGTCAGTGGATGCTCCAGGAAGGCAAGTTCGCGGCCGACGTCCTCTTCTGGTGCGGTGAGGCTGTCCCTCTCGGCGGAACCGACACGAAACTCCCCGACGGCTACGACTATGACTACTGCGCGACAAAGGCGTTCCTTGAGCTGAAGGTCGAGAACGGACGCGTCGTCGCGCCCGGCGGCGTTTCGTACGCGCTCCTCGTCCTGCCCAAGACCGACACCATGAGCGAGATCTGTGTGAAGAAGGTCGGCGAGCTGCTTGACGCCGGCGCGAAGATCAGCAGCGTGTCGCGTCCCGTGCGCACGCCGGGCTTGAGGGGATGGAATGGTAGGGCGCGCTCGCCGAGCGCGCCGTATCAGGCCCTCGTCGACTCCGTGTGGGCGAAGGGCGTGATCGGCAAGTCCGCCGCCGACGCGGTCGCTTCGCTCGGAATCGCCCCCGACTTCATGACGGAGACGCCGGACGCCTCCTGGATCC
>JAZSLQ010000128.1:0-31312 GCA_045535455.1 Kiritimatiellia bacterium | reverse complement strand
TCGTACTTGAGCCCCGTCGGCAGCCCCGCGACGGCGAGCTTCCATCCGCCGTCCTTCAAGGCTGTAATCATAGCCGAGAGGTCGGGGGCGGCCCCGGCCACGAGTGTGTACTTGTCCAGAAGCCCCGACTCCGTGAACATGGGCGTCGTCAGGTTCGGCACAGTGAGCGCGAACGCCGACTCCACCGCCTTCGTGACGGACGTGTTCGTCGCCTTGACCGTCACAGTGTACACTCCAGGCTTCGTCGCCTTGCCGGAGACCACAAGCGTCTTCGTGTCGAACTTGAGCCCGGCCGGCAGGCCGGAGACCGCCAGCTTCGGCAGCGAAAGCGACGCCACGCGGCCGCCGAGCGCAAGCTCGTACGAGCCGTCCGCGGCCGTCGCGTCGTCGGACACCGTCACCTTGAGGCTCGCCCTGTCCTCCTCAGCCGTCGCGAACATCGCCGTCAGCGCGACGTCCTCGGAGGTCCCGACGTAGGAGTACGACGCCGCCCTGTAGTCGGCCGCGCCGCCCGCGAGCGGATTGCCGTCCGCGTCGAACCAGCCGGCGAACACGTTGCCCCTGTCGGGCGTCGCCGCCAGCGTGACCTTGGCGCCGACCGGATACTTGCCGCCGCCGGTCACCTTCACCTTGTTAGTCGCCCCGTCGGCGTCATACGCCGCGAAGCCGAGCGCAAGCGTCGGGAACGCCACATCGAACGTCGCCGTCGCGATCTCCCTGGCCGTCCCCTTCGTCGCAGTGAACGTCACGGTGAACGTGCCCTCCTTCGTGGCGACGCCGGTGACCGCGCCGTTCTTGTCGTCGTACTTGAGCCCCGTCGGCAGCCCCGCGACGGCGAGCTTCCATCCGCCGTCCTTCAAGGCTGTAATCATAGCCGAGAGGTCGGGGGCGGCCCCGGCCTGCAACGCGTAGCCTTCGTCGGTATTCAGCCCCGCCGCCCTGAACGTGTCCGTTGTAAAGTTCGGCACGGCAATCTTAAACGTCGCCGTCACAGGCGTCTTGACCGTCGCGCTCGTGGCGCTCACCGTCACCTCGCTCTCGATATTGGGCTTGGTCGCCTTGCCAGTGATCGTCTTCTTGGCAGTGTCGAACTTGATGCCTGCGGGCAGTCCGGAGACCTTGATGGTCGGCGTGGAGTCGGACACGACAAGCTCTCCGAGGTCAAGGTCGAACGAACCGTCGTCACCTGTCGTGTACGAGGCCGCCGTATTGATGGTGATCCCGACCGGCGGATCTGGAGGCTCGACACCAGTCCAATGCGCGTAGTACGTGGCGTCGCCAACGACGACGGTCTCCACCGTGACGGCCTCGCCGCCCTCCTTCTCGCTGAACCAGCCGTCGAACATGTAGCCCTCGAAAGTAGCAGTTGGAAGCGCCCCCAAAGTGTCATCCTTGCTGCGCAGAAGGGAATCGACGCCGATACACGTTCCCCCATTCGCGTCCAGCGAAACGGTCGCGAACGGCGCATCTTCCGCTCCGTAGAACACGATGCCGTCGGGACCAAGGCCGAGACACTTGCTGAAGACGCTGTCGGTGTCAACCTTGCCGTCAAGGGCTGCGGGCAGATAGGCCTTTTCCAGCAGAATACAATTGTCAAAGGCCTTGCCCCCGATCTCGGCGACGTTCGGCGGCAGAACGATCTTTGGCAGCTTATAGCAGTACTGGAATGCACCCTCGCCAACGGACGTCAGGTTCATTCCGAGGTCTACGCGTTCAAGATTCTCGCATCTGAAGAACGCATCCTCGCCGATCTCAGCCGCATTGTCCAGGGCAATGCCGGTGAGCATCTCGCACCCGCTGAACGCCCCGTCTCCGACGCTCGCCACGGCACCTTTCATGGCCACGCTTTCAAGGTTGTAGCAGCCGCCGAAGAGGCTTGTCGGCAACACGGCTACCCCAGTCCCGAGTTCTGCCGTTTGCAGCATCCACTGTTCCGCGAACGCACTCTCGTCGAGCGACGTAACGCTGTCTGGCACGACGAGTTCGCGTATCCAGCGTCCTTTGGCGAACGCCCCGGCACCGATGGTCTCTATGCCCTCATGCAGCACAAGGCGTCTGCCGTCAAGGTCTTCATCCATGTTTTCATGCTGGAAGGCCATCGCCCCTATTGTCTTCACCGTCCCGGCAATCTCAACGTCGTAAAGGGACATGTTCAGCATGAACGCGCCATCGGAGATGTTGGTGGGACCCGCGGGGATCGTCAGCTTCTCAAGGTTCGCGCACCCTATCATGCTTTCTGGACCAATCTCGCGCACTGTATCCGGTATGGTGATGTCAACGAAGTTGTCGCAGCGGGAACACGAGGTTTCGCCAAGCTCCGTGACATTGACGTCGCCAGTGAAGTAAAGCGTGTCGCGTCCGCTCGGGTAGGCGGCGAGCTTCTTCGCCGTCTTGGGCGAATCCCTGAAGTAGAGGCAGCCACCGATCTCCTCGAACGTGGAGTTGCCGTCCGCGAGCTTGAAGTTAAGCAGGCTATCGCAGGAGCCGAACGCGGGATAGGATTCCTGGAGGTACTCGTAGCCCCATTCATCGACGACTGTCGCATGCAATGTGCCCATCACGGCGACGCCGCTGCCTATAGTGACGTCAGTGAGGTTTGTACAGTAGAGGAACGCGTCGCCCTGTATGTTGGTGACGCTCGGCGGAATCACGACCTTGTCGAGGGCAAGGCAGTTGGCGAATGCGTACTCTTCGATCTCCCCGACTCCCGCGCCGATGGTCAGCGACGAAAGCTTTTCGCAGTAGTTGAATGCCTCGGAAGAGACCTTGTCCACTCCGTCTGGTATTACAACGCTCTTGATTTCAAAGCAGCTTCTGAATGCCGCTTCACCAATCACCGTGAGCCCGTCCGGCAACGAAAGTGTCTCAAGGTTCATGCAGATGCTGAACGCATTGGCCCCGATCTCAACGAGCCCCGAAGGGAATGTCACGCTCTTAAGCGAATACATCCTGTTGAACGCCGATGCGCCGATGGCCGTCACGAAGGAAGGGACCTCAAAGTCCTCCACTTCCAAGCCGCACTTGACAAGCGTCTTCTTGTCCTTGCTGTACAGGAGATGCCCTTCCGCCGAGAAGTTCGGGTTCCCTTCCGGAACGCTGAAACTACTGATGTTCCAGCATTCCGCGAAAGCACCAACAAAGCTCTCCAACCCAGTCCCGAACACGACATTCGTCAGGGTGTTGCACCTGCTGAAGTTGCCCTCATTTATCACCTTGAGGGAATCTGGGAGCGTCACGCTCGTCAAGCCTGTATTGCCGTAGGGACAAATGACGTAGCGGACAATGGCCACAACGGGCGCTTCGCCCAATGTCCCCGGAACAACCAGATCCCCAGTCGGCGAATTGGCGTCCTTGCTAGACCACACTTTCGTGACCGTCGCCTCGTCGTTCGTGACGGAGTAGTACCACTTTATGCCGTCTATCTCTTCATACGGGTCTTCGCCGTAGGCCACACCGCAGAGGCAGAGACATGCGGTCATGACCGCAAGGACAAGCGATGTTTTCCCCAATAGCGATCCACGCTTCGGCATTGCCGGTGTGATGGTTCCCCTGTCAAACCGCATAAGCGAATGTCCTGTATGCGGATTAACCTGAAGCATTTTCGTTTTCATGTCTGAACTTCCTTTTAGGTGGATACACCTCGGGTGAAGAATAAAACGGTGGAATTGTAGCAATTGGCGGTATTTTTGTCAAAGGGATTCTTTTTTTTGATCCGCTGCCAATCCGAACCCCGTTCAGCCCGCCGAATTTTACTCCGATCAGCAGGGCTCTCGCGCAGACGCTTGTGCGAGAGCCCTAACGATCGGAGTTTCTTCTTGCAAGGAGAAAACGTCCATTTCACTTACGAAAATGCGTTTACCATTTATTCATCTGGTCGGGATTGATTTTTGGGGGAAAATTGAATATAATTCCCCGCATGAAAAGACGTGCTGCGCTTATGGCAATTGCAATGACGGCATCTTGCGGATGCCGCCTCCTTGAAACTGGCTACGGCGACGACAACATCGTGGTTCGCTCGTCCGCCGACGCCGTCTCTGCCACGACCGGCGCGGCAAAGTCGACAATTGCCTGGGCAGGGGCGAAAGTGATGTCCTTCGGTGACGATCTCGACGCGGACAGGCAAAAACTTTTCATCTCGATAGGCGAACACGCCGCTGCCGCCTACCGCGGCCATCCTGCCCTTCCCGAAGGATATCGCCCGCTTTCGCCAGACGAGTTCGCGAAACTTGCACTCCCCTCGCCACTCTATCGCTACGAGCCAGAGACGGGGTTTGTCGAAGACGCGGAAGGCGCGGGCTTCGGCGTGCGGCTCTCCCACGCCGAGAAGGAAGACACCGTTGTCGTCGCCTTCAGGGGATCAAACGCGCCAGGCGAAGACGAGCACTGGATGCAGGACTGGGTTGTCGACGCCCAGCAAGGCGGTGGCGGAACGCCAAAGCAATATCTGCACGGCGCGGAAGTCCTGTCTGCCGTCAGGCGCGCGTTCCCGGACGCCAAGATCGTCGTCGCAGGCCACTCCCTCGGCGGCGGAATCGCCGCGTATTCAACGATCAACCTTCCAAGCCCGGGCGATATTCTCTGCGCCACCTACAATGCGGCGGGAATTTCAAGCATAACTCTGCTCACCCTTCCGAAAGACGTCACCACAGAAGCGGCAAAGCGCATTTCCAACATCCGCAGCAAAGGCGACCCAGTCTCCGCGATTCCCGGAACGCAGCTCGTCGGGGATATCTTCGAAGTGGACAATCTCCGCTTCGCGAACCACTCTATCGACGGACTCCTCATCGACATGCGCCGCCGCGCAGAGGGCCGCAGGGCTGGCTGGCTCCGCGACCTATTCGACGACTAGCCCTTTGCGTTCTTTGCGGCTAAAAACTTAGCGCTTCAAAGTCTTTAGCGTCAGCCCAGCGAGGTCTTTGCCCTTCTCGCGAATGACGAACGAGGCGACGTAGGCAACAGCAACGCAGACGACAAGTCCGATTCCGCCCAAGAGGAACGGATGGAACTTGAGCCCGAAGACATCACAGTGGAGTATCTCGCAGCTGAAGCATACGAAGTAGTTCGCCGCAAGTCCCAAAACCGCCGCAATGCCCTTGATGCGCGGCATGAAGACTCCCATAAAGAAGAGCCCCGTCAAGCCAGCAGTCAGCATCGCAATATACTTGTTGAAGTTGTCGAACAAGGCGCTCGACTCCATCCTCGCGAGCGTCAAGGCCGCCATGATGCCGATGATGCCGACGACATACGTGCAAACCTGGCCGCACCTGATCTGCGCCTTGCCGGAGATCCCCGGATTGAAGCGCTTGACAAAGTCGGTGACGACGGCTGTCGAAGCGGAACTCAGGTTCGCCGACAGCGTTGATATCGTCGCCGCGAAGACGGCCGCTATGACAAGTCCCGCGAGCCACGGCGGCATTTCAGTCGCCATGAAGATCGGGAGGACCGAATCGCCCTTCGGCATCGTCACGTCCATAGCCTCGGGGTGCGTGTGGTAGAACGCGAAGAGCGCCATGCCGATTCCGTAGAACACGACCTGCGCGAAGACGCTCATGCATCCGTTGAACCACAGCGAGCGCTTGGTCGCGTTCTCGTCAGGCGTCGCGATATAGCGCTGGATGACGCACTGGTCGCTCGTGTAGGAAGAGAGGTTCGAGATAAGCCCCTGCACCGCGACGACCCAGAACACGGGCTGCGTCAGGATAAAGCGGAAATCCCACATGGTGTTTTTGTTGTAGGTGCTCGCGACATTCCAGAACGTCGAGAAGTGCTCGCCCGGCGCGCCCGTCTTCAGGATGAGAAGGACGAGAACCGACACCGCGCCGCCCATGAGGACGATGCCCTGCACGAAGTCGGACCAGATGACCGCCTCGAGTCCGCCGAGCGAACAGTAGATCATCGTGAGGATACCGCAGATCAGGATGCACGCGTCGATGGAGATTCCAGTGACGGCATTGAGCGCAATCGCAGGGAGCAGCGTCACGACCGCGACGCGGCAGACCATGAAGACGACGAACGCCGCGGAGCCGAAGAGCCGCACGCCGAGGTTGAAGCGCTTTTCGAGGTATTCGTATGCCGAGGTTATCCCGAGTCGGCAGAAGAACGGCAGGTAGTAGTAGATCGCGACAGGCGCCATGCCGATGATGAAGAACGCCATCACAAAGTAGCGCCAGTCCTGGAGATACGCCTGCGTCGGAATGGCGATGAAGGTGATGGACGAAAGCATCGTCGCGAAGATCGACATTCCGGCGACATACCACGGTATGCGGTTTCCGCCGCGGAAGTAGTCGTTCTCATCCTTCTTCTTGAAGATGAAGAAGCACGCCATGCCGACCATCAAGAGCGCATAGACACCGACGACCGCCCACGCCATCGCACCGAACTTGCCGGTCTTCCTGAAGCTTGCAACAGAAATTGCGTCCGTCCTTGTCGCCGGCGCGATTTCGCCGCCCGCGACAATAAGCGTGTATTGCTCAGGAGTCTTGCCGGGCTTGATGCCAGCCGCCGCGCCGCAGCGCGGCGAATCTGCCGCGGCGATTTCGCCATACTCGCACCACGCGTCGGTGACGCAGTTGTAGGCGAGGATTTTCCTTTGCCATCCGAGCTTCACGGGGTCCGTCTCGGTCGAGCCGTTCAGCGCGCGGTCGATCCACCCCTTCTCTCCGAAGCCGCCGACGAGCAGGATGTGCTGGTGGCCGCTCGGCAGAAACGCCGCGCCGATGGTTGTCGTGTTCGCGGGAAGCGGCGAAAGCTTTTCCCAGAGCGTGGACTGGGACATCTGGGACGACTGAGACAACTGGGACAAAACAAGCGCATAGCCGTCGTGAAGCGGCTGCTTTGTCGCGGCGTCAAATCCACCATAGACGACAAGCATCTTTTCCTTCTGGTCGCCATTCTGGACCGCCGCGACCATCTGCGCACGCGCTGGACCAGGCAGCTCGGCGACAAGACGCCACTCGCCCTTCTCGGCGGCGAGATCGAGCGCATACACCTTCTTCGCCGCAACGACATAGACCTTAGCGCCGTCGGCCGCCGCCGCGCCCATCACGACTGGCTCTGGCAAGTCGGGTAGCCGCTCAACATGGTAGGGCTCGCTCTCCGAGCGGGCCGCCGCAAGCAGAAACGCCTCAACAAAAGCCTCCTGAAAGTCCGTTCCACCAGCGCAGAATATGCCGTTCGGTGTCTCGCAGCACACGCCCTCGGCCACTGGATGCGGCAGTTCGCCAACCTTATTCCACGTCCCGTCCATTTCGCGAACAGTTATGTCCGCGCTATACATCTTCTCCCCGCCCTCGAAATAGCTGCCGCCAGCGACGAGGAATCGCCCATCGGACAAGAATCCGGAGAACGGCCTTGCGACCTTTGCGGGGGCTGTCTCGCCCGCCTTCCAATCGACCTCAACGGGCGTCGCGAACGCGGTGGATGCGACGGTTGCCACGATTGCAAGAAGAACATTCTTCATGAAAACATCCTTTCTCGAACTCGAACTCTAAACTCCAACTACTTCAACGATATAGACCTATACTATCACTTCGAAAGCGTCGTTACCTGCGCCTTGATGTCGGCAAACGGCACTGTCGTGAAGTTGATAGTCGCGTAGCCCGCGCCCTCGTAGAGGATGCCGATGTCGCCATTCGGGAGAATCGTCATGTCAGAATATGCAGCACCCTTGGGCTCGATGCAAAGTCCGTCGCTCCACGTCTTGCCGTCATCGACCGACGCGCGAATGTAGAGAAGCGCACGGCGGTTCGGGCTCTTGCAGTTGGAGAAGAGAAGCGCCTTGCCATAACGCATGATCTGCGCGTTGCACTGCGGATCCTCAAGCGTCTTGTCGTAACGCGACTCCCACGTATTGCCGCGGTCCTTCGTGACGTGGATCTGCCGCCCGCCGCCGCGCCAGCGCGAGTTGATCATCCACGAGCCGTCCGAAAGCTCAACGACCTTGCATTCGTCGCCGTTCTTGACAGGCTTGCCAAAGGGCTTCCACGTCTTGCCGTGGTCGTCCGAGCCGAAGAGCGCGTTGCCGTCGTTCACGTGGACAATCGTATGGAGAAGCGTGCCGTCCTTCGCCTGGATGCCCGAGCCGGAAGTGATGAAGATGAATCCGCCCTCGCTGTCGCGCTTTCCAAACGGCCACTCGGGGAAGGCGATGTCGCTCGAGATGTCGCGCGGCTTGGACCACGTCTTGCCGTTGTCGGCAGACTCCTGGACGTAGAACTGGAACACGCCGTGCTTTTTCTTCGACTCCCACACGTTGTAGAAAAGGAAGATCTTCTTCGTATCGGCGTCAACAATGAACGACGGATCCGACCCCGCCCAGTGCTCGTTGTCGTTCCACGCCCACTTCCACGTGAAGGCCGGCTCGGTCCACGTCTTGCCGCCGTCGGACGAACGGCGAACGGCAATGTTGATCGGCCTCGCGTGATTCAGGTCGCCGCCGCCTTCATGCCGCGCGTCGCAGACCGCGACGAGGTCGCCGTTTGGTGCGGTGCAGAGCGCCGGGATTCTATAGACGGCGGTCTTGACGCCCTCGACGGCATCGTTGTTTTTGAAGAGAACCTGCTTGGCGTCCACAAGCGCGTCAAGCGCAAGGCAGGCGTCAGGACGAGGACCGACTTTCGTCTTCGCGCCTGCGAACAACTTGATGTTCTTGTTCTCGGTATCGCCGCCTGTCGTGAGGGCAAAGCCGTTCTCGACCACTTCTGCGTCAATCGTCATGATTGGATTCTTGTCGGCGGAGAACTTGCCATCCTCAATAGCCGTCCACTCCCCGCCGAGGGGCTTTGCGAAGAAATTCGTGAACCCCGCGCGGCGAACCTGCCCGCGCGACACCTCGGTGCGGCGGAAGTCCTCGACAAAGCTGTAGACGCCTTTGATGGCGTGGGCGCCTTTCGTCTGCAACGTGGTGAAAGTCGCGATCTTGAACCATGCGCCGTCGCGGAAGATGTAGCCAGTGAATGCCGTCCTGTAGTCGCCATCCTGACGGGAGTGCAAGGCGAAGCGATAGGTCTCGCCGATCTTCCAGTCGAACGGCATCATGGACTTCCCGCCGGTGCCTTCGCCGCCAAAGCGGCTGATAGTCACCCCTTCGCCCGCATACAGGTTCTTCGTGCGAATCTTCTCGTCGACGCCATCGGCCTTCGCCTTGAAGTCGAATGGATCGCCCGGATCCCACACGGAGAAGATTGCGACCTTCTTCCCGTCGTAGAGCTCCTGAATGCCGCAGTAGCCGCAACTGAAGCAGATGGCAGCAAAATAGCTGCCTGGGACGGACTTCTCTACCGTCACCTCGCCGTACACCCACTCAGCATCAGGCGTTGGATGCCACATGTGCACCGAACGCGCGGATATTGGACTCGGTGCCGCGACAGCAAAAACAGCAATGCAAGATAGAAAAACAGCAAACACCTTCTTCAGATTGTCCATCGTGGCCCCCTTAACAGGATTTGAATTTTGAAATTTGAAAGCATTATACTATATATTTACATAATGTGGCAACCGTTATTTGGCCGCTATCGAATAACCGCCGCCGCCCCACTGATGCGCTTTTCGACAACGCTGATGTCCTTGATCCACACGGCGTCATCGGCCTCTGGCGTACCATCCTTGTAGTCTTTCGAATTGTTCATCGCAAAGCTCTGAGAGAAGACAAACACTACCTCGTGCGTCCCCTTGGGGATGTACACCTGCGCCTCAGTCCAACTGTTAGTGCATTCCGTCTGCGTGATGATTGGCGAATCGTCCAAGAGAACGTCGAAGTGCGAATAGTTGTTGCCGGCAACGCTCTCGCCGCCGAAATACGACTTGTGCTTGAAGTGCAATGTCTTTGGGCCAGTAATCGTCGCCTTGAGAGGCATCGTGCTCTGATACTGGTAATCCGTCTGGTTAAAGCTGCGGATAACGTCACCCTCTACAACCCACGGATACTTCCGACCTGTCTGCCAGACGGCGTCGCCAGTCGCAAAGCTTCCGTCAAGATCGATTGCCGCCCCCTCGCGCCACTTGGCCACCTCGCCGCAGGTCTCGCGCAAAACCCGCGCATTGTCGTTGGTCGCGTCGCCAAGCGTAAAGCCAAACTCCGTGGACGTGGTCGAGAAATACCACGATGCGTCGTTGTCTCCGCCGTATGCCATGATCGTGTGGCGCGTCACATTGCCATCCTTGAAGTAGAACCCCCTTCCATACTCAAACGGAGAATTGATTATGTTCTGCTTCCTTGCGTGTCCGCATCCCATGTTGTGCGCGTTCTCGTGGATCATCGTATGCTGCTTGCCAGTGTCGACCGCCCTGATGCTGCATACGCTGAATGCGCATTCATGCTGGCTCGCTACGTCGTATGGATAATTGAGCGGCGAGCTATTCCCGAGCGTGTTGCCGGTCACATCCACCAGCAGCGTCACTGTGTCCGCACCATAAAGCTCGCGCGCGGCGCGCAAGCTGACGGCCGACCCCGTGCCAGCCGCAATCAATGCAGGCGCAGTGTCGATATTGTCGTACACGCCATTAACTTTGCAGACTCCTGCAAGGCGATAGGAATAATACCGGTCGAGACGGTTGGTCGCAAGCACCGCATTCATCTTCTCGATCTGCGTCGCGGCAAATTCCGAGAGCGCCACGCCCTTGTTCGCAACATACGCCTGCGCCCCGTTGTCGTATGCCACAAGCACATCAACCGTCGCTGGCGTTTCCGGCGGTTCAGGGTCATCGCCATCAGTCGCCATTGACGCCATCACTGCTTCTTCTGAAACAGCCCTGTCACTCGTTCCAAGTGCGATATGCGAGGCATAGAGCGAGAAGTCCTTGGCGGGATTGGGATAGTCGCACAATGACGAACCGCGCCAGAAATGATAGGGCCCGCAACCGAACGTAACGGGAGAGATCACTGTGTTGTAGCTGCTGGACAACGACGTCTCCTTCAGAAGCGCAACGCCATCTTGATAGAAAGCGACCCCATCCCCGCTCTTGAAAGTAAGAGTATAGAGGTGCGGCTTAGATACGTCAAGTGATGTTTCGGCAAGGCGCACGGCTGGATAGCTGGCAAGAGAATTGTCTGCGCTCCTGATGTAGAACTTGCCGCCACCGTCGTATTCGGCTTGCAATCCGCACTTTGCGGCACCTTGCTGCACCCACATGCCGCAAACCGTTCCGACAGCATCCGACGGGAAGGAGGCCATCACCGAAACCGATGCTTCACCGGTGGTCTCGCCGAATGTCGCCTCGACAACAGTCTCGTCAAGGGCAAGCGCACCAGACGGAGCAAGCGGGAATACTCGCGGAATTACGCCTGGCACATTCAGTCCGTAGGCAATGCTGCCGCCAGACGCTGTCATGCGCGGCGCAGGCTCGTCCGAAAGAATATCCAAAACTGCGGCCTCGCGAATGACAAGTCCCGCATACGGATAGCGCGGCGAATCCTCTGCTGTCGCACCGAACGTCACACTGTTGACGCTTTCACCGCTAAACACGAGTCCAGTCGCAACGTATGCAACTTTGCCGTCGAGCAAGACACGCGTGCCACCACTGCCATTTGAATAGTAGCCGATTTGCAATAGATGTTCGCCCGTCGCAAGGACGATGTCATTCGTCTGGTTTGCCGTGGTCCCCAGCGAACCATTGACTCCGATCCACCGGCAATTCAGCTTTCCAGTAGTTTCACGCACACAATAAATCTTATAATCGCCAACCCGCCACGAGCAGATGGTTGCAACATCGGATGGCGATGACTCAGGCACAACGACATTGACAGCGATCGAAACCGCCTTGGTCGAAAGCCCGTCTATGACTATCGGTGACGCGGCGATTTTCGCGCCGCCGCCCTCCGCGACCATCGCATCGTCCGGCATCGCGAGCGCCAGCGAAGAATCGTTGGACGCAAACGGCACGGCATCATCTATGACAGGTTTTTCGACGACCCTCGCATAAAGTGTGTTGTCAGACACCTCAAGTTGCCACTTGAGCCCCTTGGCGAGCGCGGGGAGGCGACTCGTCTTGGCGTTCTTCGCATCGCTGATTCCGTCATTTGCTTTGAGAAGCGGATAGGACGCTCCCGCCGCAAGGTTGTCCGCTCCCTGAAGTTCAAAATATACACCAGAAACCGAAACGTCATTTGTCGCGACGATCGGCGCCGAGGACGCAGCGGGAACCGCAATCGTCGCGCCGCTGTCGAGAGTCAGTGTCGGCACCTTGAGCGAGCAGCCGTCCTTTACTTTTAGCGTCGCGCCGCCCGCGACAATCCAGCCAAGACCGTAAAGCGCGGCGCCCGATGAATAGCCGACCTCCAGCGGGCCGCTCTCGATGTCAGTGACCCCGGAATGCCTGAGCTCTACGTTGGCGACAAGCGTTCCGCTGCCGCGCTTGATTATGCCCCAGCCGGATGTGTCACTCATGTTGCCGGTCTGGGTGCCGACATTCAACGTCAAAGTCTTGCCGTCAGAGACATTGATTTCCGAATCGGAACCACGAATCAGGATATAACCTCCGCCGTTGTTCTCGATGTCCGAGTCGTCAGCCACATAAACGCCAGGATTGCTCATCAGGTCAAGGCGTTTGGCGTATATCGTACCACCGCTCAAAAATAGCGTCCTGCGCAAGTGTTCCATATTATTGTATATGACGGCGCCGCCCTTCTCGATGGTCAGCGAGGTCTGGTCCATTTGGTAACCTGTACCGCCACCCATGTTGAAAACAAGCTCTCCGCCGTTGCCGACTTCAAGTTTTGTCCTCCCGATGACGCCGGCTCCGCCGTTGATCGCGCCATTGAAAACAACTTTGCCTGCGCCGACGCGGAACGTCGAAGTGCCGGCAAACCAGCCAACGTTGTTGAGCTTTTCCAAGGTCTGCGTCTTGCCGACGCCAGGCGCGACGGCCAGAGTGCCGTAGGGGCCGATGTTAATCATGCCCGTGAAGGTTCCACCTGTCGAATCAATGGTTTGGCCAAACGGCGCGTTGAAAGCAAGCGCACATCCCGTCATGTTCGTGAACGTAGTCGCGGAGATTTGCACAGGCAAATTGAACGTCACATCGCCAGACGGCGCGAAGTTGGCGTTGGGGATCGTAATCTTTGCCCCGTCGTCGCCACCTTCAAACATGTACGCAGTCTCGATGGCTGAAAACGCAACCGCGCCCGGTGCGACCGCACCCTTTACCGTTACCGTCGCGGACGAGACACCATCCAGATCATCAAACATCACCGCATCGCCATTATAGAAATACTCGCCATTCCACGGTCGCACGGAGCTGTCGCCATTGAGCCACAAACCAGTTCCATCCGTGTTTCCCGACCAGCTTAGCCCGGCGGCAAAGTGAATTGTCCTGACGGATTGCGCAACGCCATTGACGACAGCACATGCGGTAATTGTCCTTGCGCCGCTCATCGTGAAGCGTGTCCCAGGCACGCAGTAAGCAGAAGATCCCGTTGGCACCGAACCGTCGTATGTGTAGTAAATCCTCGCATTTGGATTGCTGTTCGTCATCGTCACATAATAATAGGCCGGGAAATACAACCCATCCGCAATGTTGTTCCCGCTGTCATCCACAAACCGCACGTCCCAGTCGTATGGCAAGACGTGTTCGCGCAGTCCGGCGATATCGGCGTGGGTCTGCGCCAAAGTGCCGCGGTTGTTGTTGACTCCCTCCACGCCCAATGCGCAACCGTACTCCGACGGTGAAATGTCCGGCGTGGAAAAGTACGGTACGGGATCGTAGTAGAAACTGTCATCGCCACTGTAGGTGTAGGCCATCACCGTGCTGCGATGAACATTATTGGCATCTGT
Source organism: Kiritimatiellia bacterium (assembly GCA_045535455.1). GTDB lineage: Bacteria > Verrucomicrobiota > Kiritimatiellia > RFP12 > UBA1067 > UBA1067. The sequence goes on along the minus strand of JAZSLQ010000128.1, from coordinate 17,543 downwards.
GAAATGGTAGCCGCAGGAATCGGAATAACGCCCCGGACCGGAATTCTTGCCTTGCCGGTTGCTGTGTCCGCAGCCCATATTGTGCCCTGTCTCGTGGCTCATCGTATAGCGGCTATGGACAGTGTTTATGTCACACACGTTGCAGGCATAGTCCATGCTGTTGAAGTATTCAATGGTTTTGCCCGCATTGCCAGAATACTCGAACCCAATGCCTGATGTATTGCCATTCGTTCGATTGATGAGAAGCGTTATCGTATCGGCGCCGCACCTGTCTCTCATCTGCGAGAGTTTTGCGAACGCGCCTTCACGGGCACGCATACTCAACAGTAAATCACTGTCAATCGCCGACCACGAACCGTCAATCTCAATAACCCCAACAAGTCTATAGCAGAACTTATCGTCAAGCTGCGAATTTACAAGCACATCGTTCATCTTGCCGACGGCGTAGTCGGCAAATTCCTCGATGCCGTCGAATCCAAGTGTCGCACACCTCGCTTTTGCCCCCTTGTCGAAGGCAACAAGAATATCGACCACGCTCTTTTGTTCGGCGAGGGGAAATTCCGAGCCAGTCCCCTTGAGAACGGACGATTTCTTGACCGTCTTTACGGCAGGAGTTTCCGTCGACAAAACATCGGATACATCGTTCGTGACAGCCGCGGCGCATGTGGCACACTCGTCGGACTCTTGCACCTTGTCAAACGAGAAAAAAGACTTCTTGCCATCCTTGACGACGAAGGTATAGATTTTCCCCGCGGCGAAGTCATCAACCGTTATGCGCAGCTTGCCCGCACCCGACTTTACGACTGCGCCGGCACCAGTCGTGTCGTCCTTGGCGATAAATGACTGACCGGCGATACCGGCCGGCGGCGCGGAGACTATGTCGAGCGAAAGCGAGACGCAACCTGGCCCACTAAGGAGCAATTTGTCGCCAACGGCGAAAGCAGGAACGGAATCAACCGCCTCTCCACTGCTAGAGAAATCATATAAAAACTCGGATGCCGAGGCGTTAAAGCCAAAGGCAAAGGCGAGCGCCGCAATTACGATCGTCCGTTTCATGGGAGACATTATACCAAAGTCTGAGCCAGATTTCACACCTTGCGACGCATGATGAGCGCCGAAAGGAGGCAAAGGACGAGCGGCGCAAGGACAAGATCTGCCGCAAACGCCCCAAGCGCGTCCTTGGACTCAACGCAGTCGTCCGCCGCAAGCTTTGAAAGCGGAGAAAGCGCACTTGGCGGCTTGGCGCAAGTCCCGACGGCGCGGACTATCGAAAGACCGAACCGATCGACGGCGTCTGTTTCAAGACTGTCTGGATACTGCTCTATGACACTCGGGCCCATCTCTACGACAATAAGCATTACGAAGGCGACGAACAACGCGACTGGCCGCGAAAGCCCCGCGCCGAGAAACACGCCAAAGGCGGCGACAAGCGCGAGAATCGACACCATCACGACGTACGAGCGAAAGACATTCCATGCAAAAGAGTCTGCCGGGACAAGCAGCTCGACATCCTGCCTCGGACGCAGCATCACGGGCCTGTCGCCCATGTTCCGGAACGAAAGGACGTCATGATCCCACTCAAGCTGGCAAAGACGCAGAGGCACAGTCACGGCTGTCTGCGTGATGTTGCTGACTATGCCGAAGAATCCGTTTGCCAGAATCGTCCCGTGGACGTCGTCGCGCATGCTGTAGGTGTTTGAAAAGCGAAATCTCGCAGACGGCTCCACAAACGGGTTTCCATTGCTCCATTCGTAGAGCCCTGGAAACTTCCACGAGGCGGTCTCGTTCGTCTGCACCGTCTGGTAATGGTCCTTCGCGCGCTGCTCGAGAATCCTGAGGACGACTGGCTTCTTCGCCTTTTTCACTGGCGGAGGAGTCTCGGGATCGGCCATATAGACATCGTACATCTTGAGCGCCTCTTCCTTCGGCGACTCGAGAAGCGGGCGATAGACGTGGCTGCACCTGCGCCCCGAGAACTCAGACGAAGCAAGGAGCGCCACACACGGAAACGCGAGGATCGCGGCGGCCACGGCGACAAGCGCGAGGAACTTGCCCCAAGCGATAGCGAACGGCGAGACGGGACGCACCTGCGTCAGCTGAAGCCGCTTCGACTCGCGCTCCGTCGCTATCGTGCCAGTGGCGGCGGCGAGAATGGCGACAATAAGCAATGCGAAGACTCCGCCAAGACCGTAAAGGACGAGCATCTCCCTCTTGCCCTCTTCGGTCGCGTCGGTCACGAGGACGAAATTGGCGGCGAACATCCATCCGAGCGACGCCACGAGGAGCATCAGCGCAGTCCACGACCGTACGAGAGAGACGGCCTCAAGCCAGAAAATCCGCCAAAGCGAAATCATCGCCGCTGCCCACCTTTGCCAAGAAAAACTCCTCAAGCGACTCGCCGAGTTCCGACACATTTCCCTCCGCGGCAGATTTGCCGTGATTCAGGATCATTACGCGATCGCAGATGTCCTCCGTGTCCGCAAGAAGATGCGAAGTCGTGAGAACCGTCATGCCCTTCTTTGCGAGTGCCTTGACGAGCGTCTTTACCTCCTTTGTCGAAACCGGGTCGAGCCCGGAGGTCGGCTCGTCGAGGACGAGAAGCTCGGGCTTACCGATGAGCGCGGACGCGAGCGCGACGCGACGCGCCATGCCCTTGGAAAAACCGCCTACCGCGCGCGTGGCGACGTCGGAGAGCTTTACCATTTCAAGAAGCTGGTCCGTGCGTTCGCGTGCCACCTTGCGCGGCAGGTTGCACAGCCCCGCGTAGTACATAAGCGTCTCGCGAGCCGTGAGGAACGGATGGAGATAGCTGAGCTCCGGGAGATACCCGAGTTTCGCGCGAGCGGCCTTTGCCTGCGGGGGAAGCCCGAACAGGGAAATCTTCCCGGACGACGGCGGGAGAAGCCCGAGCATCATCTTTATCGTAGTCGACTTGCCAGACCCATTGGGGCCAAGCAGCCCAAAGACCTCGCCGCGGCGGACCTCGAGGTCGAGCCCCGACACGGCCTCGACCGTCGGTCTCAGCCAGAAGTCGCGGAAAGTCTTCGAGACCTTCTCAAGCTTCACTATCGCTTCGTCCATTTAACACCCTTCTCAAAAACGGGAACAGTAGATATTATACCATAAAGCACCAATGCGGCATTTGTGATATACTATCTCCTCGTCGGAGGACATCATGGCAGATCTATCGGACGAAATCAACATCTTCATGCGAGTGCTCGAGCTCATCGGCGCCTTTGCGGGCGCGATTTCGGGCGTTCGTCTCGCAAGCGTAAAACGCTTCGACTGGTTCGGCGCGAGCGTAATTGGCTTCATCACCGCGGCAGGCGGCGGAACGCTGCGCGACGTGCTGCTGCGCGTAGAGCCCTTCTGGATGTCAGATTCGTCCTACATCATCGTGTCCGCTCTCGCGGTAGTCTCAATTTGGCTCTTCGGGCGGCGCTTCATCAGCGGGCAGATCACGTGGTTCATCTTCGATACGATCTCGATCTCGCTCTTCATGATGATCGGGCTTCACAAGGCGATATTGCACAGCTACCAGCCGTGGTGCGCAATCGTCCTCGGCGTTGTGACAGCGGTTGCAGGCGGCATCCTGCGCGACATCTGCATTAACGAAGTGCCGCTTATCTTCCGCAAGGAGCTCTATGCGCTCGCCTGCGCCGCGGGCGGCGTGCTCTACTTCCTGCTGCCATACGTCGGCATCGAGAGCATCTATGTCCGCAATATCGCCGGCATTGCAATCATTTTCGTGATCCGTGCGCTCGCAATCAAGTACCACCTCGGCGTCCCTGTTCTTACCGGGCACGGCACGGCCTTCCACCACGGCCACAAAAAACACGGCCCTGGAAAGTAAAGCCGCTACTGTGTCACAGTGGTCTTGCCAGCACTTGTTCCAGTCAAGAAATCTGAACCGTCGCGACGACCGGAAAATGGTCCGAAGGATAGAGACGACGATGCGTACGCGGCTCTGCAACAGTCGCATAGTCGAGGACCCTCACGGCTGGCGACACGTAGATGTAATCGATTCTCTGCCCGAACCTCTTGTCGTTGCGCGGGTCGGGCTTCAGCCTGAAGGCGTCGAGCACGGAGGTCTCCACGTCCAGATGCTTCCAGCCGTTGAAAGTCCGCCATGGCCCTGTGGGCGACGTTTCCGATTCGTAGAGGGCGTTGCGGAGAATCTTCGCGACTGCAATGGCGGGCGCATCCGTTTCGGGGCAGTTGTGGTCTCCCGTGAATATTATCGGCGCACCGCCGCCGAACTCCTTCATTCGATTAATTATGAGCAGCATTCCCTTTTCGCGAGCCTCGGCGCTGACGTGGTCGGTATGCGTGTTGGCAAAACAGAAACGCATCCCCGACGTCTTCTCGCGCAACACGAGATATGAGCACACGCGCGGACACGCGGCGCCCCAACCGACGACGCCCGGGACGTCCGGCGTCCCGCAAAGCCAGAACGTGCCTCTCTTCTCGACATCGAAGCGGCTCTTGCGGTAGAACACGGGAGACGCCTCGTCGCTCACGCGGTCCGCAGCACGATGATCGCCTATGAATTCGAACTCGGTGAGCCTCTCGCGGAGGAACGCGGCCTGTTCGGGGCGGACTTCCTGTGCACCGAATACATCGAGGTCTAGCCTTCGTATGAGCGCAACCAGATCGTCGCGACGCTCCTCCCATGCATTTTCCGTACCGACGTCGCCGGTCGTAAATCGAATGTTGTACGATCCGACGCGGAGGCGGCAGCGCGCGGCCGCCTCGACGACAACTGGCAGGACGTCCCTCTTCCCGTCTGCCCGAGTCCCGAGCGCGACTGCTTCACCCGGCTTCTTGGCGACAAGCGTCTGCGAAGACGAGATTTCCGCAACGTCGTTGAAATACCTGAAGAAACTCTGGTACTTGTTGAGCGGATTCCTCTCCTTCCGCGCCCGGTCTGCGTCGTAGCAGTCCCACGTACCGTCCAAAAGCCGCACTTCGCCACCAGCCGTGAGATACAGCGGAGCGAGGCGCACGGTCCTGTCTGCGCCACCTCCTACGCGCGTGAAGTGGAGGACGTTGTTTTTCCTGTCGATGTGGATTGCGTCGAACGTCTGCTCGAAAACCGTACCCTTGTCCTTCTTCGGCAGGTCCTTGCACCACGGCGAGGAGCCGACAATGTAGTCGCTATACGCCGCGTCGCAAGGTTCGGTGATGTGCCAAAGCCCGTTCCGGAAAGTCTGCCTCTCGGCGTGTTCGTGTCCGGTGAGACTGCAGAGGATGCGCCCTTGGGCGTTCGAGAAATCATAATCCCTCCCGCCGATCGACACCTTGCCGCGGTTCTGGTACGCCTCGAGAATGTTACACCACGGCGCGAAGATCGTCTGGTTCTCCGCCTCGCCGCTGACAATCCCCGTTATGGGGATGTGGTGCATCACGACGGCAACCCAGCCAGCGGGCAGCGTCGCGAGCGCGTTTCCGGCGAGCCATTTGAGTTGCCGCTCGCCCATGCCGTATTTCACCGCCCAGTAGGTGCGGTCGGTTCTCACGCTGTCCGTCGTGTCCGCCACGATGTAGCGGATGCCGCCGCACGGCGCATCGAAATAGTAGTAGCAGGCCTCCGGGTCTTCCAGATTCACGACGGCATTTGCCTTGACCGCCGCAGTATCCATTAGAATGTCGTGTGCTTCTCGATTGGAGTAGGTAAAGCCGTTTGCGGCAGAGGGTTTGTCGCGTATCGTGAAGTCGTGGTTGCCCTTTGCCGGATAGAACTCTCCGCCCGCATTCTCGACCGCTTTCACCCACTGTTCACGGTACGCGGCTATCGTCCTGTCCACCGACGCCTTGCCGCCGAACGCCTCCGGCATGTCGCCGCCGCAAAGCACTTTCTTGACGCCCGTGTCGGCAATCAACTTGGCAAGAATGCGCCCGGAAACGCACCTGTTGGACGGGATGTGCAAATCGGTAATGAAGAAAAAACCGTCGTCGCATTTCGCCGAAAGCGCCCGCAGACGTCCGGCGACGCCGACAAGATAGTCGCCGTAGTATTCCGGGAGGCCCTCTTCCGCCGCCCAAAGCCGCCAATCGGCCAACGTCATCGCCGCGCCTGCAAGCCCAGCCTTCAGAAACCCGCGCCGTGAAAGCGCGTTTGCAGCCGTTTTCCCCTTCTTCATTTTCCCTTCTTCCCTTTCAATCCTTCGATCAACACCCTCTTGCGCGGCGTGTCGCCGACGCGGCGCAGTTTTTCACGCGATTCGCCCGCGTACTCGACATTCCAGCCGCGCCATTCGTTGAAGGCGTGGTAGCACCAGTCCCAGCCGTATTCGTCGAAAAGTTCGATGCAGTCCTTCAGATACCGCTCCGCGCCGGGCGCCCACGCGATTGCGGAGAACTCGCCGACGAATATCCGTGCGTCGTGCCGCTGCGCGAACGCGACGACGGGCGCAAGCTTGGCGCGGAGCATTTCTTTGTTCCATCCCTTGGATTCGTCGGGCCACTTTTTCGCCGGACTCCATCCATGCACGCCCTGATGCGTGTAGTCGGAAGGAATGTACATGTGGACTTCGTAGATGACATTGTCCATCGCGAGCGGCGACATGTATTCGTAGGCGGGAGCGGACGACGACCAGTTGGCCTCCATGACGATCGTCGTCGCAGGGTCGATGCGCCGTATCGCCTCGGCCGCAAGCCGCTGCGCATCCCAGTAGGAGAACGGCACCTCGTGACGGTTCTGGTGCGGTTCGTTTAGGAGGTCGTAGCCGTAGATGACATCGGCGTTTCCCTTGAAACGGCGCGCGATCTTCTCCCAGCACTTGATGTAGAGGTCGAGACATGCCTTGTCGATGAACATGCGCATTTCGGAGTTGTCACGTATGCTCCCGGGCGGAACGTGCAGATCGACGCAAATCTTCATTCCGTATTTCCGCGCCCAGACGAGAACCTTCTCGAGAAGATCGAGGCGTCCGTCGAGCCATTTTTCGTATTCAGGGAAATCCAAGTTGGCGTCGATCTTCTGAAAGTTGCGCGACATCTGGAAGCGTCCGATCGTCCCGCCCCACTCGGCCAGCGTCTTGATGTCGTCTTCCGTCGGGTCCAGCGGCAGCATCGCGCCGCGTAGCTGTTTTCTCACGCAGAGACGCGGAGATGCGGAGGCTTTGTGCTCTTTGTGTTCTTTGTGGCTAAAATCACCATCCGGATATTTTACCTTGTAGTCCTGATTGTGGCGCGGGAACTCGTAGAGCGCGAACGGCTCGACTTTGAACGAAGATACGTCGAACTCGACTTTGCCCGCCACATTTTGGAGGCCGAGCGTAATGCCGGTTTCGCCGACCGGAGTCGGGCCGAGGTCGGTTTCGAGGACGAGCGTCGTCCAGTCGAAGTCGCCGCCCTTGTGGTCGGCCTGCGGCCATTTTTCCGCGCCGGACGCCGGGTCGCGGTAGTGGAACATGAACTTCAAGCCAAAGTAGGATTTGTCAGGCCGCCCGATGCCGCGCCCCCGTGCGCGGATCGTGGCGCGGACGCCGCCCGTGAGGCCGCCGAGGTCGAGTTTCGCATGGGCCGCGCCGCCGTTGCGCTTTCCCTGCGTGTCGATGACGACGATATCGCCCTCGCGTGTCGCGTTGCGACCGAGCGTCCATTCGATGCCCGCCGTTTGCACGGCGACCGCACAAGGGGCGGCGAAAAAAGCCGCCGCCAGCACGGCACCTAAAATCTCCTGTCGCCGCATCAGCGAATGAGGATCACCGTGCCCGCGTTAATCTTGTCGCCTGTGCTGCCGACGACGGGGAACTGTGTATAGGTTCCTGGCGAGGACACGAGCTGCGGCAGATAGGCCTTCTTGTTCTTGAAGTCCCACAGCGCCACAAGCCCGTTCGAAAGTTGGACCGGCTTGAAGTTGCGCACAAGCTGCATGTCGCTCCCATCCGCGTTGCCCTGGGAGAGTTTGAGGTAGTAGAGCCGCGCCTTGCCGGGGTCCGCAGGCTTGTCCGTGCTGCTGCTGGCGTAGTGCTGGGCGAACAAGTACATACTCAGTCCCGTGTCGATTGTCGCGCTTGGGGTAAGCGCATTGAAGCTGCTTTGCGTCCAGGTGGTGTCGTTGACCGTCAACGAAAGCGCATCGGCGCAAAGCGAGGAATAAACCACATAGTCCCGCCCAGTGGCACCATCTCCAGACGAGCCTACAGACTGGAATGCGCCGTATCCTATTCCGTAGATTTTGTTCTTTGTGTAGTTGTGCCAAAGGTAGAAGCGGCGGAGGTCGGGGGACGACCCCTTGGTTTCGTTCCTTGATTCAAGAAAGCCCAAATCTCCACTCTCCTTGAATTGCATCTTGAGGTCTGCCGTCGTGCCTGACTTGCCGACAACGCCCGTATCGACGAAGATGGTACCGTCGGACTCGACGTAATCGACGTAACAGGCTGGCTTTTCTTCGCCGGAAAGTTTGATGCTGCCAGTCTTCGTCGACGGGATGTAAGGCGACGGGAAATAGACCGATTTCGTGACGGCGTCGTAAAGCGCGGCTTTGCCCTCGTAGATGCACGGCTTGAAGTCGCGGACGAGCTCGCCGTCCTGCCAGATTTCAAGACCGTAGCATCTGGCGGCGGAACGGTAGCGCGAGCCGGAAGAGAAGATGTGGATGTTGCGCCCCGTGTCGTATGCTGCACTGTTGGAGAGCGACCAAATCTGCGTGCTGTCAAGTTCGACTTTCTGCTCACCGTCCATGAACGAGGCGTCGAAAGAATACTTGGTTCCAGCGGTTGTCATCGAAACCGACGTTGAAGCGCCGTATGTGACGGAGTTGTTGCCGAGGCCGTTTCCGTAGCCGCCCCATACCTTCTGGTTTTCGGCATACATCATGTAGAAGAAGCTCGGCCAGTATGTCGGATCGTCCGCGCCAAGATAGCACCGCCCGTTCCTGTAGATCGGCGCTTCAAGGTAGGTGTTCTCCTCGTTGGTCTTCGTGCGAAGCGCCGCCGCCCAAGCGAAATCGCCCTTGGCGCGCGTCCCGTAGCGGGCGCGGACGCCGGTGTCAAGCGTCTGGGTGCCGTCGGACTCGATATAATCGACGAAAATGAGATTTTTCGCCTTGACGGGAGTTGCCTGCAGAGGTCCGTTGAGGAGGCCGCGCTTCGCGTGGAAGATGCGCTTGGAGACATCGTCGTAGAGCGCGAACTCGCCGTCCTTGAGGCACGGCTTGAAGTCGCGCATAAGAACGCCGTCCTGTTTGATTTTGAGACCGTAGAGACGATAGATGCCACCGTCAGCAACGTTGCCGTTGGAATTGCGGCCGAAGAGGTAGAGCGAAAGCCCGGTATCGATTGCAGTTTCATCAGTTCCCTCGTAAACGGTGTTGGTCGCGGCTGTCGCGTCGTAATTTGCCTTGGCCAGGGTCTGTGCGCCTGCTGCAAGCGACGAGCGGAAATAATACCTTTCGCCGTTGGCATAAGTTCCACCGGTCGTCAGTCGTGTTCCGTAACTGCAGGCAACGCTGGCCTCGTAGGAATGGAAGAGGTCAAAATACACGTTTTCGGAGGTAATCGCGCCGAGAAGCCCCTTGCGGAGCGTCCGTTTGTGCAATGTGGCGACCTCGATTTCCGCCTCCGTGCCGGAGCGGGCCTCGATCTCCGTGTCTATGAAGTTCACGCCCGTCGATTCGACATATTCGACATACTCGTCCGGGACTTCGCTGTCTTCGTCGCAGACGAGGTCGGTGCTTGCGCCGGAGTAGAGGATGTCGCCGGACATGGTGTCGTAAAGTCCGGGGCGTCCGTTCTTCATGCAGGGGATGAGGTCGCGCTGGAGCATCATGTCGCCGCCGTCCTTCGGCCCCTGCCAGATTTTCACGCGATAGATGCGGGCCTTGGAGAAGTAGCTTGCCGTGCCGGCGACATTGCACGCGAAAAGATGGAGAGTTCTCCCGGTATCGAGGGCGGGCGCGGACTTGTTGAATATCTCAAGTCCGTCAACATTGATTGTCGTCGTGGTCTGACCAACGTCGTTTGTTGCGGAAAGCGTAGCCGAATAGTCGTAGATGCGGTTCGTCTCCCACCGCGCAGCGGCACTATTGTAGTAAACCTCGGCCAGCACGCCGTTCGTCGCCGTATAGATGACATTGAGCGAGGACTCGCTTCCGTGCTTATAAGTGTAGCAAAGGTAGAGCCGGGAATTGGCATTGGGCGAGGAGCTGCTCGTCCGCGAGCCGATGAGCGAACTGTCCTTGAACTCCAGCCACTCGACCTGCGCCTCGACCCTGGTGTTCCAGCGACCGGTGACGCCGGTATCGACGTATTGCGAGCCGGTCGATTCGACGTAGCGCACGAACCTGTCGGGCGTTTCGGCGAATGCAAGCGCCGGGATTGCAGCGAACAGTATAGCAATTGTACTTGCCTTCATGACAGTTCCTCCATCATTGTTTGTGCCAACAGTATAGCAAAAGACATTCATGGACGCTATGTCTTTATGCGCATTAAATATTGTTTTTTACGCACAGTGCGGAATGCGACGGGGGAAATTATGCTATACTATGCCCATGCCGGCAATTAGAGACAGGCCAATACGCATCCTCGCCCATCTGTACGCGATGCAGAAGGCGTCGCGCGAGATGTCGGGCGGGATACTGCACTACGCGGCAGTGCATCCCGACGTTCAGGCGCAGCTCTACGGAATAGGCACCCCCCGCCGTCGCCGGGAGGAGTTCCGCGCCTGGCGGCCGGACGGAATCATCCTCGGCGCCACGGACGAAGTGACCCTGCGCTCGGTTGAAGCGCTCGGATGCCGCGCAGCGGTCTTCGTCAATGCAAGACCTGCCGCGCCGACGACACTGCGCTGGGGCAGCGTGTACTGCAGCAACACCGCCGTTGCGGAATCTACCACAAAAATCTTCGCCGGAAAACGCCTCGCGCACTTCGCCTTTGTCGGAACGCGCACCGACGACGAATGGAGCGGCGAGCGCGGCGCGGCGTTCCGCAGGCTCGCGGCGGCGGCCGGGTGCTCCTTCTCGGAGTTCAAGTCGCCAAGGACCGCGCGGAGCAACCACCGCAACGAACTCGCCGCGCTCGCCGAGTGGTCGAAGCGCCTGCCAAAGCCATGCGGCATATTCGCCGCGTGCGACGCAAGGGCGAAGGACGTCCTCGACGCCTGCGCCCTGGCCCGCGTGCCGATTCCGGAGCAGGCCATTGTGCTCGGCGTGGACAACGAGGAGTTCATCTGCCGTCAGACGCTTCCGACGCTTTCAAGCGTGGTTCCCGATTTTGCCCATGGCGGATACCTTGCCGCCGAAATGCTCGTCGAGCTGATTGCCGGGAAAAAGCGGCGAATGCCGCCAATGACATTCGGCGTCAAGGGCGTCGTGGAGCGCATGTCGACGACCGACACGCGGGAGACGGGGCGAATGGTCGGCCGAGCCCAGGAGTTCATCCGAACCTACGCGACATCCACGGATATTTACGTCGCGGATGTCGCGAAGGCGTCAGGCACGTCTCTCAGGCTTCTCCAGAAAAACTTCAAGGCAGTCGCCGGCACGACGATCTGCGACGCCCTGCAGACCGAGCGCCTGAAGCGCGTCTGCGAAATCCTGTCGGAGACATCGACGCCGATAGGTCAGATTGGAGAACTGTGCGGATTCGGCAACGACGCCTACCTGAAGAAGCTCTTCCATAGGCGGTTCGGCTGTACAATGCGCGACTACAGGGCGGAACACTAACGGAAATCAACGCCAGATGGAGACGACACGGACATTGTCAAGGGAGCGGACGGCTGTCGCGGCGCACTTCGCGCTGCTTGGACTCGTCTGCGCGACATGGGGGTCTTCAATCGACGACGCGAAGCTGCTGCTCGGACTCGACGAACGCAAGCTGGGGTGGCTCCTCTTCTCCGGCCCCGCAGGATGCCTCGCAAGCTTCGCGTTCGCGAGCGCACTGACGGCAAAGTTTGGAAGCCGCAGTTGCCTCATCCTGTCGACAATCCTCTATCTTGCGTCGACCGCCGGCGGAATGGTCTGCTTCCTCTCGCGCGCATCTTTCCCGTTTTGGTGCGCCACAACCGCCTGCCTCGCGGCGACGGGCAATCTGTTCAACATATCGATGAACACTCAGGCGGGAATCGTTGAACGCCGCGCAGGGCGGACGATCATGGGATCATTTCATGCGATCTTCAGCCTCATGTGCCTCGTCGCATCTGTCGGCGCGGTTTCCGCCTCCTATCTCGGCGCCCCTCCCGAATGGCGGCTCTCCGCGGTCCTCGTCATTACAGTCGTCGTGCATCTCTCATTTCTGCGCTGGCTTCCGAAAGACGACGACATGGCGGCGAAGCCTGGGCGGGGGCGGCTGCGCTTGCCCGACGCGCAACTGCTTGTTGTCGGACTCGCCGCGCTCGTGGTCATCGCATGCGAAGGGGCAATCAACAACTGGGTAGGCGTATTCTACCACGACTCCCTCGGCGCACCTCCTGGGCAGGTTAAGTGGGGCTATTGCGCGGTCGGCGCAATGACGGCTCTTGGACGATTCTCGGAAGACCCTCTCGTAAATCGATATGGCGCGGGGAAGGTCTTCCACTCCTATTCGCTTCTAGTGGCGATAGGCATGGCCACCGCGCTTTCGTCTCCGTTCCTCGGCTTGTCACCTCTTCCCCTAGTCCTGATGGCAACAGGAGGATATGGCATCGCTGGATTCGGCATCTCGGCTCTCGTACCGATCCTGTATTCAAAGACGAACAAGACAACCTCGATGTCGGCAGCATCTGCCCTAACCTTCGTCGGCGCAATGGGCTTCGCCGGCTCCTTCATGGTCTCGCCGGCGATCGGTTGCATTGCCAACGCCACCAACCTCTCTGTTGCCCTTGGCGTATTTGCCGCACTGATCCTAACCTGCGCATTTCTCAGGATCGACGGGACTGCTTGTCGTGGAGAACCTCGCTGCACACCGGTCGCACCACGCAAGCCATGACCCAAAATCGCAGTCACAAGTCACACACGTCAGATACTGAATTCCCATTTGCAGCAGCAGCCAGGATCGGAGACATCGGGATAGCAGCTTCCGCGGCAAATCCGCCGCGCACACGGGAATCATATACAGTAATCTTCTATAGAAGGGTCTGACCCTTTTCGTCAGAACTTGCGGTTGCGCGAGAGGACGAAGAAAAGCGCGCCGATGAGGACGGCGAGAACGCACGACACGCCCATCACTATGCCGAATGCGCTCGCGTGCTGCTGGAACGGCAGCGGAATGTTCATGCCGTAGATCGACGCGACGAGCGTCGGCACGGCAAGAAGAATCGTCGCCGCCGTGAGGTACTTCATCACGTTGTTCAAGTTGTTGTTGATCAACGACGCAAAAGTATCGAGAGTGCCGTTCAAGATGTTCGCGTGTATCGTCGCCGTCTCGAGCGCCTGCTGGTACTCGACCATAGCGTCTTCGAGCTGGTCGCGGTCGTCTTCGCTCATCACGAGCTGGCGCGCCGTGTTCGCGCGGGCAAGCGCAATCGTGTCGGCCTTGAGCGACGTCGTGAAGTAAACGAGCGACTTCTCGATCGTAAGAAGCTTCAAGAGCACCTCGTTCGAGATCGACTCGTGGAGCTCGTCCTCGAGCGCAAGCGAGCGCTGGTGGATGTCGTGGAGATAGCGAAGGAACAGCACGCCGCCGTGCCAGAGGAGGCGGAACGCAAAGCGATAGCGGTCGGACGGAGGGCAAACGCGGCGGATCTGGTCGAGGAACGCCGTCGTTACCGGCGTCTGCGCACTGCAAACGGTGATGACCGTCTGACGGACAAGAATGATGCCGAGCGGGACCGTGCGATAGGGAACCACCTCGTCGTCCTCGACCGCATAGGGAACGTGGACGATGAGAATGGACGAGTCGTCGTCGTAGTCGAAACGCGGACGTTCGTCGGCGTCGAGAGGGTCGGTGAGAAAGTCGCGCGGAACGCCGGTGTGCGTCAAAACACGCTCAAGCTCGGTCGTGGTCGGCTCGACGAGATTGATCCAACAGGACGGCGCAAAGTCCGAAGTCTCCCTGAGACCTCCGTTCTCCCAGCGGTAGATCGCCATCATGTCGCACCTCCTCTCTTTCTTGCGGTCGCCTTGGAAAGACGCCCCTACCAATTACGCCAGCTGCGAAAGGAACCTGACGTCGTTTTCGTAGAGCCAGCGAATGTCCGGGATTCCGTACTTGATCATCGCAATGCGCTCGACGCCGAAGCCAAACGCATACCCAGAGACCTTCTCGGCATCGTAGCCGACATGCCCGAAGACGCGCGGATCGACCATGCCGGCTCCCGCGACCTCTATCCAGCCGGACTGCTTGCAGACGTTACAGCCCTTGCCCTTGCAGACATGGCAGGTAAAATCGACTTCAACCGACGGCTCGGTGAACGGGAAGAAGTGTGGGCGGAACCTGACCGTGACGCCATCGCCCATCATCTCCTTCGCGAAATACGCGAGAACCGACTTGAGGTCGGCGAGCGAGACGGGCTTGGTGTCGACATAAAGACCCTCGATCTGGTGGAAGTTCGCGGAATGCGTAGCGTCAGTCGTGTCGCGGCGATAGGTGCGGCCGGGGCAGATCACGCGGATCGGCGGCTTGTTCGCCATCATCGTGCGGATCTGCACAGGCGAGGTCTGCGTCCTGAGGAGGCAGTCTTCGCCAAACCAGAAAGTGTCGCTCCTGTCCATCGACGGATGGTGCGCGGGAGTGTTGAGAGCGGTGAAGTTGTTGAACTTCGTCTCGAGCTCAGGGCCGTCTGCGACGGTAAAGCCGAGCCGACCGAAGATCGCGGCTGTCTCCTCGATGACGCGGGAGAGCGGATGCTTGACGCCAAGCCCCCACCAGCGACCGGGGAGCGTGAGATCGGCGTCCACGGACTTCTCGCCAACGGAGCCAGCGCCCTTCGCCGCAAGAGCGGCCTCGACCTCGGCGCGCCACGCCTGGACGGCCTTGCCGAACGCGGGACGCTCTTCCTTCGGAACGTCCTTCATCGCCTTGATGAGCGCGGGGATCGAACCGTTGCGGCCGACATACTTTACGCGAAGCGCCTCGACCGCCGCGGCGTCGTTCGCCGCAGCGATTTCTTTTAAGCTCTCCGCCTTCGCATTCTCGAGTTCTGCAAGAGTCATTTCGCCTTCCCAAATTTTTGCCGCGTATTATACCCTTTTTCTGCCCGCGGCTCAACCCTCGAAATTAAACAAAATGAGCCATCAAGACGCGTCCGTCTTGGCTGCCGAATCGCCCTTCAAATAGACACGCGCGGAGTCAGTCGCGGAGTCAGCCATTTCCGGGGTCGCCTGCACACCGGCGAACTTCACCATGTCGGCGGACTCGAGAAACGCCTTGAGTCCCTCGACATTCGAGCACTCGCCGAGACGACTTCCAGCGAGCTCTCCGAGAAATTCCTCTGTCGTGAGGTGCGGTGCGCGGATGCCGTACTTGCGCTGGACGTAGCGGCGGACAACCATCGTGAGTTCCACGTAGAAGTCCTTGTAGCGCCCGCGCCCAGGAAGCCCCTTCTTGAGCAGGCGATCAAGTTCGACCCACGCGCGTTCGATCGGGCTCAGCCTGTGCTCCTTGATGCGACGCGCGAGATAGCGCAGCAGGAACCACGCGGCCGCGACTATGGCGACGACAGCGAAGAGCGCGAGCGCACACCAACCGACGAGTTTCCATGAAAGCGGCGGCAGATCCTTCTGCGGATCGGCCTCCATGTCGCCGGTCACCGTCTCGCGGGCGGGCGGGTTCTCGAAATAGATGGGCCCTGCAACAAACGAAAGCGAACCTTCGTCGGCCGCCGTCGAGAGAAGCCGGGGCGAGGCGGTTACGGCAAACGGCGCAATCTTGTAGACGTCGGCGCAGGGCTCTGGAATAAGCTTCCAGTTGACGGTCTCGACGAGCGAGCCGTCAGCGTTTTTCACGGGTTTACCGGCAAAGTCCTCGGCGAGCGAAAAGCCGCGCACGCGGTCGCGGAGATCGGGAACTGACGCCTTGACGTCCTTCGGCGTCTTCATCGTCACAGTAAGAAAGACGCTCCGCCCCGGATCGATCTGCGTGCGGTCGGCATCGACCTTGAGGTCAATTCCGTTCTGGCTCATTTCCAGAAGCGTCACTGCTATAAGGACTGAAATCATAAGCAGGATACCACCTTTAAGCTTTCAACTTTGAACTTTACACTTTAAAACTTTACACTTTACACTCTACACTTTACACTTTAAACTCTCACACCCTACCTTTTCCTTGCGCGTCGCTTGAAAAGAGCGCGGACGCCGTCGATGTACGGCTTGTCCGTCGCGATGTCGAGAGTGTCTATCCCAGTCTTGCGGAAGAACTTCGTCAGCTCCTCGCGGTCGCTTTCCGCCTTAACCGCGAATGCCTTCCTGACCTTCGCGCTCGAAGTGTCGACGAGCATGAGCTCGCCGGTCTCGGAGTCCTCGAGCTCGACTAGCCCGACGTCGGGGAGTTCGCCTTCGGCCGGATCTGACACCGGAACGCAGATCATGTCGTGGTGACGCGCCGTCGCCCGCAGCAGACGCTCGAGACTCGCACCGGTTCCCCGTTCCCCGTTCCCCGCGAGGAAGTCGCTTACGAGGAAGACGACTGCACGGCGCTTCTGCACGCCGTTCAGGAACTTAAGCACCCCCTCGACATCAGTGCCGCCCTTCGCCTCGTCCTCTGCGGCGAGCACTTCGCGCACAAGACGCATCACGGAGTCGCGGCCTTTGCGCGGCGGGATGTACTTGACGATCTTGTCGGAGAAGAGGATGAGACCGATCTTGTCCTGGTTTCGTATCGCGGTGAGCGCGAGAAGCGCCGTCACCTCGGCGGCAAGTTCCATCTTGGAACGCGAACGCGAGCCGTAGCTCTGCGAGCCAGAGACGTCGACGAGAAAGAGGATCGTGAGCTCGCGTTCCTCGGAGTAGCGCTTGATATAGGGGACGCCCGTTCTTGCCGTGACGTTCCAGTCGATTGTCCTGACGTCGTCACCAGCGATGTAGGGCCTCACCTCGTCGAACTCGACGCCCTGGCCCTTGAACGTGGAGTGGTAGTCGCCGGCCAGCTGGTCGTCGATGAGCCGATTGGTGAGGATTCGTATCTTCCCCACCTTCGCCATCAATTCCTTTACGTCAGTCGCCATTACGGAACAGGAACTTCGGAAAGTATCTTGTCGATGATCTTGTCGGAGGTCACGTTCTCCGCCTCGGCCTCGTAGGTGAGGAGGATGCGGTGGCGAAGGACGTCGTGCACGACTTCCTTAACGTCCTGCGGCGTCGCGTAGGCGCGACCGTGCATAAGCGCGTTTCCGCGGGCGGCGAGGTTGAGAGCAAGCGTCGCGCGGGGCGAGGCGCCGTTCTGGATCATCGCGTCGGCCTCGCGCGTCTTGAAGACGATTTCAAGGATGTAGTCGCCAACCTTCTCGTCGCAATAGACGTCGTTCAGCGCGGCGCGAAGCGTCTCAATGTCGCCAGGAGTGCAGACAGTCTTCGCCTCGGGCTTCTCGGCAGTCTCGGCAAAGCGCTGCATAATGCGACGCTCGTCTGCCTTCGTCGGCGGCTCGACGAGGCACTTGAACATGAAGCGGTCGACCTGCGCCTC
>JAZSLQ010000118.1:0-8421 GCA_045535455.1 Kiritimatiellia bacterium | reverse complement strand
TCATCGACAAGATCGCGTACAGGCACACCCTCAAGGAGCAGGCGATCGACGTGCCGCCGCAGGAGTGCATCACGAAGGACAACATCGCCGTCTCGGTGGACGGCATCCTGTACATGCAGGTGATGGACCCCGTGAAGGCCTCGTACGGCATCGGCAACTACCTCTTCGCCACCACGCAGCTCGCGCAGACGACAATGCGCTCGGAGATGGGCAAGCTCGACCTCGACCGCTCCTTCGAGGAGCGCATGTCGATCAACGCGGCGATCGTCGAGGCGGTAGACAAGGCGAGCGACCCGTGGGGCATCAAGGTGACTCGCTACGAGATCAAGAACATCACGCCGCCGCGCACCATCCGCGACGCGATGGAGAAGCAGATGCGCGCAGAGCGCGAGAAGCGCGCGATGATCGCCGAGTCCGAGGGCGAGCGCCAGGCCAAGATCAACCGCGCCGAGGGCGAGAAACAGGAAGCGATCAACCTCTCCGAAGGCGAGAGGCAGCGCAAGATCAACGAAGCCGAGGGCCGCGCGAAGGAGATCTTGCTCGTCGCCGAGGCACAGGCGGCCGGCATCCAGAAGGTCGCCGAGGCGATCAACGGGAAGGGCGGCGTCGAGTCCGTGAACATGCAGCTTGCCCAGCAGTACCTCCAGCAGTTCGGCAACCTCGCCAAGACTAACAACACGATGATCATCCCCTCCGACCTCGCTAATGTCGCCGGCGTCATCAAGGCCTGCACGTCGATCGTGAAGAAGGTCGAGGGCTGATAGATTTCCTTTAGAGTTGCGCATGGCGTGGTGATTTACTTTAGGCATCCTTTCTCATGACGAGGTCGAATGCCATGTCCGGATTCGCCTGCATTTTCTCCTTGAATGCCTGGCAGTTGGACATGCCGCTTTTCGCGAAGAAGTAGAGCGCGATGGTCCTCGCGAGGTGCTCGGTCTTCCGCCATGTCCTGACGAGCGTGTGTGCGCCGAACAGCCCGAGCTGGACAGGGTCGTCGAGCGCGAGCCTGCGGGGCAGGGTTCCCTCCTGCGACTGTAGCCAGGCGCTGAGCTTCTCGCCGAAGTCGACGAGGTTGAGCTTCTTCAGGAACTTGTAGAACGTGACGTACGAGGGGACCTTGAAGTACGCCTTCAGGGGGTGCCGAATCTTGATTTTTCCGTTCATGAGATGTTCACGCTCCAGAATTGGACGAGCATATCATCTCAAAATCGCCTCTTTTGTCAAGGGTGGAAGGGAATCCAATAATGGCGCGGCGGATTGAGAATGAAATTAATCACCATGGCTTTAGGTTTAGTGCGCTTGACTTGAAGCGGCAAAGCCTGCGTAGTTTTTGGTATAATACCCGTAAATCGGCCGGGGAGGCCGGTTGGGGTGAAACATAAGGAGGAACCACTATGGAGTTGAAAGGCAGCAAGACCGAGCAGAACCTGATGACCGCCCCCGAGCTGTGCCCTGTCTGCGCACATCCAAAGGCATACTTCCAGGTCGAGCCGCAGAACTACTAAGCCGGCCGGAAGATGAGGATTCTCGTCTGGCTTGAGAAGGCGGCGGTGCGATTCTGTCATGCGTGTGTGCGACTACTTCTCGGTAATGACGGCTTCTTGATGAGAATCTGGCGTCGAGTGCTTGACCTCCTTTGGCCGAGGAACTGCGAGATATGCGGTTGTCCTGTAGACCGCGAAGCGCGGTATATCTGCGCCGACTGCCTGAATAGGATTCCCTTCGTCCGCCCAGAAGACGGCATGTACGAAATCGACGACGCGGCGAGCGCGGTGCGGTTTGAGTGCGAGACGAGGAAGATAATCAACGACTACAAGTTCAACAGCCATATATGGCTCAGGGACGATTTTGTTGATTGGATCGAAGCTGCCGCGCGGTCGAGGTTTGATGTCTCGGCGATCGACGCCGTTGTCGCCATCCCCACTACGCTCGGCCACCGGCTCAATCGCGGCTACAACCAGAGTGCGCTTCTTGCGGAGTCCCTCGCAAAGCGCTTGGACAGGCGCTTTCTTGGAAGTGCAGTCGCAAGGACAGGGCACCCGAAGCGCCAGAGCTCGCTTACAGAGGAAGAGCGAATCGAGAACGTGAAGGGGACGTTCGCGGTGCGAGAGCCGTCGCTTGTGCGAGGTCGTACGGTTCTTCTCGTCGACGACATCATGACGACATGTTCGACGCTTTCCGAATGTGCCAAGACGCTCAAAGCCGCAGGCGCCTGGCGCGTGTGGAGCGTCACGCTCGCCCGAAGCGTAAGGACATAAACTGAATTGATGACAGGATTATGGTATACTATTCACATCCAATGAAACAAGGAGGAGCAAAATGATAAATACGAGCAGACGTGATTTCGCGCGCGGGGCCATCGGGCTTTTTGGCTGGGGAATGTTTGCAGGCGGGCTTGGCGGCTGCAGCATGTTTTCTGAGGGGGCTGGCCCTCGGCTTGTAATCGGCGTCTTGAGCGACATTCATATCCGGCTTGTTCGCAAGAACGGAAAGGACGCTTACGAGGGTGCGGAGCGGTTCCGCAATGCGCTCGAATGGTTCCGCGACCAGGGTGTGGACGGCGTCACGGTCAGCGGTGATATCGCGGACCATGGCCTTGTGGAGGAACTTGAAGAGGTAGGTCGGATATGGCGTTCGGTGTTTCCGGGAGACAAGGCCCCTGACGGGAGGCATGTCGAGCGACTTTTCGTCTATGGCAACCACGACTGGGAGGGGTTCAAGTACGGCGGCGCCGGAAAGAAGATCTTCGGCGAGGACTGTGCCGCTCACACAATTCGCGCAGATCTCGCTGCCGCGTGGAAGAAGGCGTTTGGCGAGGAGTATTCGCCTGTCTGGCGCAAGGAAGTCAAGGGCTATACGTTCATCGGCGCGCACTGGATAGCCGACTGGTGCAAGGGTGCTGGCGAAACGGGCGTACCGCAGACGCCGGAATGGTTCAAGGAGAACGGCCAGACGATCGATCCCTCCAAGCCGTTTTTCTACCTACAGCATCCGCCGCCCAAGAACACGTGCCATGGTCCGTGGCTCTGGGGGCACGACGACGGGCGGCTCACCGAGACGCTTTCGCATTACCGCAACGCGATTGCGATAACGGGCCATTCCCACGCATCGCTCACGCGCGAGCAGGCGATATGGCAAGGTGCGTTCACCGCCATCGACGCGAGTTCGCTCAGCTACACGGGACTTGAATACGGCGACCTCAAGCCGCATTGGCGCGAGGATGACAACAACAACGGCAAGGCCTCCGCGGAGAATGCGAAGAAGATCATGCGCAAGATGCCGACTGGAGACGGGCATCAGGGACTGGTTGCGCGAGTGTACCGCGACCGCATTGTGTTCGAGCGACACGACTTTGGAAGCGGGGAGCGGCTTGGCGATGACTGGATTATGCCGCTTCCGATGACAGAACCTCTGCCGCTCGCGTTCGAGCCGCGTTCGGCGGCAAGCGTCGCCCCGCAGTTCCCGGCTGGCGCCGTGCTTGCAGTTCGCATGACTACGGGCACGAACCGCGGCGGCGGGGGCGTGAAATCCGAGGAACGCCGCGTTCTTGAAGTGACGATTCCAGCGGCAAATCGCGCGGGAGCCGGAAGGGTGTTTGACTACGCTCTCGAAATCTCCGGGAAAGACGGCGGAACGGACAAGAAATTCGTGTTCGCTGCGGGCTTCCACAGGCCCGCCGGCAGCAAAGAGGCCAACGTGCCAACGGTCTTCCAGATCGACGCCGACCTTCTCGAGTCGAAGGGCGACTACAAGATCAAGGTCGTGCCGCGCAACTGCTTCGGCGTCGCAGGCGATGCGATAAGCTGCTGATATGATAGCGAGGCGGCGGCCGAACGCTCCGCCGCCTCGCTTTCCGCCGCGCTGTGGCAATCAGGCGCGATTTTTCCCGACCCCCTTGACATACATACCCGAAGGTATGTATAATATGCGTCCATCATGGCCAGGAGAAGGAAAGAGGACGCCGAGAAGACGCGCAGGAGGATTCTTGCGAGCGCACTTTCGCTCTTTGTAAAGAAGGGCTACGAGAGGACGACGTTCAACGACATCGCCGCACGGCTCAAGATGACGAAGGGCGCCGTGTACTGGCACTTCGAGTCGAAGGAGCAGCTTTTGGTCGAGCTTGTCGAAGAAGCTCTCGTTAAGTTCCGTCGCCAGCTCGAGGAGATGATGCCGACCGGCGATCTGACATTTCCGGCTGTAGCCGACATGATGGTGAGAAACGCCGTCCAGATGTCGGAAGACCCGAAGGGCGCGGCGTTCTTCCGTTTGATGAAGTGCCAGATCAAGTGGTCGGACGACTCGATGGCGAAAGTGCGCGAGGACCTTCTCGCGAACGAGAATCGCGGTCCAATGTCGGCGTTCAAGAACGCCGTGGCGGCGGACATCGCCGCCGGCCGCGCACGCGCGGACGTTGACGCGGACGAGGTGGCCGTCGTTTCGATCGCCATCTGGGACGGACTCGTGCAGGCCCGCATAGACCATTTTCTCGGGAGAGATCTCGAACAGACACTCAGACACGCCTACGAGGCAATCTGGAACCGCATACGAATAAAGGAGTCAAGCAATGGCTGAAAAGGAATCAACGGTCGGTAGCATAATAGGGACTATAGTCCTTGCGGCGGTATGCGTCGCGGGCGGCTGGATAGGGAAGGACATGTGGCCGAAGGGCGACGGCGGCGCGGCGGCCGCGCAGGCAGCGAAGCTCGCGGCTATGGCGGCTATGCAGCAGACCGTCGCCGTCACGAACGCCGAGCTGCGCGTCTACAACCTCCCGGAGAGGTTCGTCGCCCACGCGGAGGCGGTGCAGGAGGTCGATCTCCTTCCGCAGATCGACGGCTACGTCCGCGAGATCAAGTTCAAGGAAGGCGACGTCGTAAAGGAGGGGCAGGTCCTCTACGTGATCGACGACGAGCGCTACCAGGCCGTCGCGAACCAGCGCAAGGCCGACCTTGCGGCGGCCGAGGCCGAGGCGAGGAGGGCCGAGCGCTACTTCGAGCGAATGGAGAAGGCGGACGAGCGCGGCATCACGCAGCTCGAGCGCGACAACGCCGAGGCCGCGGCGGAGAAGGCGAAGGCCGCGGTCCTCCAGGCGAAGGCGAACCTCGTCGTCGCGGAGTACGACCTCAAGAAGACCACGGTGTTCGCTCCGATATCCGGGCAGATCGGCAAGTCGTCCGCCCACGTCGGCGACTATGTCGCGCCGTCGAAGGGCGCGCTCGCGAAGATCGTGCAGATCGACCCGATCCGCGTCTCCTTCCCGCTCACCGACCGCGCCTACATCGCGTGGCGCCAGTCGAAGCGCGAGGGATCGGACCATGCGTTCCGCATGAGGCTCATCCTCCCCGACGGAAGCGAATACGACCGCGAGGGCACGTGGGACTTCGACGACAACCAGATGTCGCGCGAGACTGCGTCGATCATGATGCGCCTCAGGTTCCCCAACCCGGAGCGTCTGCTCATCCCGAACAGCTACGTGACGCTCCTTACCGACTACCAGGAGCCGCCGAGCTTCCCGTCCGTCCCGCAGCAGGCGATCGTCGACCTTCCCGGCGGGAACCAGGGAGTGTGGATCCTGAAGGACGACATGACGGTCGAGCAGCGTCCCGTGGAGACGAAGGAGGCGTTCGGCGGATGGATCCCGCTCGTGAAGGGCGTGAAGGAGGGAGAGCGCGTCGTCATCTCCGGAATCTCCAAGCTCGGTCCCGGCGTGAAGGTCGCGCTTGCCGAGCCTACCTCCAACGACGACATCAACGCCAACCACAAGTCCCCGATCGAGGAGTGAGGACCAGATGAAACTTCCTCTCAGACCAGCAATAGACCAGATCAAGACGTTCTCGCGGACGTTCGTGGAGCGTCCACGCTTTGCGATGGTCATCGCGATCGTGCTGTCCATGGCCGGCACGATGGCGATCTTCAACCTGCCGGTAACGCAGTATCCGCGCGTGACGCCGCCTTCGATACAGGTGAGCTATACCTACCCGGGCGCGAATGCGAAGGAGGTGCTGAACACCGTCGCGATGCCGCTTGAGGACGAGGTGAACGGCGTTGACGACATGCTCTACATGACGGGGCAGTGCGGAGACGACGGCTCGTATTCGCTGAACGTGTCGTTCGAGGTCGAGTCTGACCGAGACATGGACCAGGTCAAGGTGCAGAACCGCGTCTCGCAGGCGGAGGCGAAGCTCCCCGCGGAGGTAAGACAGCTCGGCGGACGAATCCGCGCGCAGAACTCCGACATGCTCGGCTTCATCGCGGTCAGGTCCCCCAACGGAACCCTCTCGCGACTGCAGATCTCGGACTACATCTACGCGAACATCCAGCCGGTGCTCCTGCGCGTAGACGGAGTCGGCGACGCGACGGTGTACGGCCCGAAGCTCGCGATGCGCGTGTGGCTCGACCCCGCGCGAATGGCCGCGCAGGGCATGAACACCGAGGAGGTGATGGCGGCGGTCTCGAAGCAGAACATCCAGGCCTCGCTCGGATCCGTCGGCGCGGCGCCCACGGGCGGACACGCCGCGTGGACGATGTCGCTCCTCGCAAAGGGGCGCCTCATGTCCGCGAAGGAGTTCGACGACATCGTCGTTCGCCGCGACGCGAACGGAGGCGTCGTGCGGCTCAAGGACATCGCGCGCACCGAAATCGGCGAACAGAACTACATGTTCACCGGCCAGCTCAACGGCGGCAACGCCGTCTCCATCGCGCTCCAGCAGAAGCCGGGCGCGAACGCGATCGCTACGATGAAGGCGATACGCAAGGCGATGGCGCAGCTCCAGGAGTCCTTCCCGGACGACCTCGAGTGGGTCATCCCCTACGACGCGACGGACTACGTGAGCACGTGCATCGACGAAATCGTGTACACGCTCCTTATCACGTTCGGACTCGTCGTGCTCGTCTGCTACCTGTTCCTCCAGGACTGGCGCGCGACGCTGATCCCTTGCCTCACGATCCCCGTGTCGCTTTCATCGACGTTCATCCTGATGGCCTTCCTCGGCTACTCGATCAACATCCTCACGCTGTTCGGACTCGTCCTTGCGATCGGCGTCGTAGTGGACGACTGCATCGTCGTGGTGGAGCGTGTCCAGTTCCTCATCGAGACGCGCGGCCTCAACTCGAAGGAGGCGGCGATTCAGGCGATGAGCGACGTGACGTCCGCCGTCATCGCGACGACGCTTGTCCTTCTCGGCATCTTCGTCCCAGTCGGCTTCATGAGCGGTATCACGGGACGCATCTACCAGCAGTTCTCCGTCACGCTCTCCGCCGCGGTCTGCTTCTCGACCGTGTGCGCGCTCACGCTCGCTCCGGCGCTCTGCTCGCTCATTCTCCACGAGGCAAGGCCCTACAAACACGGTCCGCTCGCGTGGTTCAACTGGGCGGTCAACTCGTTCAAGGGACTTTTCGTCAAGCTCGCGAAGTGGCTCGCGTCGCGCATCTTCCTCGCGCTCGCGCTCCTCATACTTACTATCCTGCTGACCGTGCAGATGTTCCGCTCGACGCAGACGGCGTTCCTCCCCGAGGAGGACCAGTGCGTCATATTCGCCGCGATGGAGATGCCCGAGGGCTCGACTCGCGACCGCACGCGAGACGTGTCGCTCCGCGCCGTCGACCTGCTCCTCAAGGTTCCTGAGGTCAGGAGCGTCCTCACGATCACGGGCTTCTCGATGGTCGGCGGTCGCGGCGAGAACCAGTCGATGGTCATCATCGACCTCAAGGACTGGTCGGAGCGCAAGGGCAAGGACCAGAGCGCGGCTGCGATGGTGCAGAAGCTGCAGGCCTACCTCGCGCAGGTCCCGGAGCCGAACTGGAAGGTGTTCATGCCTCCGGCCATTCCCGGCCTCGGCATGACGAACGGCATTAGCGTCGACCTTCAGGACAAGGGCACGGCCGATCCGATACGCATGGACCAGGTCAAGAACCGCGTTCTCGCCGTGCTCAACGACAAGACGAAGCATCCCGACATCATGGTAGCCTACTCGGGTTACAACGCCGTTACGCCGCACCTCCGCTTCAACCTCGACCGCGTGAAGGCGGAGATGTACAAGGTGCCGGTCTCGACCGTCTACGCGACGTTGCAGAACTACCTTGGCTCGCGCTACGTCAACGACGTCAACCTCGGCACGCAGGTGAACCGCGTGACCGTTCAGGCAGACTGGGACGGACGCGCCACGCCTGAGGCGGTCGCGCGGCTCTACGTGCGCGGCGAGAACGGGGCGATGGTGCAGATCGGCTCGCTCGGCGACATCACGCGCGAGCTTGGACCGCGCACAGTCTACACGCGCGACAAGTACGTCTCGTGCGGCATAACCGTAATGCCCATGCCCGGCGTCGCGTCAGGCAAGGTCATGAACGACCTGAGGAAGGTGTTCAAGAACATCCTCCCGGACGACTACGGCTACGACTGGGCGGCCCTGTCGTTCCAGGAGG
>JAZSLQ010000038.1:0-7806 GCA_045535455.1 Kiritimatiellia bacterium | reverse complement strand
GGCATACTGAAACAGGATCTCGCCCGTCTGATGCCCGCCGCCGCCCGTTCCGCGGAGTTCGCCCGTTTCTTCGCCGATTTGCAGAACCTTAACACCGTCAAAGAGTTCCGTCTTGTCACCCGCACCGGGGCAGAGTATTATTTTTACACCTCAAAAGAGATCATATGTCCTGTATGTCGTCCGACGTCATCCCGCGCCCCTTGCGCCTGTCCCAGTGGTCGAGGCGGAAGAGAATGCCCGCAAGGTTCTCGCCCGAGCCCCACATGCCGCATTTTCCGCACGTCGACGAAATCGATTCCACTCCCGGAATCCTCGCCGCGCGCTCGTGTATCTCGTCGACGAGCGCGATCGTGCGCTCCAGGGACTGGCCCTCCGAAAGCCGCAGGTTGAGCGTGATGTAGCCGCGGTCCTCCTCGGGGAGGAACGCCGCCGGGACCTTCCCCGTCGTCCACCAGAGCGCAAACGCGGCGAGCGCGAAGAGCGGCAGCGAGATGAAGAGCCGCCTCACGAACAGCCCTGCGACGCGCAGGTATCCCGCGCGGCAGATGTCAAGCGTCCAGTTGAACGGAAGAAACACGCGAGGTGGTTTTTCAGGCGGCGGTCTGAGGAGCGATGCGCAGAGAACCGGCGAAAGGACGAGCGCGACGAACGTGGAAAGGCAGAGCGCCACGCACATCGTGACCGCGAACTGCCTGTACATCATGCCCGCCATTCCAGGATAGAACGCGAGGGGCAAATAGCACGAAAGAGTCACGAGAGTCGTCGCAATCAGAGCGCCTGTGATCTGCGTCATCGACTTCGCTGCGGCTTCCTTCGCGGAAAGACCCTCGCGCCGCATGAGCGACTGCGTGTTCTCGACTACGACGATCGCGTCGTCCACGAGCGAGCCGATGACGAGGATGAGCCCGAACATCGTGAGGACGTTGACCGTGAAGCCCGCCGCGCCGAGGAACGCGAACGATCCGACGAGCGAGATCGGTATCGCGAGCGCCGGCACGAACGTTGCACGCCAGTCCTGTAGGAAGAGATACGTGATCGCGACGACGAGAAGAAGCGCGACGAGGAGCGTCTTCAGCGTCTCGCGCAGAAAGACGCGCGTGAACGCAGTCGTGTCGTCCGCAAGCACCCCCTCGACGCCCGCGGGCATGCGTTCGATCCACTTCTCCACCTCCGCCTTGACGCGCTTCGCGGTGGAGACGGCGTTCGCCTCCGGCGCCTTGTAGACCGAAAGCGACACCGCCGGCCTCTCGTTGAAGCGCGAGCGCACGGTGTACCCCTTCGCGCCGAGCTCGACTCGCGCGACGTCCTTCACCAGCACCTGGGCGCCGGTGTCTGGATTCGTCCGCACGA
This sequence comes from Kiritimatiellia bacterium, assembly GCA_045535455.1. Taxonomy (GTDB): domain Bacteria; phylum Verrucomicrobiota; class Kiritimatiellia; order RFP12; family UBA1067; genus UBA1067. The sequence continues at coordinate 6,456 of JAZSLQ010000038.1, read as the reverse complement.
CGATGTTCTCAAACTCTTCCTTTGTCTTGAGCCGACCCTTTACATTAATCTTGAACGTGAGATAGCTGTTCGCGTACTCCGCTCCGACCGTACCCGCCGCGGCCTGCACGTTCTGGGAGAGAATCGCGGACTTGAGCTCGTCTACGGAAATCCCTAGCCCCGCGAGCTTGACGGGGTCAAGCCACACGCGCATCGCGTAGGTGCGGCCGCCTGTCTCCACCTGTGCGACACCGTCGAGACGCGCCACCGCATCCGCGACCTGCTTCTCCACGAAATTGGAGAGCTCCATCAAATCCATCTCGCGCCCGTCGGTCATGAACATGTACATGACCATGCGGTCCTCGGGCGACTTCTTCACCGTGATTCCGTTCTGCACCACCTCGGCGGGGAGCTTCGGCTCCGCGCGCTTGACTGCGTTCTGCACGTTCACGAGCGCCATGTCCGAGTTGGTGCCGGGGCGGAACGTGCAGTAGCAGTTGTAAAGCCCCTTGTTCGAGCAGTTGGACTTGTAGTACCAGATGTCGTCCACGCCGTTGATCTGGTCCTCCATCACCTGCGCGACGGATCCGTTAAGCGCCTCCACGCCCGCGCCGGAGTAGTTCGCGGAGACGGTGATCGTAACTGGTGTTATGTGCGGATACTCCGACACCGCCATGCGAGTGAGCGAGAACGTCCCGACGAGGACAAGCACCAAAGCCGCGACCCATGCCGTCACTGGACGGCGCAAAAAGATGCGCGAGAGGCTCGGATAGCCCGCGAGAACGTCGTCCGCGCTCACTTGGCGGCCTCCACCGTCATCCCGCGGCGCACCTTGTGCGCTCCGTCCGCGACGACCCTCTCGCCCTTCTCAAGCCCCTTCTCCACGAAGACGAAACCGTCATCGAGATCGCCGCGCGCGATGGAGCGCCTTTCGGCCTTCGAATCCGCGCCAACAACCCAGACGTACGGGCCCTGCGTGTCCTGCAGGACAGCGGACGCGGGAACGGCCGGACGCATCACGCCGTCCTTCGAGGCGAGCGTCACCGCAACCGTTCCGCCGGGAACGAGCGCGAGAGAGGCGTTGTCGAAAAGCGAATAAAGCGTGAGCGTGTCGGTGAAGGAGTCCGCCGCGTTCTCGGCGTACTCGATGACGCCCTTCTCCCCGAGTGCGGTTCCGTTCGCGAGCGAGACGGACATCTCCGCAGCATCGCGTCGCGCGGCCACGTCACCGCCGAACACGTCGAGCACCTCGCGGTTGGAGACGGAGAACCTGACGCGGATCGGCGAGAGCTGGATAATGGAGACGAGCGCATCACCGCCCGCCCTGACGTAGTTGCCCTTTGTCTTCGCAGTGGAGCCGATGCGTCCAGAGATCGGCGCAACGACTGTGCAGTGCTTGAGGTCGTCCTTCGCTGCGACAAGCTCGGCCTCTGCCGCCGTGAGCGCCGCGCGCGACGAGTCGCGAAGCGCAAGCGAATTGTCGATCTCGTCCTGCGACACGCCCCTGGAGCCAGACAGCTTGCGGTACCGCGAGTAGGAATGTTCCGCGTAGGACGCCTTGGCCCTGCACTCGGCAACCTTCGACTCCGCGTTTCTGACTGCGGCCTCGTACTTCACGCGGTCGATGCGGTAGAGGACATCGCCCTCCTTCACCTCCGCTCCGTTCGCAAAGCACACCTCCAGAATCTCGCCCGACACCTGCGGCACGACGTCCACCTGCGCCACGGGGACAACCCGTCCAGGATAGACGGCCGACTCGCGCTGCGGACGCTCCGCGACCTCGCACACGGGCAGAGTAACGCCTACCGCGGCAAAGGCGCCGCACGTCGTAATTACCGAAAGACAATACGTCAATATTCGCATGGGAAATATTTTACCAAATAACCGCCTGAATTGAAACAGACGAGACTGCAATCCGCAATCTTCATTTTCGCTACACCGCATCATCCTGCGGCAAATCATTACTCACCTCTCACTCGGCGAAGCAGAATCGTTCACAAGCGATTCAACCTCACGGCGGAATCCGCCGAAATCAAAACTCTGGTCGCGCACAAGCTTGCGCTCCACGTTGACTGCCTGCTCGAGATACTCCTCCTTGCCGGTGTAGGCGGCGAGCAGCATCGGGACCTTCATTTCCTCGCAGTAGCTTACGCCGTGCATGTGTATCGCGTCGTTGTTCGCGCAGTTCTTGGGCACAAGCTCGTTCTTCGATTCCGGCGGCAGGGGCTTTCTCATGCACCACGCCTCTTCCGCGAGATTGAGAAGCTTCTTGTCGCCAGTATGCGAATACGCCCAGAGGATTCCCTCGACATTGACGACGTTGCGACATTCGAAAACATGTTCCTTGGAGTAGAGTAGGAAGTAGCGCGCGAGCGCGGTGGGGATGCGCTCGTCCGGCGCGGCGTCGTACTTCGCCTTCATCGCGCGGAAGAACACGGCGAACGGCCACATATCGTAGCCCTTCTTGAGTTGGAAGTTCTTAGAATCCCAGAGGCAGGCGTTTCCGAGATAGCCCTCGGGAGATGCGCTATCAAGCGTCCAGTTGACTCCCGCCTCACCCTTCTCTATAAATGGTTTGTCGCTTAGCGCATAGCCGAGGCGAAGAAGTCCGTCGGTGTAGTACGCGGTCTGCTCGTAGCGCCAGAGGCTCTTGACAGCATTGGATAAATGGTGCTATAATTTGCACCGAATTTAGCACCAGTAAGGAGTCTACCATGCCTGTTACTTTTCCAGCGCAGGAAGTCAAGCGGCGCGGAATGAGCGTCATGAACGAGAGCCTTGCCAACGGCCCCGTTTGGGTTATAAGCAACAATACTCCCAAATATGTCGTCATGTTCGCCGACGAATTTAAGCGGATGCGCCATGAAGCGTTCGTCAACGAATGCCTGCAGTCCGACGCCGAATATCGCGCTGGGCTCGCCAAGCGCGTTACTGTAGAAGAGTTGATGAAGGAATTTGACGAGTAGGAGCCGCCACAATGCACAGCGCTCCGTACAGTCTCATCCAAACGCCGCAATTCAAGCGTGCGTTTGCAAAATTCGCACGAAAGCATCCGGAACTCCGGGAGAAAACCAAAGAAACGCTTCTTGCCCTCAGAAATGACCCTTTCACACCTTCGCTCCGGCTCCACAACCTGACTGGGCCGCTCAGCAGCAAGCAGGCGGTCAGCATCACCTACGCCTACCGCATCGTCCTCTGCGTGGAGATTGTGGATCGCGAAATCGTGCTCCACAACATCGGAACCCACGACGAAGTTTACGGCTAACGTCTCATATTCTCAAGCTGCCCTCGCTGCGGCTCCAAGCCAAAGCCCTGTCTCGCCGAGGTGGTGGAGACAGGCCTGATGGAGCGGCTATGCAGTCCGATTAACGGACGAAGATCACCGTTCCTGTAGCCTCCGTCCGCTGACGCCGCGCCGTGTTTCATTTTTTCTACATTGCGAACAGCTATCTTACGGCGTTCACAAGCGACTCCACATCGCGGCACCGCATAGACTATGCTTCATAACAGTCCTCCTTTTCGTATGGCACAAAGCGGGATCATGAAACTCGCCGTCATAGATACGAAAGTGTTGCCAATACCAACGTTGCCAATTTCCAATTGGTATTGGTTATTGGCAACACTTCCACATTTTCACATTCATCCTCTTCTTCCCACTTTACACTTTACATTTTACACTCTAAAAGTGGTCGAGATCGATTTTCCCTTCGTGCCAAGCGAGCTGCATGGACTGACGTCAATTGTCAGCTTCTTTCCAGGGGGGAGCTCTGAGACGGGGATTTCGACTTCGGTGATTCCGTGGTTCGGCTCGTGGCCGATGCCTGCGTTCGCGCCCTCGAAAAATGCGTTCTTGAAGAGCTTCGCTTTCGGATCGTCTCCTACAACGACTATTTCGTATGCGTAGACGCGCGATTCGGGGTTCCCGTCAGCCATAGGGATCTTGATTTTAAGAGAAGGGACGGAAGCGACAGAATCGCCCTTCTTTGTCCCTTTGGTCGCTTTTGTCGCCTGCGTCCCTTTTGCGACGACCAGCTTCGCCTTTTTCCCGAACTCCGGCTCGCCGACGACCTTCTTCAATTCGTCCCGCGAAAACGGATGCGGCTTGAATTCGCCGAGGGGCAGCACCCAGTCGGGGCCAAGCTTGCCTCCCTTGCCCACCTCGTGCCGCTCGAACACCACCATGTCGTCGTAAATGTTTATTATCATCGCCTGTCGCGACGGCAGATTGTCGCCTTTCCAGCTGCTTGAATCCTCCGGAAGCTTGACTTCGCTCGACGGCGTTACGGCGTTGCCGCCGTCCATGCGGCAAGCCCCGACCTGAATGTTGGGAAAACGCCCGCCGAACGTGTCGGCATCGAAGAAGATCGTCTTCCAGTCGGCGTTGCTCCAGTGCCAATGCCCGAAGAGCGCGATGGCATTGGGGAAATCCTTCAGCGCCTGGCAGAATGCCGCGTGGTGCCGCCTGTGCGAAAGGATGAAGAACGGCTTGGTTCCGCGAAGTGAGAATTGGTCGGCCTTGGAGAGGATGTAGTCCGCAAACGGCTTTTCTCCCGCGTGCTTGTATTCGTCTTCGTGCCAATGGCGTCCAAAGAAGTGGTAGCCCTTCACCTCCTTGTGCCAGACTTCCTCGTACTTCTCGCCCCAGACCTGCTCCCAGCGGCGCGGCATGTCGGCACAAAGCGTATGCTTCGCCCGCTCGACCGGATCCTTCCACAGCCCCGCCGCAGTGACGCCGCCGCCGCCCTTGAACGCCTCGCCGTACCATTCGTGGTTGCCGACGATGAAAAGCTTCACGGGACCGCCGCGTGTGCCGAACGCCTCCTCGAAAAGTTCGCGGTGGAATTCAAGCTCTCGCGTGATGCCGCGATGTGCCGCGTCGCCAAGATGCACAAACGCATCGATGTTCCTTTTCTTGAAAAGCTTCATCGCATTGCGGACGTACGTATGCGGGAAAAGCTTGTGGACAGATGTGCCGTCCCATCCCACCTGAAGATGCGTATCGCTCAAAACGCCAAAAACGAGGTTCGGCTTCTTCGCTGGCTTCCAGTCCGCGGGTGCCGCGAAAAGCTCGCCGGCGTATCCCCCGAGCGAAGCGAGCGCGAAGCGGCTCAACGCGGGGTGCGCCAGGAACCCCAGCGCCGCTAAACCATCTTTCACGAACTCTCGTCTTGTTATCATTCAGGCGAGTCTGTCGCGGCGGGAGGAATCGCGTCGGAGGCGACGGGGCGCGCGTCCAGAGAAAGCACCTGGCCGTCGGCGACGAGGCGAGCGGCGAGCGCGTCATATGGCACGTCCTGGACGGCGGAGCCGTTTGCGGCGGCCATCGCGCCAGCTGTTCCCGCCACCTGGCCGAGCGCGAAGAATACCGGCTCCATCCTGATTGACCCGAATGCCATGTGCGAGGCCGAGAGGCAGACGGGCACGAGCAGGTTCACGCACTCGCCGCGCTTCGGGCAAATCGCGCCGTAGTCTATGCCGTATGGCTTCATCCTGCCGCCTTTCGCGCGTTTCTCGGCGTCGGGCCCCCATGCGCTGTAGCGTCCGCGGTCCTGCACGTCGCCCTCGTTCTGCACATTGCCCATTGCGGTGACGACGCGACGGACGTTGTGCGAATCCATCGTGTACGCGCCCATCGCGACGGGGTGCGGCGCGACGCGGTCGCCCCGGCACTCGTGCTCTGTCATCACGTATTCGCCAACCATGCGCCGCGCCTCGCGCACGTAGAGCTGGCTCTGCCATCCGTCGCCAGGACCGTCCGTGAACTCGTCGCGGCAGGTTCCCCAGCGCGAGACTTCGGCGCGAATCTTCTCCGGGACGCGCGGATGGTTGGCGAGCGTCCACATAAGTCCCTTCTGATAGTCGAGGTGCGCCTTGAAGATTTCGGCTCGGCGCTCGTACGACGCCTCCGGCCATTCGTAGTTGCGTCCGATGAAGTCGGTCGAAAAGCCCAGGCGGTTGTTCGTGTCGGTCTTGCGGTTCGGCATCTGCGAGTTTATCCACGGCACAGCCTTTTCACCCCTCGCGAAATTGCGGAAGAGGAGTTCGTATTCCTTCTCGTCGTAGTTCACGGGCTTCTTGAACGGAATGCGGTTGGCCGGATCGTCCGTAAGGCACATGCGGAAGCAATACGCCTGCACACGCTTGTCGCCGTCGCCGTCCTTCTCGTTCGGATTGCAAGGCTCGATGCCGGGGAGAAGTCCGCTTTCCGGATTCCCTTCTTCGACATACGCGCTGACATGCCACTTCAGCTGGTGCGCCCTCGCCTCGCGAAACTGGATGCCGCTGATCGTCTCTCCATAGACGCTGTTCGCCTCGCGTCCGACGGTGTAGCTGACGCCCGCCGCCGCCATTAGGTCGCCCTCATATGTCGCGTCGATGAAGACCTTGCCGCGGTAGACGTCGCCAGAGAGCGTCTTGATGGAAACGATGCGTCCGCCCTCTTTCGTGACTCCGCCGTCGCGGTCCAGCCATTCGCCG
>JAZSLQ010000084.1:0-8200 GCA_045535455.1 Kiritimatiellia bacterium | reverse complement strand
CCGCCGCCGCTACCGCCTGCCGCGCCCGGATTCCCGCCCGCGCCTCCTCCGCCGCCGCCGTAGGCAAGCGCTATGCAGTCGCCGCCTTTCGTTATCGACGAATCGCCGCCGCTACCGCCCACCGCGCCAGGTTTGCCCCATCCGGCATTTACTCTCGAGCCGCCCGCACCCACCGTAACGACATAAGTTCCAGGCGTGAAATCGACATCGGCCATTTCAAGAAAGCCGCCGGCACCGCCGCCGGCCGCACGGCCGTTGCCGCCGCCATGACAGCCGCCTGCTCCGCCGCCACCGACAACAAGAATACGCGCTGACGCGGAAGAGGCAAGAGTAAACGACGATACAGCCGTCGTATTCGAGAATACGAGCACGAGATCACCTCCATCCCTGTATTTGGCGAATGTGTTTTCAATTGCTGAAACTTCGGCATCCCCTTCAACCACTGCCGGCTTATCTACAATCGCAAACGAGAGCGATGTCGAAAGTTCCGTCCAGTTTTTTGAAGCGGCCACAGTCCATTGCAATGCATAAGAGCCTTTTGCTACCGGCATTTCACCATCCCAGGGTTCGCCGTTCAAAGTAGCCGTCACCTCGCCGAAACGCGCAAGCGGTGATATAACAACCCCGGCTGAACTGCCTAAAGTCCATTCCGTCTCGGTAATACTGGCCGGTCGAGTCCATTCGTTAAGAGCCTCAGCGATGAACCACGAAATCTTACGCTCATTGGCACCGGCATCTGCCCACTGTGTTCTTTCAGGATTTGACAATACCACCGTTGCCTCATAAGTGCCGGCGTCAACTGCCGTATTTCCTGTAACTTCGTAGCCGTCACCGGGGAGAACGCCAACCTGCTCCTGACCTGTGTACACAAGGCCAGAAACGGCAGCGGGTAATGCTATCTGCGTTATTTCCGGAGTCGACGGATCTGGCGGCTGAGGCGTGTCCGCATCCAGACCGAGAATGCGCACATAAACGACACCGTTGCCACCCTTGCCGGAATATTGATTGGATTTTGAGGCCGCTCCGCCGCCGGAGCCCTTACCGTCCTCACCTGCTGTGCCGTCGCCGCCGTTTGGAGTGGCGGCATTTCCGCCGCCGCCGTCGCCGCCGCGCCCAGCCGTGTTCATCCCCGAACCGCCGCCGCCTGCGGCGTACGTGACAACCGTGCCGGTAATTGCAGACTCCTCACCGTAGCCGCCGTTACCGCCGACTTTATCGGATCCCGCCAAGCCCGCCTGTCCCGCGCCATTGCCGCCATTGCCGGAGTTCAAGATCGCGCTTCCCTGCCTGCCGCCGACGCCGCCCGGGGCGGTGATAATCGGCGCGGACGTCTCACCCGCCATGGACACGGAAGACGGCTCGCCGTTATTACTGGGGACATTAGTTGCCCAGACGGCCTGCACTGCCGCACCGCCGGCACCGACGACAACATCGTAGGTTCCCGCCTCAAGGGAGACCGCCTTACGCTCGACGAAGGCGCCGCCATCTCCTCCGCCGGACCGACCATGCCCAGCCTCGACCGCGCCGCTACCGCCGCCGCCAACCGCAAGAATCCAGGCTATCGCCGGCTTTGTAAGCGTGAAATGCCCCGTCGCCGAAGGATCGACAAATGTCAGGAGAGTCTGCCCTTCGACAGTGGACTTATTGCCTGAAACGACCGAAACCTCGCCGTCGTAAGCCGGGTAGACGGGCTGAGACTCGTCGCTGCCGATAATCGTTCCTGACGAAAAGGCGTTACCGTAGAACCGGGCCTCGACGTCGTCCCAAAGTCCAGCTTCGCCGCCAATCCGAAGAGGACGGAGCGAGCGCACGAGAACACCGCGTTCGCGCACTTCAATCGAACGGTAGCGAATGCGCCCGAATGAAAGCGAGCGCACGCTCTTGTCGGCAATGTCGTTGTCCCAGCCGAGATTGTCCGCGCCGAAGAAGAGATTCGTCGAATCGCCGAACCAGTCCGACGTGAACGGAGCGAACGTCTCTCCGTCGCGCGAAAGGCCGTTCGCGCCCATCGTCAGCGTATGCCATTGGCGATCAAGCGGAATCTGAAGGACACGTTCGCTCGTGCCGCCCCAGTCCGCCTCTGTCGCTCCGTCCGCCTTCTGTACGAAACGAAAGTACGTCTCGTCCCATCCGTGAGAGCCGAAAACCGTCGCAGGATACTTTTCAGTCGGAAGCGTATCGGTGGCGTACTCGACGGTAACCGTCGTATTTGAGCCTGGCCACACCTGCGGATCGAAATACGACGCGCCATCCGTCTCAACCCAGTCAAGCGACTCGTCCGTCGCCGTAACAACATACGTAAGTTCGTGGGTCAACGCGGTGAAGTTCTTGCTCTCCGGGGCAGTGAATACAAGCGTATGCTCACCGACAGTGTTCGCAAGCTCACCGCTCCTCCAATCGAACGGCTGGCCGTCAAGCGTTGCCGTCACTCCCTCTGAGGGAACGAATGCGTTAAGCGTGGGGAGCTCGCCGTTCGCTGCGAAACGCGAGCGGCTCAATCTGGGAGCGTCCTGCCAGACGTTGCTCTTCTCGATGATGAAGGTAGCCTTTTTCACGCCGCTTCCACCGCCGACCCAATGCCTGTGCTCGGGATCCGCCAACGAGAAGGAAAGCTCGTATTCGCCCGCGTCGGTCGCACCGGCGAAAGGCATCATCACGCAACCGTCAAGACGCACGACGGGGGAACGGACAGTCCCATCATAAAAGACATGCGGCACGAACGGTACGGCTACGGCCGACAAGTCACCTTTCAGAGCTTCAGACTCCCAATAGCTGACGACCTGAATAAGCCCCTCGTCCTCGCACTCCTTCAGCGTTTTTGCAAATTCCTCAAACTGTTCCTTGGTAAGATCCTGGTAGCCTGAGTCGCTATTGCATCCGTGAAACATCAGTGTGATCGACTTAGTCCCGCTCTTCGACTGGTTCTGGAACCAGGTCTTGAAATTCCCCGTCCCTGGCCAGGTGCGGTTCGGCGTCTCGGGTAGCATACCGGCCAGCATGGCGCGCGATTCAAGTTCTCCGTTCTGCCCGACATGATTGCCCGGAAAGCAGAAAATGCGGCAAGGCACTCCGATCTTCTGCGAGATCTGCTGCTGTCCCAGATCCATCTCATAGCGCAGGACCGATTCCGGCTTGGGATTCCAACCCTCTAAAAGAGACTCGGGATGCGACTTCGAATGGAGTGCTATCTCGTGCCCGCGTGCAGCCAGTTCGGCGACTTTCGCCCAATCCATCGTTGCCCCGCTGCGCGAACGCCCCGTCTGATTGACAATAATGTTAAACGTACCGCGATAGCCGTACTTCTCGAGCGCAGGCGCAACAACGGAATAATGGCTGCCATAACCGTCATCGAAGGTCAGCGAGACCATCATCGCGGGGCGCGGATCCTCCGGATCCTCCGGTTCCTCAGGATCCTCTCCGTCACCGGTGGGTGGCTGGGATACGGATACGCTAAAAGGTATGCGCTTTTCAAGTCCAGTGTAATTTTTAGTCTCGGCTACAGAGAATGTAATCTCGTAATCCCCAGCCTCCAGACTCGCCAATTGCTCAGTACTGTAGCTTGCCGCTACCGTACCGAAAGACGCCTCGCCCACATCAACAACGGTACTGCATTTTCCTGCCTCCCAACTAGTAGCTGAAATGGAAGGCTCGCGCAACCAAGAATTCGCGGCCTTTGAAATTACAAATTTGTAACTTTTCGGCTCAGAGGTGCCGTCGACCCATACGAAACCTTCATTCGGTGAGCATGTAATCGTATACTCGCCGGCATCCGTCCAACCGGTATTTCCGGAAACGATGCAGTTTACACCCCCCGAAACTTCCGCTGTCTTGAGCGTTCCATCGTAAATCACCGCTGCAGGCGCAGAAGGAGGAATCGCCACATTGTCCGCTTCTACTCGACCTACGGGCGTGTCGGCAGGAACAGCGACCAGCTTAAGAGTCGTAGGCGTCTGCGAAACCGGGATCTGCGGAATTGTATATACGCCGAGCTTGGCGTCCTTGGCGACGACGCCGCTCTGACTGCCGTAGGTCCAGCGCACCTTACCGGTCGTCGGTTTGAAAGCCTGCAAGCGGCGAGGCGTAACATCCACCACCGATACGGTCGGACGGGTAAACTGAGTCGACGCGACCTCATTGGAATTTGCGATTTTAAGGTCGATTTCAAATGTTTCCGGCGTGTCGGCCTTGACATCCCAGCGGAACCAGGCGTTTACCTGTCCGTTCGTATCACACCCGAGACGCGGCACAAGCCCGGCATCGACCTTTTCGATGCCGTTTTCAATAATTACCTTTCCGGTATCGTACCAGCTGACCTGCGGCCAAGGAAGTTGATTGTCGGTAGAGGCCGCCGTGAAAACGGGATAAGCCTCGTTCTTGCGGATTTCAAGCCACGGGAATTGCTCGACGAGGTCGTTCTTCGCGCGCGCGCTCGCCTTGCCGCCGCAATGTCCGTAGTCGCCCCACCAGCCGACCATGCCGAATTTGAACCGCGCCATGTTGCGGTACAGGACATCGTGATCACGGCTCCAGGCATCATCTGAGCCTGACCAGTCGAGAAGGAACGGAGGGTCGTAGGCCGGCACCTGATAATTCTCGAAGGACACATCGTTGCCGTTGTTATCGACAAACCCCATGCGCTTGGCCGCATACCAGATGGTCGCCGGGACATTGCCGTCGATGGCGGCAAAAACCTCACCGTGCGGAAGCCCGATACCGAGAGAACCCTGACCGCCCATTGAATTGCCGCAAAGATAAATACGGTTACGGTCGATCTTATATTTTCTGACGACCCATTCAATCGTATCCATCACGCGCTTCGACGCGGGCGGCTCGCCGCGAGAAAGCCACTGTAAACAAGTTTCAGTGGGACGGATCGCGTTCTTCCACGGGTCCTTGGTCGGACCGTCAAAAAGCTCTCCCATAAGCGTTCCGTAAATAAATGTCCAATATGACCCGCCCATAGCATGACTGGCGTTTCCATTGGCCGTTGTTCCCGGCGGCATTGCCCCCCACCAGAAGTCATTGAGCACGGTATAGTCTTCGCCTTTCTTTCCGACATCACCCATACAATCGAGAACAAGCCCGTAGAAGTCCGGCGGACAATATGCGACGCTGTCCGAATTGCCAAGCGAGCCGATCGTTCCTTCCGCGCCGGACTTACCGCCGCCGCGCGAATGCAACACCACGAGAAGCGGACGGCCGGGATTGTCGCCGTCGGAGGGCTTTGCAAGAGCGAAACGGTCTTCCTGCGCGGGATAGCACCCGCCCCAGTCCGGGTCGTACGTGTGGTTGAACCAGAAGACGTTGTGCCCGCTGATGCTCTGGCAGCCGATCGTTTTGCTTGGCATGTAGGGGTTGGGCATGTAGTACGTCTGAACGGGTTCAACGCCAAGCGTCTTGCGCGCCCAATCGCAACTTGTGTCAGGAGCCTCTGGTTCACTCTGGGCAATCGGCTTAAACTCGCCGCGCGTCAAGTCGATCGCCTCGACATTGGATTCGTTTGTTACCCAAAAGGTAAATCCGTTCCAATACCCCCCCGTAGGGAATGAGGCTTTCTTCTCGACAAACGGAAACGATTCATTAGTAAGCGACATCGTTGTCGCATTGTCATTGCCTTGTACACCTACGCCCAAAGTGACATATTTAGAAATAAATTCTTGAGGCGTAGTCTTGAAATTAGGATCGCCGTAGCGACAACTCTCGTCTATCGTCAAACGTGTATTCGAGTCATCAAAATACATTCCGCCGCGCCCTCTGAAAACGGAATCGCTAACAGTGCAGCGGCCTCGGTAGCATACGTGCAAATCGGCGAATCTGCCGAAATAGGAGCTTATGACATTCCCAAAAAAGACGCTTTCGTCGACGGTCACATTACCCTGTTCAACGTTCAGTCCCGCCGTCCAGCCAAGGCCGGAGACGTTATACGCGAAAGTACATCCGGAAATGGTCGCCGTAGCCGTCTGCGAGCCGAGGTCCAAGACGAGAGAACCGCACTGGTTGTACCCGGACGGACTCGTGTAGGAATCGGGCCTGGCGCACACGAAATCGTTCGCAGCCCATACGCAATCGACGAAGGAAGAACCATTTCCGCCCTTAATATAAGTAAGACGCCCGCCGCGAGTGCCCGAAGCTCCCGTACGATTACCTATAAATCTAACCCTCGTCGCCGTAAGCGGGGCATTCTCGAAGTAGAATACACTTTGCGTACGCTGCTCTTCCCCAGGCGGGCTTACCATGGCAGCAATACCGCCGCCTAATTTGTCCTGCTGCCTGAGGCCGTTACCAACCATAAGACAATCGGTCATATATACGCGCTTAAAATCTTTGGCGATAAGGCCGATGCCGGTCGTCTTGGCCTTGCCATCGATATTGAAGGTGCAGAAGCCTCCCGGGCGCCATTCGCGGTTGCCGCGGAATACGCAGTGGTCGAGCGTGAGTTCGCTAGACGCTGCGTCGCCCGTAAAGAATCCGCCGCGGCCGTCGGTGGAATAGTCGACGTTCACCGACCGCTCGACAATTCCGTTCTCCTCGGAATTTACATAAGAAAGCGCGAGCGAAGCGGCTCCTTTCTTGAATATTCCATGCCCTTTCGCGCCTTTGACGGTGATGTGGTCGATTTCGACAAGCCCCGAAGGCGCATTTACCAGAAGGTTGGTAACGGCGCCTTTTAGGACGGTAGAATCGGAAAACGTGCGTTCGGAAGCGGACGACTCTGTTCCAGCGAATCCGCCGCGGATTTTAGCGTCCGTCGAGACAACGGCTCCGACGCCTAAAGTTGTCGAGAACGTATACTGACCGCTTTTGAGCCAAACTTCGTCGCCGCTTTTCGCTCTTGAAAGCGCGTCCGACAATGTAGTCGCCTCACTCCAGCTCGCGCCGGACGACGAAACAGCCGCATCAGGCGAAACGCGGTATACGGCCGCACGCGCAGCAGGGACGAATACATTGGCAAAAAATGTCAACAGAAACACAAACCTTTCTATTCGCACAGTTCACTCCTTTTCTGTTCTATTGATTTGATGGTTATATCATATCAGATTCCGGGGATACCTCAATCCCCTCCGCGGAGGGGGATCACCAGTATGTGTAGAAGTATGGGTCGAACGGCTTGAGGAGACCGGAATACAGGCTGTTCTGCTTTCCAGGCGCTGCGCCGAGGTTCGTCAGGAGCCGCGCGACGAGCTGACGGCTCCGCTCGAAGGAGATGTCGGCGCGCCGACGGCAGTCGGCGAGGCTCTTTTCGCCTATGGGCTTCTCGCGCGGTTTTCCGTCCACCACGAGCACCCTGTCCGCCGTGATGCCGCGTTCGATGGCGTACGGGCTGAACGTCGTCACCACGAGAACGGCGCCGTTTGGAAGCGTCTTCGAGGCGAGGAGCCCTTCCGCGTCGACGGTCCATCCGCGGCCCGCGAGAACCGGCACCTTAAGACGGTCACGCCAGCGAAGAACATTCTGCCCGACTCCCCTCAGAAGTGGATTCGAGCGGTCGAACTCCACGCGATACACTCCCTCGCCCTCGCGCGGCGTCACGTCGAGGCCGAGTCCCTTCGCGGTCGCATCGTTCGCAACGACGAGCACGTTCGCGCCGCGCTTCGCCGCCGCAAGAATCTCACTGGCGGAAAGCGGAGAATCCGCTCCGACAAGCAGAAGATCGCCACGGCCTGCGGAGTCGCCGCCGGAAAGAGCAGCGCCGAGCTCCGTCGCCATGCGCTTCGCCTCGTCGCCCGACGCGCCCACCGGCCGCACCGCAGCCGGTCCTGATGTGCTCTTCGCGCCGCCCTGCGCGAGGAAATCGGAGAAGACCGCGTTGAACGTGCGCTCCACCGCCGCGTCGGACGCGCCGCGGGCGAAGAAGTCGAGCGTGCAGAACTTCAAGCCGCCCTTTCCGCGGGAATAGTCGAGAAGCGCCGAATAGTTCATGTCGAACTCGCCGTCTAACTGCGGACGATAGCCCACGGCAACTGGACTTTTCAGCTGCAGCGCGGCAAGGGACATGTTCCCCGTCCAGCGCGGCTCGTGGCGGGGATGCCTGACCCTAAGCTCCGGCGAGGCGCCAGACCAGTCGTGGAGACAGTCGTCGTCGATTCTGGCGAGCGCGACAGACTGGCCGTCCCTCAGGAAGAGAGTGCGGCTGGCGCGGTCCTGCACCTCGAAGCCGAACGCCTTCCACGTGTCGGGCGGCTGTCGAAGGACAAGTATG
>JAZSLQ010000212.1:0-17854 GCA_045535455.1 Kiritimatiellia bacterium | reverse complement strand
CGACAATGCGCTTAAGAGCGACAGGTAAGACAGTGGCACAATGTTGGCTGGCAAACTTTGTTGGAAGTCGGATCGTAGCCATGTCGTTCTGTGAGCCAAGGAGTTGAATACAAATTTTGTCTTCCTAAGACCGCTTGGCCTCCGACTTCGACAATGCGCTTAAGAGCGACAGGTAAGACAGTGGCACAATGTTGGCTGGCAAACTTTGTTGGTGCAAATGAAAGTTTTGTGAAATGAACGAAAAGGCAAGGCGAGTGCTCTGGACGCTGGTGCGAATCGTGTCGGCGTTGGCGATCGGACATGTAGGATTCTTCTGCCTTATGTGGCTTTTGCCGTTGATGACTGACGTGGCGGCTTCCGAAATAGGTTGCCTATGCCTCAGTGCGTTTGCGTTCTTCATGCTCAGGGTTCGCCATTGGCGTTTCTGGGTTGCCGTCGTGATAGGAGTTGTTCTTTGGGTTGCCACAATGGGGGTGCATGTATACACCGATCCTTTGTATAATGATGTCTGTGGGTTTACGCGCTACATCGGGCTGCCGCTGCCGGCGCATAGAGTTAATGAATGTTCGGTGGGATTCTCGGTAATGGCAGACGGCAAGCCTGGAAGGTCGGCGATAAACTTGATTTTCTGGTGTTTCTTCGCCTACGCGCTTGTCGTTGCGCCGCGCATAGTGCGGTGGTTCCGGGAAGTATGGCGCGATCACAAGAAGTGTGTCGTTGCTTACGCGGCAGTTTTGTTGGCGGCTATCGTGCTGATAATTGTCTACCGTCAGGAAATCGCCGTGAACTGGTATGCACCTCGGAACTGGCAGTCGCCGCACGGCTATGAGCGACTGCCAAGGCATCTTTGGCCTGAGCGCACTTGGTGGGAGAACGTGAAGAGCTATTTCTGAGGGGGAAGTACCGACTTGGCGGATTTGCATCTTGTCCATTCCGAGGGGGATTTATGATAAAATATCCGCAGATGAAATTTGCGGCGGCAGTGCTTGTTGCGCTTCTTGTTCACGCATCCACTTTTGCGGGGGCGCAGGTGGTCTTATCATCGTTACCTGTTTCTCAGTTTGCCGATACGGAAGTGTTTACTAACATTGCCATCAATGCAAGCCGCTCGGACGTGTGGCAGATGGACTTGCACTTGCAGCTGGAGGGAACGCCGACAAACGATCTTGAAGTGGCATTTGGGCAGGACGCGAACACGAACGGTGTCCTCGATGTCGAGGAAGTTGAGACGATGTATGGCTGGCGGGGAGGGCGATACTTCATAGAGAATGTCAATGCATGGGAGCGGATTGAGGAGGAAGCCGCTACAAACGCTCTTTGTGGTGTTTGCGACATCCACTTGGAAAACAACTCGTCTGTAGTTCCAAGGCGGTTTGTGGCAACGTGTGACGGGGTGGCGGCGTTCGCTTCCCTGTCTGTGAACCCGACTCCGGCTTGGCTGTTCCGACGAGAGTGGAATATGGTGCGTGTCGTGCGGCGCGGCGCTGGGATTTCGTCGGAGTGGGTCAGGTGCGGCATCGAGTATCAGTCGTTCTCCATAAGGTTGAGGTGACGCCATGCTTGCGAAAATCTGGACAGGCTCGCTGTTGTTCCTTGCATGGCTTGCGTTCTGTGCATGGTTGGTTCTTGTATGTCGGGAGAAGAACATTCATCCGCTTCGCGACTTCGGAAGATTCTTCAAGAAGCAGTCGAATGTCGGGCGTATCCTGCTGGGGACATTCTTCATAGCCATGTGGATATATGCCAGTGTAAAGCCAGGAGACGGCGGGGGCAATGGCGGAGGAGATGGCGGCACTAACAACGTGCCTCAGATGGTGCCGGGGCCGGGGGTCGGCAACCTCCAGCCGATGAACTTGCCGGGCGGAGAAATCCAGGGTTTGCAGGGACAGGCGCAATTCAACCCCGACCTGCATCCTGCCAACCACCCCCTGGGCGGCGGGGAGACTCTCAGCCTATCCGGCTTTGAGCCAATAACCTCGACGAACACGACGCATACCATTGAGGCGGCGGACTTCGAGCGCGGCTTCGTGATGGCCCGCGTAGAGACGGGCGAGGGGGTCGATTTCGCTCCCCCGTCCAACGCGACCATCGTCAACGACTGGCGGGCGTTCGGCGCGGCGAACGACTGGGTTTACGTCGCATTCACGAACTGGGCGTTCAGGGTCGCCACGAACGACGTCAGCCGCCTGCGTGTCTATTCTTTCGGGAAGATCGTGCCGCAGATATTCGAAGAGAACGGTGCAGTCGCCACGAACAACTGGTTCGCCCCGTTTATGGCGTCGCTCGGCGTCGTGCCGGAGGCGAACTGGCATTTGCTTGGGGACGGTATCGAGTCTCTGGTTTGGTATTGTGTCACGCCGGACAACACGCTTGTCATGACCTGGAACAACGTCTTCCTCGATCGCGACACCGGGAAGCCCATCTCGTTTCAGGTCGAGTTCTTCACGGACGGGAGGTTCATCTTCCGCTACGACCTCTCGCGTCTCGATGGAGATGCTGTCACCAACTTTCTTGCGGGAGCGTCTTTTGGTGGAAATGAGTGGAGCACCAACTCCCTGGCGACGAACGTCACCTCACTGGTGTTCTATCCTCTCTCAGAAACAGACGCTTACGACCAGGACCCCGACGGCGACGGGCTGCTTACCATCGACGAACTTTTCTTCTACAACACCGATCCGCACAACGCCGACACCGACTACGACGGCCTCTCGGACTACGAGGAACAGTTCGTCTACAATTCCAATCCCCTCGACCCCAACTCCATCAGCGAGACTTACTGCGACGGATTTGCCGCGAAGCTCGGAGACCTCGACCCGTTCTCCTGTCCAGAGGGATCGACGAACACCGTTCTCGAACACATCTTCTATTCCGGTACGACCAACGGCGTCTTCGCCTATCCAACCTCGACAGTCGATACGGCGGTGTTGAAGATCATGGTTTCTGGCGAGGGTGCGGGGCGGCTTGTCGTCGGTGATTCCGTGGTTCCGCTCGTGGGAGGTTGTCAGACAGGATTAACAAGATTTACAGGATTGAGAAATGGAAACAATCCTGATAATCCTGTAAACCCTGTCACAAACATACTTTTGCTTGCCGCCGGCAAAGGGGTTCGCAAGGAATTCTGGTTCGACAAGCCCGACGGACTCGATGTCGCTGTCCGATCCGACGATCTGCTCATAGGCAGGATGCCGACATGGTACCGGCTTCGTGGCTGGCTCGCGTTCCCGCACACGGACGCGACTGCTCCGTGTATCCACGATTTTTACGCGAAGTGCAAGGTCGTCACGCTTGTCCACGGCGAAGAATTTCCTGGTCTCACTGCGACTTGGACTAACGGCAATGCCGATGTCGAGATAGAGAACCTGCCGCCGGACTCTGCTGAAATCCACGGCCATTTTGCGAGGAACCAAACCCGAGCAATTTCCTACACCGTAGATCACCCCGACCGACTCAACGAAGAGCCGGTGGCGTTTACGCAGACGCTCCGCTTCTGCCCCAACCTTGCAGATGAGAATGCGCCTCCAGGAGCAGAGGACGAGGATATTGATTCGAATGAATGGCCAGTACAAAGCGAGGTGCCTGAGGTCGAGGACACGACGAGCGAGGAGGAGTCTGCGGCGGAGTACGCGCGGATCGCCGGGCTCCCGCTCGCGCAGGGGGTTCTCCAGCTTTACGGCCCGATAGACCGTGAGGAGATGGTCTCCCTCACGGTCCCGACTGGTGCCATGGTCCGCTGTTGCGATTGCCCGGACCACTGGCAGAGCAACTACGTCGCAGCAGCGTGGATGTCGCCCCGTCTTTCTGTTTACGATGCTGCGGACAACCACTTCGACATTGCCCATGAGGACGTAGTGGTGTCCGTGCGCGGAGAATACCCGAGCCGCGAGCCATACGGAGACGGCGTCCTCTTCGTCACAAACGGCACACCTTCGTTCGCAAAGTCATACACGATTCTCGGAGTTGACATAGAGAACTTGTATGGCCCGTCGCTTTCGAAGTATGCGTCGCTCAACGCCTCTTTCGGCTTCCCGATTACAGTCAACACCAACCTCGACAACGCGACATGGCTTGAGTTTCAATCGGACGTGCTGCTTTCCAATGGAGTGTTCAAAGTTGCCATAGAGGATGCGACAGCGCCTTTCGAGATATGGATTGGCGGATGCTGGACGTGGGATGACGACCTCAGGGAGAGTGTCTATCATCCGCCGTTTTTGCTGGTGGATAGCGCAAGTACGGACGGGCGGCATTTCACCGTCCGCCAATGGCGCAAGTTGGCGCAAGACCGTGGATATGGGCGGTCTTTGCCGTTTTACGTTCTGTCGTCTTCGACGGGTCGTTGCGATCTTGTGTTTTCGTATGTTTTTGACCAGAATGGCTCCGCGATACGCTCGTTCGTGCGTCGACGCATTACCTCGGTCAACCCGCCGTTGCTTGTGGACTATGACAGGGACGGTCTGATAGATTCGTCTGATGCGTCGGCTTGGATTGACGGGAGACGTGCCTATTTCTGGAAAAACGACGACAAATACAAGGGCGACGACGCGTTCAGTTCTTCCTCTGCGCTCAATTCAGGAAATGGCGTGGTGGACGGGAGGAACGATCTCGTAAACTTCCTTCCTGTTTGCGTCGATGTTTCTGCATTTGCATCTCGCTGGAGCGCCCTTGATGTCGATTACCGCATTGTGGCGTATTCAAGTGGCTTGAGGAGTGCCAAGCTTGCTCTTGCGGACATGCAATGGTCGCAGGTTGGCGATGCCGCATTTGGAGAAGACTTTGACATTCACGGCAATGCGCTCTACGAGGCGCCTGTGGCTACGCTCGGCACAGGGACCAATTTGCCGCCTTCGTTTGTGGCACTGTCTCAGTCGGGAAGGAGTACGCTTTTTGTGGAGTTTCCTGACGAACAGCGAAACGACAGCCTGTATCTGAGGATATACTCGAAGTCGGACGGTTCCTGCCTTTACTCGCAGTCGATACGGCTCCACATCGGAAACATTGCGAACATGGTTGGCTGGCAGAACCTTCGCGGTGTGTCCGGTGGTTCTGGCGGCGTCCCTACTCGGCTAGATACGCCCGACTGGCCGGCTGACGAACACGAGCCGGGCAATGTCGTCTTTGTCCACGGCTACAACATGGAGGAGGACACCGAGACGCAGCTTTGGGCGCAGAATGTATTTAAGAAATTGTGGTGGTCCGGCTTGGACAGAGGCTTTGTTGCTGTTCAGTGGCGTGGCAACGAGGGACAGACCCCTCTGGACTTGCCTTTGGTTGGATATGTCACGCCCAACTACTACGGCAATGTGCAGAACGCATTTGCGACGGCGTCCGCTCTGAAAAACGCGATGGACGAGATCGACGGGCCGAAGTGGTTTATTGCACACTCGCTTGGCAACATGCTGGTATCCGCTGCAATTCAAGACTACGAAATGCCTTGTGAAAGGTACTTCATGCTCAACGCGGCGGTCGCGATGGAGGCGTTTGATCCAACGAACGGAATCACCCAGGCATCGCATGACAACATGACGCCGGAGGCGTGGACAAACTACACGGACAGAGTGAGGGCGACGCATTGGTACGAGCTGTTCCCCGAAAACGACGGTAGACGCTTGCTCACTTGGAAGGGACGGTTCTGCAACGTCACGAACATCGTCAATTTCTACTCATCGCAGGAGGAGGTTGTCTGCAACGGCGACGGAAAGCCGAAGGACATAGCAAGGGAATATTCTTGGTATAATCAGGAGTATTGCAAAGGCGAATGGGCACTGATGAGTCATCCAAATGAGGGCGGCTGGGCGTTCAACAGGTACTATGACATGGTGACACATCCTGACCCTGACAATGAGTTGCTTGAGGTCGTGGATCACAAGTCGCCGTCCGAGGCGAATGCTCTTTCCGATGATGAGCTTCGGCTGCGCCCGTTCTTCCTCGACTTCGCCAATCCGGGAATGTACACTTCCCCGAACGGCGAAATCGTCGCATCCAACTACCTCTACCGCGCCGAAATGCTCGCCTACGCGATACCCGCAGAGTCGTTTGCCGTAGGCGCGAATCCGTTGCCGGGATTAAATGCTTATACGAATCAAGTGACAAATGAGAAGGTTCCTTCGCGGAATTATAACATGGCGTTGTATATGGTAGGGCAAGAAGATCTACCGGAGAATGGAACGAAGTCAAAGGACAAGTATAAAGATTGGCAACATAGTACATTTGTGCAACGTTCGTACAAACGAACTCATCAATTGTTCAAGAGAATAATGCAAGCTATGAAAGGAGAAATGGATTAATGAAAACGTTAATCAGTGTGTTTGTGTTTTGTATGGCCTGTTCAGGCTGTGCGACCGAACGGTTCCGAGTGTCGGTGACGGATAATGATGGATTGCCGGTTTCAAATGCCGTTGTTAGCCTTGGATTTTCTGCCGGCCATGTAGTGTTCACGTCGGGTAAGTCATACGACTATGAAACTAAGACGGACGAACTGGGTAAGGCCGAAATAAAATTCAACGGCAAAAGTTCACAGTTTGGCTGGGATGTCAAAGCGGACGGGTACTACCGTAGCGGGCCACACGATGAAACTCTTAGGGTGGAAGTCACCCAAATTCCGCCGATTTTCTATAATGTAACAATGCTTGAGCATGAGAAAGAGCGTAAGGTTACGATTTGGAAACGGATAAATCCTCAACCGATGTATTCGTACCTCTTGTCAGAAGCAGTAGATTTCACAAGAAAAGTTCCGATAAAGAATGGTCGTTACGGTTTTGATCTTAGGCTTGGTGCATGGCTTCCACCCCTAGGAAATGGAGAAGTGGCCGACTTCTATTATGTAAGGAACATTGGGAATGAACCATTGGAAGATGGTAGTGTGGCATGGTTGGAGTTTGATGTCGGATGTGGAGCGTATTTTGGAAAGCAAACGGGGTGCAAGGAATTTCCGTCGACGTATTGCGCCAATACAAATGCCGTATTCAGAAACAAGTTGCCGTTCATGTTCGTCAAGAAGGATTCAGATGACAAGCGCATAGACTGGCGCGATATCGCCACTGGCGACGAATATATGGTACTTCGAACGCGGGTAAAGTTGGATGCTGAAGGTAACGTAATTGAGGCAAATTACTCGAAGATACTTGGTCCGTTCCGATTCGGATATGCTATAGAGTCACCATGTGTCGTGTTCAATCACCGCGTCAATGACCCGAATCTTGAATCCGACTGCCGCCGGAACATGTTAAAGCAATTCAATTCAAATGGTTATCCTCCATGATTCATAAAGATCATGAAAGGAAACGAGTGACATGAAAAGATTTGTTATGCTTTGGGCTCTCACACACGCTCTTGCTGGGTGTGCCACAGAGAGGCTATATGTTAGAGTCCTTGACGACGAGGGTAATCCTGTCACCAACGGGATAGTTCGCGTTGGTTTCTCAACAGGCCATGTTTTGTTTGGCGGAGGGAATAGCACCGCTCAAAAGTCTGGTCATGCGGAAGGCCGTACCGACAAAGACGGGAACGCTGTAGTAAAATTTAACTGCAAATCGTCAGATTTTGTATGGCACGTTGAAGCTGACGGATATTATCGAGGGATATCACATAGTGAACATTTTAAGTTTGACGAAGTGATCGCCCCTCCAGGCGTTGGCACGGTGATACTGCATGAACATGAAAAAACAGGCGAGGAAATGTTGTACCGTAAAAAAAATCCACAACCTATGTATGCGTATTCACGAGAAAAAGAAGTAAACGCGCCAATCGAAAACGGAAGATATGGTTTTGACTTGCAGGTGTTTGACTGGCTTCCGCCGTTAGGCAAAGGTGAGGTCGCTGATTTTTATTATGTTCGGGAGCGCAAGGATTTAGAAAGGATTGCTCGTTTGATTGATGAGAAAAAATTACATCAGGTGCATACGTTCCGAAGTGACGAACCAGATGCACCAAAATTGGGAGACGTTGTCGGGCGAATTGAGTTTGGTGCGAATTGCGGCGCGTACATTCGCAGCCAGACTGGAAATGAGAATTTCCCATCTACCTATGCAGCAGTCCAGGACACAGAATACGAGAAAGAAATCCCGATAATGATTTGCGCGAACAACGGCAAACATTGGTTGCATGAAGGCCCCGTCATACCAAAGGACAAGTATGTTGTGATTCGCTCGCGGGTGAAATGCGATGAAAATGGAAGGATTGTTTCAGCACATTATTCCAAGATTCTTGGTCCATGGGGGATTGGGGCTTTGATGTGTCCTTACGAAGCAGTTTTCAACCCCCGTCCCAATGACACGAATCTTGAATTCGACCCTGCGCGAAATCTCTATCAGGGCAAGAAGGGACGCGGAATGATTCCGTGAAGTGATTCGACAAAATTGAGAAGGAGAGCAAGACATAGGGCAACGTCTTTTGCGGCTGGGGCGAATGAAATGTCTGGCAACGCTGTTTGTGGAAACATTAACTATGCAGATTGCAAGTCAGGTGCATGGCCTATTGGCCAAGGTAAGTGGCGTCATTCTGATATTAAAAATGTTGCCTATTTCTATAATTGGAAACTATTCAAGCTTATTCTCAACAATTATGATGGAGGAGGCGTAAATGCAAATCAGCAGTAAAATGTTTATTGCGATGCTATTCACAGTATCGCTGCAAATGTGTAGTGTGCAAACCCTTGCTGCAACGGCGGCATATAACCTCATAGTCGTCGATGCAGACACAGATTTACCAATAAAGGGCGTCGATGTTGTCGGTTGGTTTAGCAACAGCAATGGCTGGAAAGCATGGACGGAGTCCGCGCCAGAATATGAGGATAAAAAGACTACGGATGAAAACGGGATTTGTCACTTAAAGGGCGAGACCAACAATGGCAAAACAGGCGTAAATATCCACTATCCACCCAAAGGATATTATCCAAATTCATTTTGTGTTCGTCATCAGTTCACGCAAAAGCCATTGCTTTCTCTTATGCGTTGGCGGCCAACGGATCTTGTCATAACTGCTAAACTTCAGCGGGTTGGGCATGCAGTTCCGTTGTTTGTCAAACGAATTGGGCGCAAATTGGGAAGCGATGCTATTTTGGCGAACGGAGAATCATTTGCCTACGATCTTGTGAAGGGCGCCTTTTTACCGCCCTTTGGAGAAGGGCAGACCGCTGACATAGTCTTTTCGCGCTCACCGCAAGAATATCTTGGCGAGGGAAACAATGGTAATGGATATGTCGCTCCACGCTACAAGAATACTTTGCTGTTGACCTTTCAAGGTGACGAGGCAAATGGTATATTAGAGTCGCCTATGCCAGATGCTCAGACGTACTGCTGGATTCGCAGGGCTCCCGAAGAAGGATATAGTAGGGAGATTTCATTTTCCGAAGCAACATCTAGCGACCTTCAGAGAATAGAGGGATTGGATGCCAAGAAATGCTACTGCTTCAGGATACGTACGAATAGAGATGAGAGAGGTAATATCAAGAGCTCACTTTATGGCAAGATTTATGGCGATCCTTCGTTCTTTCTGGAAGGCAGTGACCGTTGGAAGCAAAAGATTTGCGGCATCTCACTCCTCTACTACCTCAATCCGACTCCGAACGACCGCAACCTTGAATGGGACAGGAAGAACAACTTCTGTGACAAGCCCGGAAATTTGGAAAAGATTGTAAATCACAATCCTACATTAATACCATGACGAATCCAATGATGAGACACTTGCTTCTGATTTGCAATATCGCAATCGCGACTTTTGCTGTCGCTGACACGGCAAAGCTGGCTGTCTATGTTTGCGATTCCGCAACAGGCGAGCCATTGAAGGATGCTAAGGTTACGGCATGGTTTGATGTGAATATTGGATGGCGGGCGTGGTCTGAAATGACGCCGATTGTTACTGATGTTAAAGTGACAGATGGAAAAGGCGTTTGTCACTTGAGTGGCAAGACAAATACTGGCAAGGCAAGTGTAGAAGTGCGCGAGCCGCCAAGCGGATATTACAAGGCGAATGGTGGTTCTGTCGAGTTCAAGTCAAAATCGCTCTTTGGCACATGGCAGCCCGACAACGTTGTCATAACTGTTGCACTTGATCGTGTTGTGAAGCCAGTGCCGTTGCATGTTCGAAACCTATCGTTCCCGCCGGGGAAACTTGTCGAAGAAATGTCTGACGTGGAGAAGGGGCCAGTTTCCTATGATTTCTTGAAGGGTGATTGGCTGCCGCCGTGGGGGAGCGGAGAAGTCGCCGATGTCGTATTCTTCAGACTGCCACGTGAAGAATTGGGTGTTGGGGTTAATGGGGCAGGCTATAAGAGCCAATCGTTTCGAGATGTAGTCTCTGTCGATTTCCCTGGGGAGGGCAATGGAATGGTAGAAACATCTGTGAGTGCAACTTCTGAATTGAAGATTAGGAGTTCGTTAAAGATGGGCTTTAAGTCCCATTATGAGCAGTCATGCGGCAGAGGCAAGGACCTGCAAGCATATAGGATGAGAGATGAACGCAAATGCTTTTGCTTCAGAATCCGCACGAAGTATGATGAAAAGGGAAATGTTGTAGAGGGGTACTATGGTAAGATATACGGCGATGTTGTGATGGAATGGTCGTATCTTGGTGTTTCGAGAGTGGGATTCCTTTACTACCTCAACCCGACGCCGAATGACCGCAACCTCGAATGGGACAGGAAGAACAACCTTTGCCCCAATCCGGGGAACCTCGGGAATAAATTGATGCCTTGAGCAACTACTATACGGCGGTCAAACTTGTATGGAGGATGACGCCCGCTGCGACGGGGAATTATGGTATAATATCGACAACAGGAGGATAACATGAAGAAAGAAGAGACAATTGCAGTTTCGGCGATGCGCGCCGGCTTCACGCTAATCGAGATTCTCGTGGCCGTTGCCATTATCGGCATTCTCGGCACGACGGCCGCGATTGGCATTCCGCGAATCCTTGAAAACGCCAAGATCAGGGCGGCTAAGGTCGGCGTCGACAACCTCAAGGGCGCCGTCGTGACGTACAACATCGAGAAGGGCAAGTATCCTAACGACCTCAAGGCGCTTGTCGAGGCCTCTGGCGACGACGAGCCGATTGTCGACGGCGGCGAGGGCGCTCTGTACGATCCGTGGGGCACGGAGTACAAGTACGAGAAGAAGGGCAAGCGTTTCGTAATCATCAGCGCAGGTCCCGACGGCGAGTTTGGCGGCGACGACGACATCCGCAGCGATGTCACAAAGAAGACCGGCGGAAACGACTGATGTCCCCGCTGTCGCGCTTGCGATGCGCAGGGCCTTTACACTCATCGAGATACTTGTCGTTGTCGCCATTATGGCGATAATGGCGACTTCGGCCGTTCTCGGCGTGCGCGCAGGGCAGGATGCCGCGCGCGTCAAGGGCGCCACGAGGGACATCATGGCGTCGATACGCCATGCCCGCTCAATGGCGCTTGTGATGATGCAGCCTGCCGTCATCACCTACTCGACCATACATGTGGACGACGAGGTGTGCGCCCAGATAAAGGTTGACGGAGCGAAGTTCATGGCAAAGGCCTCGTCCGACACGGTGCAGACGCTCTCGGGCGAAATCGTGAGACGCGACGGAACCAAGGTGGAGGACTTTAAAAAGAAGAAGACTGCCGTAGGCGAGGAAACCAAGGAGCTTCTTGACGACAGCGGCGGAGACTCGATGGAGGACTACCTCTTTGCTCCGCTGTCCAACGAAGTCATGCGCGGGGTGCGCATCAAGGTCGCAGTCGGCGACGAACTATCGTCGTTCGAGCAGCAAGAGAAGAAGACCGTCAACAAGATATCGGTGTTCTCCAACGTTGATTACCTGCTCGGGAAGTACAAGGAGAAGAAGAACGAGGAGGAGAAGAAGGAGTCTGCGGAGAAGTCGGATGAATCGCAGTCTGCGGTTCCGGCGGGAAGCGAAGAGGACCAGGAGCCGGTAAGCGTGGTGTGGGAGGCGAACGGTCGTTGCGACCCGCACCGCGTGTGGGTGTATCTCGACGGCTCGTCGCCGGAGAAGGGGCTCTGCATAAAGATCGACCACTTTGGTGCGGCCAAGATAGTGTCAACCGACGAGGACTGACGTCATGCGAAGCGGGTTTACATTGCTTGAAGTCCTTCTCGCCTCGATAATCCTCGGGGCTGGCCTCGCCGCGATACTCGTTTCGATGTCGCAGAGCCAGAAGATGATGCTTTCCTCGTCTTCGCTTGAGACGGCTCAGGAGGTTATGGATCTCGGGGACATGGCATATCCGCTTTCTGACGTGCAAGACCCGGACCAGGATCTCGACGTCCGGGAGACGAAGGCGTCGGAACTCTGGGACATAATCGCCGGTTCGCATGGACCGAAGCTGACGCGCGAGCAGGAGGAGAAGTTCAAGGGATACACCTGGGAGCGCGTCGCGCTGAACCGCAAGGACGACGAAGACGACATAAAGCGGCTCGGCAACCTCTACACCGTGCGCATAATCGTCCGCTGGGGCGACAACCGCCGTGGCGATAACGAGGAGGAAAGCTACGTCACGTTCTGGAGGAAAAAGGAATGAGACGCGCCTTCACGCTCGTAGAGATTCTTCTCGCCGTCGTTCTTCTCGGCGTTCTTACGGCGCTTACGATGGCAACGTTCAATTCCGTTACCCACAGCTGGCAAGTTTCCACGGACTATCTCGACAAGATGCAGCGCACTGACTTTGCGCTCAACCAGGTAATATCGGGCTTAAGGAGCTTGTACTATCCACATGGCGGCGAGCAGAGCTATGACTACGGCTTCTATCTCACGGACAATGGCAGCGGCGAAGATCCCGACCGCTCCGACGTGATAGAGTGGTCGAAACGCGGCTCGGCGATCGTCGGTTCCAAGAGCGCCGCCGCCGACACCGTGCATCGCGTCCAGCTCATGGTGCTTGAAGAAGGCAACCACGACTACATTGAGCCGATTGAGGTAACTGGGCTTTACGCACGGCACTGCCCAGATGTTACGCTCCGCCCAAAGGACAACCCCGACGACATCGACTTTTCCTTTGGCAACGACGAGATGTATCAGCCGGTGCTAATAGCGGACGGAATCGTGGGCTTCAACTGCCGCGTCCTGCCCACAGACGAAAAAGTCGAAGCCGAGCATGACGAATCTCTTTTCGAGGACAAGTGGGACACATCCAACGCCGTGCCCTACAAGGTCGAGCTCACGTTTTTCCTTGCCGATCCCGACGGTCGCGCCTATCGCTCGAACACGGCTCCGATCATGCGCATAGTGCGAATGCCGCTGTATGAGCAGGCAAAGGACGGTGCGGCTCCTCCTTCCGAGAAGGCCGCCCGCGAGGGCGGCAGAACGCCGCCGAGAGGAGGTAGGCGATGAGGCGGGCAAGTGCGCTTTTGATGGCTCTTTGGATAATCGCCGTGCTGTCGATTATGGTGCTCTCCTTTGCGTCTGAGGCACATCTCCAGACGGGCATAAACGTCTATGTGCGGGAGCGCAACCGCGTAAACCGCCTCGTGGAAGCCGGGCGCATACTTGCAGAGGTCGTGATTGCCGACTACTCGAATGCCCCGGAATGGGCGGAGGACGAAGATGCCGACAAGCTGTTTGAGGACGACCGCTGGTACAAGGAGAAGCGCGACCTCAAGAGCGGACGTCCTTGCGTGATAGGGCCTATCCTCGTCGATGAGGAGAACCCGGAGTCGGGCACCGTCAAGGTGGAGATTCGCATCACGCGTGGAATCAACATCAACGAACTTACTCCAGACGGCGACCAGAACTGGCGGCTTAGGTGGGAGATGATCCTCAAGAGCCACGGCATCCCCGAGGACTATGAAGTCGAGGCGTACGATTCCCAGCACCATTCGCGAGGCCGCTTCAAGCTGATCAACTTGCTTATCGCGAGCTTTGCAGACTGGGTGGACGCAGACGACAATTCGACTTCTATTGACGGCGAGGACTGCGGTGCTGAATCAAAGTGGTATGAGGAGGAGTACGAAGACACCAAGGCCGATGACGAAGACAAGCGGTATCCTCGCAACGGGGCAATTCCAGACATAAAGGAGCTGTCGTACATTCGCGGCTTCCGCGACTTCCCTGTCGTGCTGACGGGCGGCGTACTGAACCCGGAGGAGGATCCAAAGGACCAGATAAACGTGCGCGGCATAGCAGACATGTTCAATACGCTTGGCAGCGCTAAGGTCTATGTCAACGATTGCACGCGCGACGAGCTGATGACGGTTCCGGGCATTTTCGACGAGGAGGACGAAGAGGACCTCGAGAAGAGCACTGAGAATATCGACGCAATTCTTGCTGCAAAGGGCGAGGAGCCCGACTACGACGTGGACGAGTCGCTTGAGTGGTGGCAGTACAAGGACTTCCAGGATCTCCAGCAGCGCGTCGCCGACTACGGCGACGTCAGTGCCCAGGTCGGTACCGAGGCAAATAACTATCTCCTTTTCAAGCCGGACGACACGACGATTTTCGAGATAACGATAGAGTGCGAGTCGATGGGGATGACGCGCTCGGTGAAGGCAAAGGCGTACTTGAAGGACAAGGACGTCCGTTATGTCGAATGGGAGGAAGATCCCGTAGGGGACAGGAAGGAATCCGCAAAATGAAGCTGATAGACGGCAAAGAACTTGCGCGCAGCCTGCGCGGAGAGATCGCGGCTGGAGTCGCCGCGCTGAAGGCGGAGAAGGGCGTTACGCCGGGGCTCGCCGTTGTTCTCGTCGGCGACAATCCCGCGAGCGTGAGCTATGTTACCGCAAAGGAAAAGGCGTGTACGGAGGCGGGAATGCTCTCGCGCGAAATACGGCTTCCCGCAGAGACGACAGAGGACGAACTCGTTGCGCTCGTGAAGAAGCTCAATTGCGATCCCGAGATCCATGGCATTCTCGTGCAGCTGCCTGTTCCGAAGCACATTCGCGACAAGGCGGTCATCGACGCGATAGTTCCCGAGAAGGACGTCGACGGCTTTACGCCCATCAACGTCGGCAAGATGATGATCGGCGACGAGTGCTTTCTCCCATGCACTCCCCACGGCATAATCAAGCTGATAGAGTTCTCTGGCATGGACATTCGCGGCAAGCATGCCGTAGTGATCGGTCGCAGCAACATTGTCGGCAAGCCCGTAGCGGCGCTTCTTGCCCGCAAGGAGACGAATGCGACCGTCACCCTCTGCCACACGGGGACCCCGGACGTCGGGCACTTTACGCGTGACGCCGATATCGTCGTCGTCGCTGCTGGGCGGCCGAACACGCTTACCGGCGACATGCTCAAACCGGGCGCGGTAGTAATAGACGTCGGCGTAAACAGGATTCCCGACGCGACGAAGCCGAAGGGTTTCCGTCTCGTGGGCGACGCCGACTTCGAAAGCTGCTCCAAGGTGGCTGGTGCAATTACTCCCGTTCCAGGCGGCGTCGGTCCAATGACGATAACGATGCTCCTTTGGAATACCCTCGAAAGCGCCCGCCGCGTAGCCAAGTAAAACCCGCAATAACTTATCCTTGCCTAACAATGGGCAGATAGGGTATAATCTTTTTTCACTGTGGAGGCAATTTTTAAGTTCGCATAAAAGAAGGACAATAAGCATGAGCGAAAAACTCGAAGCGATGACGCCCGAACTAAAGGCGTTTGTCGAAGAATGGAAGTCCAAGCCGGGCAACCTCATCATGGTTCTGCACCGCGTGCAGCAGACGTACGGGTACATCCCGCGCAACATAGCGATCGAGATCTCCGCGATGCTCGACGTGCCGTTGGCGAAGATATACGGCGTCGTCACGTTCTACAACTTCTTCCGGCTCCAGAAGGCCGGCAAGTACAACGTCCAGGTCTGCCTGGGCACGGCTTGCTACCTCAGGGGCGGCGACGACATCATCAAGGAGTTCGAGCGCCGTCTCGGCGTTGGGCTCAACGCGACGACCGATGACGGGCTCTTCTCCGTCGAGGCCGTCCGCTGCCTCGGCTGCTGCGGCCTGGCGCCTGTCGCCGTCGTCAACGGCGAGGTGCATGGCAAGCTCGAGACGAAGGACGTCGAGGGCATCATCGAACAGTATCGCAAACTCGGTTAAAGGGGAAAGAAAATGGCTAAGCTTACGCTCGCAGACCTGCGCAAGATGCGCGAGGAGAAGCAGAAGGCGCTCGACATGCGCGACTCGTCCAACAAGGACATCCAGGTCGTCGTCGGCATGGGCACTTGCGGCATCGCCGCCGGCGCGAAGGACACGTTCACGGCGCTCATCAACACGCTCTCCGAGAAGGGGCTCACAAACGTCCTCGTCAGGCAGACCGGCTGCATGGGCCTCTGCCACTCCGAGCCGACGGTCGAGGTCGTCGTTCCCGGAATGCCGACCGTCATCTACGGGCATGTCGACGCCGCGACGGCCAAGGACATTGTCGACAAGCACATCGTCGGCCACCAGCTCATCGAGGGCAAGATCCTCGACAAGCCGTCGATTGACATCGTGAAGAACGCTTAAGGAGTCATTGCAATGGCATACGAATCATACGTACTGGTTTGCGGCGGCACGGCGTGCTGCTCTGGCGGCGGCGACAAAATCGTCGAGGCCTTCGCGAAGGAGCTCGAGGCCGCGGGCCTTAAGGAGAAGGTTCAGGTCGTCACGACGGGCTGCCTCGGTTTCTGCGAGCAGGGCCCGATCGTCAAGATCCTCCCGCAGGGCACGTTCTACGTGCAGGTGAAGGAGGACGACGTCAAGGAGATCGTCGCCGAGCACCTCGTGAAGGGCCGCGTCGTTCAGCGTCTCTGCTACGACCCCGAGCAGGCGAAGAAGCTTGTCGCCGAGGCGAACATCCCGTTCTACCAGAAGCAGTACCGCATCGTTCTCAGGAACTGCGGCGTGATCGACCCGGAGAAGATCGAGGACTACATCGCGCGCGACGGCTACAAGGGCATCGAGAGGGCGCTCTTCGAGATGACGCCCGAGCAGGTCGTCGAGGAGATCCTGAAGTCGGGTCTTCGCGGCCGCGGCGGCGCGGGCTTCCCCACCGGCATGAAGTGGAAGTTCGCCCAGCAGCAGCCGAAGGGCCAGAAGTACATGGTGTGCAACGCCGACGAGGGCGACCCCGGCGCTTACATGGACCGTTCCACGCTCGAGGGCGATCCCCACTCCATCCTTGAGGCCATGACCATCGCCGGCTACGCGATTGGCGCCTCAAAGGGCTTCATCTACATCCGCGCTGAGTATCCGCTCGCCATTCACCGTCTTGAAGTTGCAATCCAGCAGGCCCGTGATCTCGGCCTTCTTGGCGACGACATCCTCGGCAGCGGCTTCTCGTTCGACATTGAGCTTCGCTTCGGCGCAGGTGCGTTCGTGTGCGGTGAGGAGACGGCTCTTCTCCAGTCCATCGAAGGTAACCGCGGCATGCCCAAGCCCCGTCCGCCGTTTCCGGCCGTGAAGGGTCTCTGGGACCGTCCGACCGTCATCAACAACGTCGAGACGCTCGCCAACATCCCCGTCATCATCAACAAGGGCGCGGACTGGTCCAACAAGATCGGCACCGAGACGACGAAGGGCACCAAGGTGTTCGCTCTCACGGGCAAGGTCAACAACTCCGGCCTCATCGAGGTTCCGATGGGAACGACCCTCCGCGAGATCATCTTTGATATCGGCGGTGGCATCCGCGGCGGACATGAGTTCAAGGCTGCCCAGACCGGCGGTCCTTCCGGCGGCATCATCCCGCCCCAGTTCCTTGACACGAAGATCGACTTCGAGAGCCTTGCCAAGATCGGTTCAATCATGGGTTCCGGCGGTCTCATCGTCATGGATGAGACGGACTGCGTGGTGGACATCGCGAAGTTCTACCTCGACTTCACCGTCGACGAAAGCTGCGGAAAGTGCGCTCCCTGCCGCATCGGCGGACGCAAGCTCCTCAACTATCTCAACAAGATCACCGAAGG
>JAZSLQ010000197.1:0-3989 GCA_045535455.1 Kiritimatiellia bacterium | reverse complement strand
GGGCGAGTGCCGAACTGAGCGACATGCGGCGACGCGGTTCGTCGGATGCGCGGTGAGACACGTCGCAAGGCGAGGAGGTGTATTCGCCGACGAAGCATTGCGGCGCGTATCGCCGCGAAGACGACGGGAGCGGCGGCGCAGGGAGCGTGAGAGAGGCCGAGTCCCCGAGCACCGCGCCGAACTCCCGAGGGTGCCAAGCGCGGCTTTGTTTCGGGCCGCTTAACCGCCGAAAAACGCGTAGCGTTTTGAGGGGCGAGGCCGAAGGCCGAGCGGAAAGCCCACAGAAACAAGGTTTTGGAACAAAACCGCAGTTTCGTAGGGCCGAACCGGGCGGAACCTTCAAGAGTGAGACGATTACGGCAGGACTCGCCCCCGAAGGCGTATATGTATACGCCGAGCGGGGCGAAGGACGCCGGAATCGGCCGCTCTCGCAAGGCGAGCACCGTTGCGGCGAAGCAAGCCGCACGATGTCAGGCAAACCAGCACAGCACAGGGAGCACGGTTGCCCCGACTGTGACCGCATATGGGAAGGCAAACCAGCGCAGCACTATAGCCGTTACACGGTCGTCAAGAGGTCGTTGCGCCTGAGCGCGCGGATCGCGTCGCAGTCGAGCGTATGCCCCGCGCGATAGGAGACAACCGTGCCGACGAAGCGCGAGGAGCCGCCGATAAGCGCTATAGCCGCCATGAGATCAAGCGTCGCACGATGCCAGACTGGCTCGAGGAACTTGTCTCCAACGGGGAAGCGCGGCTCGGTGTAGAACTTGCGCTTGCCGTGGATAAGGATGTTCTTGTCGTTGTAGCCCCAGTTGCGCGTCGCGGCGAAAAGCTTGCCGACCGTCTTCGCGAGTATGTACTGGCGGCGCGTCGCGTTGGTACGCGCGAGAGCCGCGTAGCGGAACATCTCGGGCGTGACGTCGAAAAGAATTCTCTGGTTGCCGATGACCGTGTTCCACGAGATTCCGCAGTCGATGCGGAGGTTCCTCTCGCCGTTCTCCGCGGGGAGGAAGAGAAGGAAGTCGCCGCGACCGCCGCCGAAGGCAACAGGTTCCTTGACCGTGACGTAAGTTGCGTCCTCATCGGTCTCTACGATCTTCGCGTGCTCCATCGCCTTGATGAGAGGCAGCGACGACTGCTCGAAGAGCGGCGGATCGCCGGAGTTGACTTTAAGAAGGACGTCGTCTACGCCGAGCCCGACTTTAAGCGCGATGATATGCTCGACCATGCGGAGGTAGTTGTGCGGCGAGCCAGAGCGCAACACAAGGTTCTGCGCGCTCGTCCAGAGGTTTGCGACGTCCACCGCAGTGTCCAGCTGCTCGGGGAGGTCCATGCGGCGAATCCACCAACCGGGCTTGTTCGGCGGCGCGAAGGTAAGCGTCTGCTTTTCGCTGCCCTTGAAAGTGCCGATGCCCGCGACAGGCGCTTCGCCGAGAATCGTCTGCCGCTTCACGGGGAAAGGCGACAAGCGATCCTGGGCAAGACGCGTCTCGTCTATCGGCTGGACGCGGAAGCGCTCGTAGGCCGCCGCGATAGACGCGGCCGAGCCGAACACTGTCTTTCCGATTCGGTATGACGGTAGGTCCATGTAGGTTGCCTCGCTTTGGTGCGGCCTCAGGCCGTGATGCCGTTCTGCTGGGCGACGAGTCCGGCGGCTCCGTACATCTTGCGGAGCTTCGGTTTTTCGATCTTGCCCGTCGGGTTGCGCGGAACTTCCGCGAAGATGACCTTGCGCGGACGCTTGTAGCGCGGGAGGTCAAGGCAGAAGTCGTTGAACTCCTGCTCGGTGAGCGTCATCCCCTCCTTGACGGACACGATCGCCGCGGCGATTTCGCCGAGGCGCGCGTCGGGAAGTCCGATGACCGCGACATCCTTGACCTTGGGGTTCGCGCGGATGAAGTCCTCGATCTGCACGGGGTACAGGTTCTCGCCGCCGGTGATGATGACGTCCTTCGCGCGGTCGACGAGGTAAATGAAGCCGTCGCGCTCCTCGGCCATGTCGCCGGTGAGGAGCCAGCCCGGCTCCTTCATTATCTCGGCCGTCGCCTCGGGGTTGTGGTAATATTCCTTCATCACGCCCGGGCCCTTCAGAGCGAGCTCTCCGACCTCGCCTGGCTTCACAGGGGTAATGCCATCGGGCCCGACGATCTTCGTCTCCCAGCCAAAGCCGGCGACGCCAATCGCGCCGACGTGGTCGATGTTCTCAACGCCGAGATGGACGGCTCCGGGACCTGTCGACTCGGAGAGCCCGTAGTTCGTGTCGTAGTCGTGGTGCGGAAACACCGTCTTCCACCTCTTGATGAGGGCGGGCGGCACAGGCTGCGCGCCGATGTGCATAAGCCGCCACTGCGAAAGCTGGTAGTCCTCGAGCTTGACGTCGCCGCGCTCGATTGCGTCGAGGATGTCCTGCGCCCACGGAACGAGAAGCCACACGATGGTGCACTTCTCCTCGCTCACCGCGCGTATGACCCACTCGGGCTTCACGCCCTTCAGGAGCACCGCCCTGCCGCCGACGAGGAAGGAGCCGAACCAGTGCATCTTCGCGCCCGTGTGGTAGAGCGGCGGGATACAGAGGAAGCAGTCGTCCTTCGTCTGGCCGTGGTGCGCCTGCTCGACGCGGCACGAGTGCAGGAGGCACCTGTGCTGGAGGACAATCGCCTTGGGGAAGCCGGTCGTGCCAGACGAGAAGTATATCGCCGCCTCGTCCTCGGGCACCATTGGAATCGTCGGCGACTTCGACGAGCAGTAGCCGAGAAGCGCGCGGTAGGACATCGCGAACGTCGGGCAGTCGTCGCCGACGTAAAAGCGGTCGCGCACGGCGGGAACGCGGTCGATTATCTGCTCGACGCGCCCGGTGAACTCTGGTCCGAAGACGAGCGCCGCCGCATCGGAGAGCGAGAGACAGTACTTTATCTCGTCTGCCGTATAGCGGAAATTCAGCGGCACGGCCATGCAGCCCGCCTTGAGGATGCCGAAGTAGACGGGCAGCCACTCGAGGCAGTTCATGAGGAGTATCGCGACTTTTTCGCCGCGCTTGTACCCTCGGCTCAAAAGAAGGTTCGCGAAGCGGTTCGCCTTCTCGTCGAACTCACGCCACGTCATCTCGCTCCTGAACGCCTCGATGGGCGAGCTCTCGATGAGGGAGTATTCGCGCCAGGTGGTGTGGCGGGCTTCAAGCTCCTGCGGGTTTATCTCGACGAGCGCGACGTCGTTAGGCCACTCCGTCGCATTGCGCTCAAGTATCTCTGTTATGTTGCGGAAATCCGTCTTCATGCTCACTTCTCTTTCGCCTTCTCCTTAGCTGCCTTCGCCCTCTCCGCGGCGGCCTTCTTTAGGTCCGCTATCGCGTCCTTGTACTCTTTCGCGGAGTCGTCCTTCGGCCACGTCTTGAGGAAGAGGTTGATCAGCCGGATCGCCTCAGCCGGATCGGCCTCGCGGTATAGCTCGATGTCCTCCTTCACACCGTCCTTCGCGCTGTCGATGGCGGAGATTATCTCCTGCGCCTCGGCGACAACGTTGGAATCTTTCGACTTCAGCTGCTTCTCGAGGTTCTTGACGATAGACGACACGTTCTTGCCGAGCGCGAGCTGCTTCTCGAGCGACTTGAACTTCTTGAAGGTGACGTCGCCGCAGAGCGATATCGGCATGCCGATGGCGCCGACGGCATCCACGATCTTCTCGGTGCCGTCCTTGACCCCCGCGCCGCCGTAGATGCTGACGCCCCTGTGGCTTACGACATTGAAATACGGCGCCTTCTGAAATCCCACCTTGGGATCGGGATCGAGCGAAAACTTGTAGTAGACAGGAAACGTGACCTTGTTCTTCTGGATCGCCTCCTTGACCTTTTCGTCGTTCTTCGTGCCGACGTAGTTGCCCACGACCTGAAACTTCTTCGTCTTGAATGAGCTCCAGACCTTCTCGACCTCGGGAAGGTACTTGACGCTCGCATCCTCCGAGAGATCCCAGTAGTAAACGAGGACGACCTTGCCGAG
>JAZSLQ010000210.1:0-10200 GCA_045535455.1 Kiritimatiellia bacterium | reverse complement strand
CCTGACCCTCAGCCTTGGGAGAATTGCGCAGCTCCTGCAGATAAGCGGACAGATGCTCCTTGATTGCCTCCGCGAGGATGCGGTACATCACGCCGCACGCGCCGATCTCAAGCCGCGGCTCGCCCATCGGCGCGCGCCAGTCGACGTATTCGCGCCCTGCGTCGCGCCACTGGATGCGCCAGTTCTTTCCGTCGGACTGGTAGATGCCGCCAGATATGGCGTAGATCTGGTGGTGGTTGAATCCATCCATATCCGGCTGGCAAATCGCCATGAGCGAGTAGTGCGCCATTATAAGCGCCTCGCGGAAAATGCGCTGGCAGTAGTTGTCCTCGTCGGAGCGCGGACGAACCTCGCTGAGCCACATCTTCTTCCCCTTGAGTTCGGGAAACGCCTGAAGAAAATTGCGGAAGCGCTGGAACCCGTAGTAGGAGCAGCTGTAGGGCGTCTCCGCGCCGTAGGCATGATAGATGACGTGTGTGATCTGGTTGATGCAATTCGACATCGCCGTCACGAACTGCGCCGAATAGCGGTTGAAGTCACCTGCGGCGAAATATGTGTCGCGCTTGATCTCGCCAGCGGCGAGCATGCGGTTTCGTACCTGCGTGATGTCGGGGTTGAGCTCGAAGAGCTCGGCGAGGTTGATGCCGAGATTCACCTTCGGCATGCGCTTCTTGATCTCGGGGATTATTTCGCACCAGACGGGCGCGAGCGAGGCGTAGTTCTTGTCGTAATAGGACTCGTTGCCGAGCTCGAAGCCGGCGACGACGTCCTCGTAGTGGTTGGCGACGATATAGTCGACAAGCTCGATGATTTCCTTCTTCGACCTCTCGTGTCCCCATGCCTCGAGCGTGAAGAGCACCTTGAAGCCGTTCGCCTTCCAGAACGCGAATGCGGCGTCCGGGTCGGTCCGCTCGTAACGGCGGAATTTCTTCTTCCAAGTCTCGTCGTCGATATTCCACTTCGCGCGGTATTCCTCCGCAGGAAGGCGGCGGGCAAACCAGTCGGCGGCGTGCCACATGCGCTGGAACCACGCACCCGCCTCGCGCATGGCGCGCGAGGTCTCCGCCGCGCGCGTCTTGAACCAGTAGGTGTCGGCGATCTCGTTCGATCCGTCGATGGGGAAGAGGCAGCCGGCGTAGCCGACCTCCGGTCCGCAGGTCGAAGTGCGAACGTCCTTTATCGGATCTGCGGAGAGATCGACATCGATCGCGAAATCTGCCAGTCCCACGCTTGCCGCGCAGCAAAGCGCCGCTGCAAGATAAATACCATTGTGTCTTTTCATAACCCTTTCAACCTTTCAACTTTAAAACCTTCAAACATCAAACCGTAAACATCAAACTTATTTCTTCACACCCACGACAACGGTCTGGATGCTGTACGCAGGGAGCTTGACGTTGAAAGTCGTTTTCCCGGAGACCTTTTCCTTCGCGGTCGATTCAGTCCAGAGGTGCGGCGTGCCCGGAACCTGGCATTCGAACAGATGCGCCTTGTCGATGGACGCCGAGCGGATCACCGCCTCGCCAGCGAACGCCTTCCCGTTCACGAGCTTCACAGGGATGACATCCTCCTTGGGATGCGTGTTGACCATAAGGAGCGCAACCGAATCGCGCTTAGGGCTCAGGGCGACGACGCATTCCCACAGGGACTGGATTTCGGGCCACTGGTCAGGCGGCGTACCTGACTCCGCTGCCTTCTGCGCACGAAGCCCTGTCTCGTAAAAGAGCGTCCCGCCCCAGATTCCGTGCCACTGCCCGTGGGTCCCCTTTCCGTGGACGATTTCGCTGCCCTTCCCGGGCACAACGTGCTCAATTACGAGCGGATGCGACATCAGGCCTTCCGTGAACAGCCGGAACACCGGACCTGCGGGACCCACCTCCGCGACGGGGGTGGACGAGTTGCCGACGTAGGGATACTCGCGGTCGTTCGCGTCCCGCTGCACGCACCACGTCTTCTTTGAAGTCGTCACGTATATTCCCCCCGCAAGCGTCGCGAGGTTGTGGAGCGAAATGCCGTCGATCTCCGGCTGCATGAGTACGCCCAGCATGTAGTGCCCTTTCCAGAGCGTCGAAAAGAATCGCTGGTGGCAGCGCAGGTCCTCGTCGGCACGCTCGCGCCATTCGGTGATCCACACGCGCTTGTCGGCGACTTCGGGAAACACCTTGGCGAAGTTGTGGATGCGGTTGAATCCCGACTGGCTGCATCCATAGGCGCGGTCTGCGCCGTAGAAGTGGTAGATCACGTGCGAGATGTCGTCCATCACCGGCTTCATCGCGACGATGAAGCGACCGGACCACTGGTTGAGCTTCGAGAAGGAGAACTCGCCTCCGCCCTGCACCCATTCAAGCCCAGTCGCGCGGGCGCGGACCGAGGCGATGTCTGGATCATTCGGCCGGTATTCGGCGAGCGGAATGCCGATCTTCGCCTCGGGGAATATCTTCTTGATTTCCGGAACGATCGCCACCCAGCGCGCGGCGTAGCCCTCGGGATCGCTTCCCCAGTAGGGTTCGTTGCCAAGTTCGAAACCGCCGACAACGTCCTTGTAGCCGTTCTTGACGATCCAGCGAACGTAGTCGAGAATCGTCCCCTTGACCGTTTCGAGGTCGTCTGTCTTCTTCGTGCAGCCCGAGTCCGCATACACCTTGTGGTGCTCGAGCGTAAGGAGAACCTTCACGCCGTGCTTCTTCCAGAAGTCAAAGCACCATTTGGGATTCGGATTGCCGTCTTTTGACTCATGGCGTCCGCGCTGCCACGTCATCACCGAATCCCACTGCTTGAGGACGTGCGCGCCGGCCTCCTGGAACAGCTTCCACGTCGTCTTGTCGCGCGCGGGGTTGTAGAACCATGCGCAGTCACCGTAGCCCTCGGTCAGACAGCCCGCATAGCCGAGGTCGGGAGCCGTGGTCGACTGGCGCTGGTCCTTCACCGGCGTGGCGCTCAGGTCGATGACAAGCGAGTCGTCCACGTAGTGCCTGCCGACAGTCGATTCGGCTATGGCTTCAGATGCAATGATGGCGGCAATCGCCGTTCCGAACAGTCTTGCTGTGTTTTTCATGTCGCTATTGTACCAAATGGTTTAATTGAGTTGAACCCCGCTAAATTAGGGGGGATTGTCACTTGCCGGCAGTTTTCATCTGCAGGTCCTGAAGACTCTTCTTGTCCTTCCAGTAGCGCCAGCGCATGCCGACGACTTCGTAAAGCGCCTCGCGGAGATTGTCGTGGTTCTGGCTGAAGTTGCAGGTGTAGGCGACGACAAGTTCGTTGTCGCGGTCGACAAGCGCCTCAGAACCGCCTGCGCCGCCGTGTCCGAACACGCGGTCCATCCTCTCTGCCTCGCCCCAGAGCCCGTAGCCCATTCCGAAGATCATGTGCCAGTCGTCCTTGAGTTCCTGCGGGGACGGCAGTGGATCGCTCTCGTGCCTGCACGGCTTGAGCGCGGCGTCGAGCGTCTCGCGGCGGATGAGCGGCTGTTTTCCGTCGTATCCGCACAGGCGCGTGTAGAACCGGCAAAGCGCCCGAGCGCTCGACACGGCCCACGCGCTCGGAAGACATGCCTCGCGCGCCCAGTCCTCGTTCATCACCTCGCAGAAGATGCTTCTGTAGAACTTCGCGACGCGCGGATACTCCGGGCGCGGAACGACGAAGTAGAATTCGCGCTCGATTCCGGACGGGATCAGAACCTCCTCGTCGAGAACTTCCTTGAGCGGCTTGCCGCAGGCAACCTCAAGCGGATGCCCGAGCATCCACGCGTAGGCATACGGCATGTAGCGCTGGACGGTGCCAGGAGTCTTCTCCGGCTTGTCGGCGGCCGCCTCTCTGACAACAAGATCCCAGTCGGCGAGGTCGTGGGTGGAAAGCCGCGTCGGACATCCCCCGGGGAGCCCCGTCCTGTAGCCCAGCGTCTCCCGAAGGGTCAGCTTCTCCTTGCCGTCGCCCTTCAGCTCCGGCCACCAGGTGCAGAGCGGCTTGTCGTAGTCCATAAGCCCCTTCTCGACCGCCCGGTGCACGGCCGTCGCGAGAAGCGGTTTTTCGGTCGAGAAGATCGGGAAGAGGGAATCGCACTTCACAGCCGGCGCGTTGGGGCGGGTGGAGAGCCGTCCAGCGCACACGTCGACGATTTTCTTCCCGTGGCTGTAGGCGCAGAACTGCACCCCGCACTGTTCGCCCCGCGCAACCGCGTCGTCCACAAGCCGCTGGCATTCTGACTGCATGTCCGCGAGCGAAATGAGCGCCGCCATCGCGGCCGCAATGCATATAACCGTTTTCATGGCAAGTATTCTACCAAACGGCCTCAGCTCTTTGCACCCCATCATATTAGGGGGGTGGGCGAAGATACGGCCTATATGGTACAATAGCGGCATGTTGAAGTTGCTGTCACTTTTCACACTCGCCGCATTCGCCGCGCAACTGTGCGCGGCGAGTGCGGCACGTGCCGTGTCCGCCGCGGAGTTCCTCGGCGGATCGGTCGACGCGCTGCAAGTCGAGATGGAAGCGACGGTCTCGGACGCGCTAAGCGACGAGACGGATCCGAACTTCGTGTTCCTCGTCCTCGAGGCGGACGGCGAGACGATCTACGCGCCGATGAAATGCGGCAATGGCAACATGTCCGCCGTCGAACGTCTTGTAGGCGCGAGAATCCGCGCGACTGGAGTCTGCGACCCATACGTTCCGGAGCCGAGGCGCCAGCTTGGCCGTCAGTTTTTCATCGCCGGTCTGGACGACATGGCGGTTTTGCGGCCCGCGCCGATCGACCCCTTCGACGTGCCCGAACTCGGCGACACGAAGCTGATGACGCCGGCCGGGATTTCGCGGCTCGACCGCCGCCGGACCGTCGGCAGAATACTCGCATCGTGGTCGGATACCGAATCACTTCTCAAAACACCGTCAGGCAGGCTCATGCGCGTCTCTTTCGCGAACCGCCCGGCACCCAGAAGCGGGACGTTCGCCGAAGTCGTCGGGCGCCCCGTGTCAGATGTCTACCGCGTCAACCTCGAGCGCGCAAGGTGGCGTCCTTCGGACCCCTTCGACTTCGCCGAAACGTCCGCGACAAACGTCACCGCGCGCGACATCATGCTTGGGGCAGACGGACAGATCCAGGTCAAGCCGCAGTTCCTCGGAAAGACCATCACCCTGCGCGGGACGCTGAGGAACCGCAACGGGAACACGCTGCACGTCGAAGACGGCTCCTTCGTGGTGCCGGTCGTCGCGGCGGAAGCGGACACGGACATCGAACCCGGCAGCGTCGTGGAGGCGACGGGCGTGTGCATACTCGACATCGAGAACTGGCGCCCGAACGCCGCCTTCCCGCAGATCAGGGGATTCTTCGTCGTGTGCGGGACGGACGGACTGCACGTCGTCGCGCGCCCGCCGTGGTGGACGAGTGGACGGCTCCTCTCCGTCATAGCGCTCCTCCTCGCCGCAGTCGCCGCGGTTCTCGTCTGGAACCGCTCGCTCAAGGCGCTCGCCGAAAGACGCGGCCGTGCGCTTCTCCGCGCACAGCTCGGCCAGATCAAGTCGACGTTAAAGATCAGCGAACGCACCCGCCTCGCGGCAGAGCTCCACGACGCGCTCGCGCAGAACCTCACAGGCGTCTCGATGGAGATAAGCGCTGCGCAGCGGCTTCTCCCCGCGAGCGCTCCATCGGCGGCCATACAGCATCTTGAATTCGCGTCGAACGCAATCGCCTCAAGCCGCGACGAGCTGAGGAACTGCCTCTGGGACCTTCGGGGCGACGCACTGGACCAGCCGGACATGGAGAAGGCGGTCGAATTCTCCATTAGGCCCCACGTCGGCGACACGTCGGTCGCGATCAGGTTCCGCGTTCCGCGCGCGCGGCTTTCGGACGCCCTCGCACACGCGACGCTCAGAATCGTCCGCGAACTCACCATCAACGCCATTCGGCACGGCGGCGCAAAGACGATCAGGATCGCGGGATGCATCGACGGAGACCTTCTCAAATTCTCCGTCTCGGACGATGGCTGCGGATTCGACCCTGAGTCCGCGCCGAGCATCGACCAGGGCCACTTCGGGCTTCAGGGAATTCGCGAACGCGTCGACACGTTCGGCGGATCGATTTCCATCGACAGCTCGCACGGACGCGGCACGCGGGTGAACGTGACAGTCGCAATTGAAGGCGAGGAAGAGGACAATCCAGAATGAAGAACATAAGAGTGCTAATCGCGGACGACCATGCGATAGTCCGGCACGGTCTCTGCGCCCTTCTCGGCACAGAACGCGGAATAGAAGTCGTCGGAGAGGCAAAGGACGGCAACGAGGCGGTCGCGTTTGCAAAGCAGCTCGCCCCGGACGTCGTAGTCATGGACATCGTCATGCCGCGCAAGGACGGCGTAGAGGCGACAGCGGCGATACACGCAGCCGTCCCGGACTCGAAAATCGTCGTGCTGACATCGTTCGGAACGTCCGACAAGATATCACGCGCCATTGAGGCAGGCGCGACGGGTGCACTGATGAAGACGGCCGAAGACCGCGAGCTCCTTTCGGCAATACGCACGGTCGCAAGCGGTGGACGCGTTATCTCGCCCGCCGTCAGAAAGCTGATCTCGACCGACCCTCCCGCGCCGGAACTCACGCCGCGTCAGCTCGAGATCCTCCAGGCAATGGCAAGAGGGCTCACGAACAAGGATATCGCAAAAATGTTCAGCATCCGCACCGATGGCGTGAACGAGCACGTGCTTGCAATTCTCGCCAAACTCGGCGCGGCGAACCGCACCGAGGCCGTCGCCACCGCAATCAGGAAGCAGCTGATCAGACCTTAGCGGCGAGACCTTCGAGAATCGAGATTCCGGCGGCGGGGATGCGTCCGAGCGGATCCGGCCCGATGTTGAGCATGTAGTTCGAACCGATCGACGCGCACTTCGCCTTGATTGCGCGTATCTCGTCGACGCTCTTGTAGTGCGTGTCCGTCGGACGGTAGCCCCACGAGTCGTTCATCGTGCCGACGGTCTCGTACAGCTTGTTCGCATCCGTCTTCTCTGCAATGCAGTTGTCGCCGGGCGTCTCGTAGTCGCCGAGGTCGTTGCCGATGCGTCCCGAGACGAGGCATCCGGGCTGGTGCTTCCGCACGAGTTCGACAAACGCCTCCGACTGTCGGCGCGTCAGCGTCATCGGAACGTCGAACCAGACAAGGCAGAGGTCGCCGTACTGCGTAAGTATCTCCTTTACCTGCGGCATCGACTTTTCGTCCAGGTAGCGCTGGAAATCGTAGCCCGGCGCGTCCGCGAAGTCCCAGTCGTTGCCCCAGAAGCGCGGCTCGTCGGAGACCTTGAGATCCTTATAGCAGCCATACGGCACGCGCCGTCCGCCGCCGTTCGGATCGCTCCAGTCGAGATCCTGCGAATAGTAGAGTCCGAGCTTGAGCCCCGTCGCGCGGCAGGCTTCGGCGATCTCTTCGAGCGGGTCGCGCCCGAATGGCGTTGCGTCGACGACGTTGTATTTCGTGACGCGCGAACGGTACATCGCAAACCCGTCGTGGTGCTTCGAGGTGATGACGAAGTACTTCATCCCGGCGTCGCGCGCGCGCTTCATCCATTCCATCGGATCGAACAAGACGGGATTGAACGCCTTCGCGAGCGCGGCGTACGCCTTCAGCGGAATCTTGTCGCCGTGCATGATCCATTCGCCGTAGGGATGTACGCCCGGACGTCCCTTCCACTCTCCGCCGAGAAGCGTGTAGAGGCCCCAATGCGCCATCATGCCGAACTGGGCCTCCTTGAACCACTTCTTCGTCTGCGCGAGCAGCGGCGATTCCGCCGCGGCCGCGCCGAGCGCCCCCGTAGCCGCGAACGCCGCGGCTCCGCCGATGAATTCCTTGCGTGTCATGTCCGCCATTTCCTTTCGTCGCCAATTCTATCAAATACGGGGGAATCGCGCCACCCCGTCAAATTAGGGGGCATCCTTTTAGCCTAAAAGGCCATTTTCACATTATGCTTACTTGCCGAGTATGCCGAGGAAGCCCTTCCTGTCGGAAAGCTTCACGTACTTGCGCGGCCTGTAGATCGGCTTGTAGGCGGGACGGATGATCGGTCCTTCGTTCACGAGCTCCTCCATGCGGTGTGCACACCAGCTCACGCAGCGCGCGACGGCGAAGATCGGCGTGTAGAGGTCCTTCGGGATGCCGAGCATGTCGTAGACGAGCCCCGAGTAGAGGTCGACGT
Source organism: Kiritimatiellia bacterium (assembly GCA_045535455.1). Taxonomy (GTDB): domain Bacteria; phylum Verrucomicrobiota; class Kiritimatiellia; order RFP12; family UBA1067; genus UBA1067. The sequence goes on along the minus strand of JAZSLQ010000210.1, from coordinate 2,029 downwards.
TGGCGCAGATGTCCTCCGCGCGCGGATGGCGCGCCTTGATTATCGCGGGGCCAAGTTCCTCGACGGCCTCGAAGAGCTTCATGTCGTCTGTGCGTCCGGCTTCCTTCGCAAGCGCCCTCGCCTTCTCCTTGAGAAGCTGTGCGCGCGGGTCGGAGATCGTGTAGACTGCGTGTCCAAGGCCGTAGATGAGCCCCGTCCCGTCGCCGGCCTTCTTGTCCGCAATGCGCTCCAGGTAGCGGGCGACGCTCTCGGCCTTGGTCCAGTCCTTGACGTTCGCCTTGATCTCCTCCATCTGGCGCATGACGCGCAGGTTCGCGCCGCCGTGCCGCGAGCCCTTCAGCGAAAGTATCGACGCGGCGACAGACGAATAGATGTCGGAGTGCGCCGAGGTGACGACGTGGGTGGTGAAGGACGAGTTGTTGCCGCCGCCGTGCTCGGCGTGGAGGATGAGCGAGAGGTCGAGCGTCTCGGCCTCGAGCCTCGTGTACTTCCCGTCCTCGCGCATCAGCATGAGCAGCGTCTCGGCCGTCGACTTCGCGGGGTCGGGGTTGCGAATCATCAGCGACCCGCCGTCATGGTAATGGGCCTTGGCCTGGTATGCGTAGGCGACGATCGTCGGAATGGAGCCAATCAGGTCCATCGACTGTTCGAGGCATTTGTCGAGCGACAGGTCGTCGGGCGTCCCTTCCGGGTCGAACGCATACGCGAAGAGGACGGCGCGGGCGAGGGCGTTCATGATGTCCTTCGGGGGATTCTTCATGATCGCGGTCTCCTTGAACCCGTCAGAAAGCTTCCTGTACTCGCCGATGCGCTGCTTCCAGTCGACGAGCTGCCGCGCGGTGGGTAACTCCCCGAAAAGAAGAAGGTACGCCGTCTCCTCGTATCCGAAGCGGTGCTCGCGCTTGTCGGCCTGCACGATGTCCTTGACGTTGATGCCGCGGTAGTAGAGTTCGCCGGGGATAGCCTTGCGCTCCCCTTCGTCCATGACGTAGCCGTGGACGTTGCCTATCGTCGTGAGTCCGACGAGCACGCCCGAACCATTGTCGTTTCTAAGCCCCCTCTTGACGCCATACTTAGCGTACAGCGCAGGGTCGATGTAGTCGGCCGCACGCGCCTTTTCCGCCTGTTTCTTGAGCCATTTCCTGTCTATTGTCATCTGGACGTTTCCTCGCTTAAAGAGAAAATTATATCATAAATCCGCGCGCCTATGTGCGTATTACGCCCCTGAATGTGACTTGCTGTACCTTGTGTGCTTGCCTTCCAGCATGCGGTCACGGTCGGGGCACCTCTGGTCGAGTTCGTCGCGGAACGTCGTCCCGTTTCCTCATTACATGTTAAACCCCTTCAAGCGACCCAAACAACCACTAATAGGGTCACCACAGGCAGGCAACTCCGCGGCAAATTAGACGCGCAGACTGGCCTTTTACAACGCTTCTGCGGGGTCTGTCACCGACTATCAATGCGCGAGCAAGTTCGGCGTAATCAAATATAGGACTCCCAGACAAAGACCCCACCTGCTATTAGCCACAAAAGCAAGCACAATCATGGCAAGGGCTAATGCCATCTGAATCATGCAAATCAAGCCCGACATGCTGCAATTCACGCAAAAATGCACAGGGTGAAGACATGTGTTGAGCACCAAGAATATCCAAAGCAAATCTCGTGCAACGCGGTGCAGCAAGGAACTACTATGCATTTCATTGTCCAATGCCTTGCACTCGACATTTGAACAGTCAGGCGTAGTGTTCTTGATCAAATGGGGAGACACCCCTTTTGCGTTGCTATTGTTATCGCCCATTTCGTTACTTTCTGTCACTTTCCTCATTTTCAACGGCCTTGAGGCATATTATAGCGCAACTGCCACACTAGAATCAACCACGCGGCAAATCCGGGAAGTTGTACAATCTCGTGGGTCAAATTGGAAAGGCAAGCTGTCGAGGTGGAGGAAGGAGGTTCTGAAGAAGAAGGACAGGGACCGAAAGCGGAGGGAAAAGCGAAGGAAGGCACGCCCCCATGGGGGCGTCGCGCG
>JAZSLQ010000225.1:0-9975 GCA_045535455.1 Kiritimatiellia bacterium | reverse complement strand
ATGCGCCCCTGGGCAGTGACTTTTGAGTCCTGCGCGGACGAACGCCTCAGTTCTTCGCGAACTTTCTGTCGAGTTCTCTCGTCGACGTGAATATCATCGTCGGCTTTCCGCCGGGGCTTATGTAGGGCATGCGACATGCTGCAAGCTCCTCTACGAGCCGCGTCGCGCCGGCTTCGTCGAGCGCAAGCGACGTTCCCGCGAAGGAACGCGCTATCGATTTTGCTACAAGCTCTTCGCGCCAGCGTTCGCCTCGCCTTGCCCCGCCTTCCGAGAGATCGCGCGCAACTGTGGAAATGACGTCTGCAGGGGAGAGAGAGCCGATAAGCTGCGGGACGGCGTCAATCTTGAAGGTGTCACGACCGAAGGGTTCGATCTTGAAGCCCATCGGTTCGATATCACCGAGCGCGGCCGTGATTCGCGCCGCGTCGACAGGCGAGAGGTGGATTGTCTCTGGAATAAGAAGCTGTTGCGAAAGGGCGTCGCCTTGGCCGGAGCGTGAGAGAAGCTGCTCAAACGCGATGCGCTCGCGGGCGGCGTGTGGATTTATCGTGACGAGTCCTGCATCGGTCTCGACGAGAAGATAGCCGCTCGCCGTCGACGCAAGGAACTTGAACCATTTCCATGGCCTTGCGCCGGTGTCGTCGGCGGCGAGGGGAAGCTCGACCGCCACAGGTTGCGGCTTAGGGTCGATTAGAGTCGGCCTAGGGTCGATTATGGGCGACTTAGGGTATGGCGTTGGAGTTGGAGTGGGGGAGTGGGGGAGTTGAGGAGTTGTGTGAGTTGGGGGAAGTGGGATTTTTGTCTCGTCAGTATCGTCTGTCCCGTTCGTCCTGTTCGTCCCGGTCGTCTCGCTTGTCGCCATTTCGCTCGCTGCCACATTGCTCGCCGTCGGTCTAAGCCCAAGCGCTCCTTCAATCGCCTCTGTAATCGCGCGCTTTAGTGCGATGTTGTCGCGAAAGCGAACTTCTCTCTTTGTCGGATGGACGTTGACGTCAACTTGGTTCGCTGGCAGCTCGATGAAAAGGAAAAGCGCGGGCTTTATGTCTCCCTGCCTATGCGGATACGCTTCGCGTACGGCGTAGGCAATTGAAGGTGCAGTCGCCGGGCGTCCGTTTACGAACACATATTGGTCGCGCCGAGTCGGCATAGAGAGGTTTGGCTTTTCTATGTAGCCAGAGACGCGCACGGCGTTTCTTTGCGAGTCGGATGGCGGCGGAAGTGGAATCAGGCTTTCGACGAAGTCAGCGCCGTAGATGTCGAGCAAACGGTCGGCGAGCGAAGTCGCGGGCGCGAGGCGATAGAGCTCACGTCCGTCCACGACAAGCGAGAAGCCGATGCCAGGATGCGCGAGCGCGTGGACTGTGAATATCCCCTTTACGCGGCCTTCCTCAGTTGCAAAAGAGCGCAGGAACTTGCGCCGTGCGGGAACATTGCAGAAGAGATCGCGCACCTCTACGAGCGTTCCGGGGGGGCATCCCGCAGTGCTTGTCTCGACGAGCTCTCCCGCGTTCACGACGATTTGCGTTCCTTCGTCCGCGTCGTGGCGGCGGGTCACGATAGAAAAACGCGATACCGATGCGATCGAAGGAATCGCCTCTCCCCTGAAGCCGAGAGTGTCGATGTTCTCTATGTCGTCGACGTCGAGGATTTTTGAAGTCGCCTGTCTCTCAAGCGAGAGAAGGGCGTCGTCCTTTGTCATTCCGCAGCCATCGTCGCGTACCGATACGAGCTTGCGCCCGCCTTGCGCGATGGAAACCTTTATGTTGGCGGCGCCTGCATCTACAGCGTTCTCTACGAGTTCCTTTACGACGGATGCAGGACGTTCCACGACTTCTCCCGCCGCGATTTTGTTCGCGACGTGCAGCGGAAGAACGTGGACGTGTCCGTCTCGGATGGCCATCTCAGATGTCCAGGTTTATGCCGCGCCGCAGGAACGTCGGGATGTCGAGGTCCTCGTTGTTCCAGATGGTTGGCTCTGCGTTGTTGAAGCGCCCGCGTCCCTGGGGACCAACGCCGAGCGGTTTCGAAACACGCTTTTTGCGTTTGCTGGCTATTACGCTGCCTGGGCTTTCGCCAGAATCTTCCTTTCCATTCGCCTCGAAGAGCAGGAGTACGGTGGAAATGCGCCCGGAGAACGTGTCTTCGTCGTTTACGGTGGCAAGTTCGAAGGAAGTCGCCTGGTTGCCGAACGCCGAACGGACGCTGTCGGATATCGTGCCGATTTCGCTGAGTCGCAGGTCGTCTCCTGCGAGCACTCCGCAAAGTATCGCCCGCACGGGACCAGATCCTGTCGTGAGAAGCGGTGCTCGCGTGAGCATGTCGCCTATGTCGCGGGCGCGTTCGGGGCCCTGAGACGAGACCGCGGCGAATCTGCCGCGTCCCGCCTTTGCGACTAAGTGGCGGATGCGTTCGGCGTCGAGTTTTATGTAGCCGGGCTTTTCGACGAGGCGCCAGAAGAGCGTGACGGCCGATGCCATCGTGTCGACGGCGCGTCGCATCGCATCGTCGAAGCGTTCCGCGTTTCCGACGAGCTTGTCCAGAGGCATGAAGAAAGTCGCCCCTGCGACCTCCTCTATCATCGCCATGACGCCGCGTGCCGAGCGCTGGCGGTCCTCGCCCTCGAACGTAAAGGGCGTAGTGGCGAAGACTATTGACGGTATGCCGAGCGAGTCGAGCCGCTTGACAGTTTCAAGCGTCGCCCCGCCGCCGGTGCCTCCGCCGAGCGATGTGACGACAACTGCGAGACGCACGCCCTCCATCTCCGGATCGAGTGAGCCGATAGAGTCCTCGGCAGCAAGACGCGCCGCCACGACGTCGCCGCCGGAGCCACGCCCCGAAAGCCGATCGCCGCCGATGAGGAGGAATTCCTCTCCGTCCGACGCCGTTGCTGCGTCGGTGTCGATCGTCAGAAACCTGAGTCCCTCGCCGAAGGCGCGGCGTACGCCGCGTGCGATGGCCGTGCCGCCGCCGCCGATGCCGATGAGCATCATGGACGATGAATCGCTCATGTGAAAAACCTCCCTATGAGTCCGCTGAGGATTGACGATTTGTCGTCGTCGTTGCGGCTCGCGTAGATGATTGCGCCAGCCATGGCCGCGAAAGATGCCGGATTCTTCTCTCCGTCGAGTCCGTCAACGTGGATTGGCTTCCCCGTTCTCGTCGGCATGCCGAGCTCTCTCTGGACGAGGGCGTCGATGTCGCGCATGGCGGCGCCGCCGCCGGTGAGAACTGCCCCCGCATGCAGGCGGTTAAGCAGGTCCTGGTCTTCGAGCGTCTCGCGTATGACTGAGAAGAGTTCCCTGAGTCGCGCATTCACCACGGTGTCGAGCGCACGGCGAGAGATCGTGCGCGACTCCATGAGCGGCGAAGATCCAGGCACCTTGACGCGCGGCTCCCCCGGTGTTCCGATGATGGCCGAGGCGGACTCCGTCTTTAGCTGTTCCGCCTGCGCGTTCGTCGTCTGGAACGCATGGGCGATGTCGTTCGTCACATGGTCGCCGCCCACGCCTACAACACCTGTCGTCGCGAGGTGGCCGTCGGAATAGACCGCATAGCCAGTCGAGCCGCCGCCGATGTCGAGGACGAGTACGCCGTTGCGCTTTTCATGTTCCTCGAGCACTGCTTCGGCCGCGCAGGTGGCCGCGAAGAGAGGCTCGCGTATCTCTAGCTTTGCCGCATCGGCTGCCGTTCGTGCGTCGTCGATCCTGTTCTTGTCGGCGTGGATCTGGAGCGTATTTAGCTTCAGTATGCGTCCTGACATGCCGCGCGGTGCCGTTATGCCACGAAGGGAATCAACCTCGTAGTCTTGGTCAACAATGTCGAGGAACTCGCGGTCCTTCGGTATCTGCATTGTTCGCGAGCTCCGGAATACTGCGTCGAGCTCTTCCGTGCCGACCTTGGCGCCCTCGATCGGAACCATTCCCTGGAAGGGCCCTGCCTTTATGTGCTGGCCGGAGACGACGAGGTATGCGTTGCCGAGGGTTATCTTGCTCCCGGCCTCAAGCTGTTTTTTCTCGATGGCGCTAAGGACGCTCTTGATGGAGCTTGTCGCCTGGTTGATGTCGAGGATTTGGCTTTTGCGCACGCCGGTAGACGGTATCTCGGCATGGCAAGTAATCTTGAGCCGACCGCCCGTCTCTGTCTCTCCTATGGCGAGGACGGTGCGCGTCGTGCCGATTTCCAGTGCTGCGTAGAAGTTGCTCATAGCGATCCTTTCAGCGTATTGGCGTACACTTTCCCGGGCTGTGTGGCGTCCCAGACGCGTGCGCTGTTGTCGACGCGCGAGCAGTAGGCCTTTGTGAGCTCGTTTAGCTGCCGTTCAAGCTTGCCTTGCGTCGCGTCCGATGGGTCATCCATTCCGTCCCATGCTATCTTTGCCGTGCTGTAGTCGTTACCGAGCACGATAGTTATGTAGTCCGGCTTTGATGTGTCGGCCTCTATTGCAGCAAGTTCGCGGAATTTGTCGCGGCATGTCTCGAGAAGCCGGAGCGCCGCAAGTGTGCGCCCCGAAAGGCGCTGGCCTTTCTTCGTTCCCGGGGCTGCGGCTTCTCGAATCAAGGGAAGCATTTGCGTCCCGCTTGAGGAGATGAATACGACTCCCTCGGTATCCGCCACGCGGCCGCCATTGTTCTTTTGCCCTTTTATGCCGAGGCGAACTGCGGGGACGCGTTCTTCGACTGTTATCGAAACCTTGTCCGGAAGATGCCTTGCTATCGAGATGTTGCGTATGTTAGGTATCTTCTTCATCGTCTCCATGCGCTTTTCCGCGAAGTCGATGAGGGCGAGGTTTGCGCCGTTCTTGAGTCCGAACTCGTAGGCGATCACGTCGGCGCGGACCATTTTTCCGTCGGTAATCGAGACTTGCGAGGCAACATCGGTTATGACGCACTGCTCAAGCCAGAGATCGCGAAGCTTGCCGTATGCGACGGCTATTCCGACGATGGCGGCAATGCCCACGACGATGCCAAGAAGTATAAGCACTCGACGTGCTCCGTGTGAATCTTTTATCTTGTTCTCTTTCATCTATGTCAGTCGTGTTTTGCGCTTGCGAGTATGCGGTCGCAAACGCCGGCGAAAGTAAGCCCCGTCTTCATTCCCGCCTTTGGGACGAGCGAGTGGGAGGTGAAGCCGGGTGAGGTGTTGAGTTCAAGCACATAGCAGCGCCCGAGCGGAGACACGCGGAAGTCTATGCGCGTCACCCCGCGGCAGCCGACTGCCTTGTAGGCATCCACGGCGATCTTCTGCATCTTCTGCGCGAGCTCGCCGTCTTCGAGGAACGGGTAGCGCGTTTCGTTCGAGTCGTATTTTTCGTGGTATCCGTACCAGCCGTTTGGCGCGACTATCTCGAGGACTGGAAGCGGCTCGCCATCAATCACTCCGACGGTGAATTCGCGTCCTGGGACGAACTCCTCGACCATGACCACGCCTGCGCCGCCCTGCGCCGCGAACGCGCTATCGAGTGCGTCTTTCCAGTCCTCTTGCTTCGAGACTTTTGAGATGCCGACCGAGGAGCCGTCGCACGGCGGCTTCACGACTACGGGAAGGGGAAGAGGTGATTTCTCTGTGTCGGGGTTGGCAAGTCCCCACGCGGCGGTCGGGACGCCGTTCATCTCGAGGACCATCTTCGTCTTGACCTTGTCCATCGCGATCTGCGAAGCTGCGGCGCCAGGGCCGGTGTAGGGAACGCCGATCTTGTCGAGCGCGAGTTGGACACCGCCGTTTTCGCCCCAGCCACCATGCAGGGCGATATAGGCGGCGTCAACGTCCTTTGGCATTGCGTCGAGGTTGTCGGCGTCGAGGATAACGGGCACGACCTCGTATTTCCCGAGGCTCGCGAGCGCTTCTGCGACATTCCGTCCGCTCTGTAGCGAAACCTCGCGCTCGCTCGAAGTTCCACCCATCAAAACAGCAATTTTCTTCATTGCGAATATTATACCAAAAATAGGAGTCAGGAGTCAGTGTTCAGTAGCCAGTACATCTTATTTGGTATAATATTCGAAAAATGAACGGGCAGAGGAGAGTACATTTCATTGGCATAGGCGGGGTCGGGATGGCCGCGCTTGCCGTGCTTCTCAAGAACAGGGGATGCGCGGTGTCGGGTTGCGATGTATCGCGAAGCGCTCGCACTGACTGGCTTGAGTCGCTTGGCGTTCACGTTGCATTGGGGCATGACTCTGCACATGTGGAAGGTGTTGATGAAGTCGTTGCAACTCCTGCCGTCGCTCGCGACAACCCAGAGCTTGTCGCATCGGCGGGGCGCGTGCGGATGCGCGGCGAAGTTCTTGCAGAAATCGTAAACGCCGCGCCCGATTCGATCGCCGTCTGCGGCAGCCACGGCAAGACGACGACGGCGACTTTCGTTGCAAAGCTTCTTCTCGCGCTTGGCGAAGATGTTGAATGGGCGATTGGTGGCGAGACGGGCGATTTTCCCGTCGCAGGCGGAAAGGGCGTGCTTGTCGTTGAAGCGGACGAATCTGACGGAACGCTTGCACTATATCGCGCCAAGACGCTCGTCGTCACAAACTGTGACTACGACCACCCTGACCATTTCAAGACGAGAGCCGACTACGATGCCTGCTTCAACACGGCGCGGCGGCAGTCTGGCAATGTCGTAGAGGGCGAAAGACTCGCGCCGCTTGCGTTTCTCGACGCAGTAGACGCTTTTGCCGCCCTCGCGCCGCACAACAAGAAAAATGCCCGCGCAGCAGTTGAAGTCGCGCTTCGTCGCGGCCACTCTCAAGAAGCAATCGCCGCAGCGTTACCCGAAGCGGTAGCGTCGCTTCCCGACAGGCGGTTTCAGAAACTAATAGACGGCGTATACACTGACTACGCTCACCACCCTGCGGAGATGGCATGCGCCGTTGCGATGGCGCGGCAAATCTGCCGCGGAGTCCTGCGTGTTCTTTTCCAGCCGCACCGCTATTCGCGCACGAAAGCGCTTCTCGCTGATTTCCCCGCGTCTTTCGCGCTTGCGGACGAAGTCGTGCTTTGCCCCGTCTATGCGGCGTTCGAGCCGCCGATTGAAGGCGGCGACATTGCCGATCTCTACAAGGCGACGCGCGAGGCGGGAGTGCGCGTCATGCTCGCGCGAAGCTGCGAAGAGGCGTGGGAACATGCGCGAAATTCAATGGGGATTGACGACGTCACGCTTCTTCTTGGCGCTGGCGACATAATTGCGCTCGCTCCGATTGTCAGGCGCGGTGCGGATACGGTGCTGAAGAAAATCCTTATTGGCCACGGCTCAAACACCTGGAAGAGCGATTTGAACCTCTCGGTCGAATATGTCAAGGCAGACGGCCCCGCAGGGGAGAGCGGTGCGTCGCTTCTTGCCGCGTATCCGTCTCTATGTCCGTGGATGGCTGGAATCCCAGGGACGATCGGCGGCTGGGTGAAGATGAACGCCGGCGCGTTCGGACATTCAATTTCCGAAGTCATCTCGGCAGTCAAGGTCGACGGCAAATGGATTCCAGCCGAGGAGTGCGGCTTTGGCTATCGCACGAGCGCAATCAACGGCGAAATCCAGGATGTGAAGTGGCGTAATTCCGTCTGCGAAGAGGGAACGCCCGCGGACTTTCTCGCAAGACGCAAGAATTTCCCGCCTGGAACGAAGGGAAGCGTCTTCAAAAACCCGCCTGGCGACTTTGCGGGGCGGCTTCTCGAAGAGGCGGGCGCGAAGGGGCTTAGAGTCGGCGGTGCATACGTCTGGGAGGAGCATGCGAATGTCATTGTCTCTGGTCCTGGCGCAACGCCGAGCGACTTCCTCGCGCTTTCGCGGCTTATGCGAAACAAGGTCCTTTTCAAGTTCGGCATCCGCCTTGAGACCGAGGTGACCGGACTCGCCTGAATATGCTATAATATTCGCAAACGGGGTGCTGCGGCGCATGGTGCGCGGCGGCTGAGATGAGACCCGCAGAACCTGATCCGGGTAATGCCGGCGGAGGAAGAAAAATGAAGATCAAGTACCAAGGTGAGGCCGTCGATACGACGGCGAAAACGGTTGCCGAGTTTCTCTCGGTCCAGGGCGTAGACCCAGCGAAGGCGATTGTCGAATACGGCGGCGAAGTGTATGCGCCAGGAGCCGATCTTTCGGCACTTGCGCTCGTTGACGGTGCTTCGCTCGATGTGTTCAAAATGACGGCCGGGGGCTGAGATGGCGGCAAACACATATCTCACCCCCGAGGAGCGGACGTTGCTCGAGTCGGTGCGCGTCGGCATCGCGGGCGCTGGCGGACTCGGTTCCAACTGCGCGATGCATCTCGTGCGCTCGGGTGTGAAGCACATCACGATCGCCGACTTCGACGTCGTGAACGAGTCCAATCTCAACAGGCAGTTCTTCTTCCGCGACCAGATCGGACAGAAGAAGGTCGAGGCGATCAAGGAGAACCTCCTGCGCATCGAGCCGGATGCGGACATCCGAGCCGTGGACATGCGGCTTGACGCATCCTCTGCGCGGGAAATCTTCGCGGACTGCGACATTGTCGTCGAGGCGTTTGATGCCGTGGACGCGAAGGTGATGCTGGTCTCTGCTTTCGCATCGTCTGGCAGGAAGCTCGTCACGGCGAGCGGACTTGCCGGATGGGGGCGCTCCAACGCGATGAAGGTCAGGAAGATGGGCAATATAGTGGCCATCGGCGACGGCGAGACGTCCGTCGGCGATGGCGCTGCGCCCGTCTCCCCCCGCGTCGGAATCGCCGCGGCGATGCAGGCCAACGCGGTGGTCTCGCTCCTCCTGGGCTGCGAACCTTAGCCGCAACGCGGCGGTGGGTCGCATTGCCGCCCTTGCTCATTACCAAATGGTCATCTTTCGGTAATGAGCCCGTAATCCCCATTCTGTATACTGTATGCAGATATGAGAGAGGTATTGTCAATTCTTGTAATGGTCGGCGGTGGACTCGGCACGTTTCTGCTGGGTATGAAGCATCTGTCCGAGGGTCTACAGTCCGTCAGCGGATCGGGCCTTCGCAGGTTCATGTCGCTTGCGACCACGCACCGCCTGGCCGGAATCGGCACGGGCGTCGTCTCGACGATGATCGTCCAGTCGTCGTCGATCATCACCGTCATGGTCGTCGGATTCGTTACGTCCGGCTTCATGACGCTGCCGCAGGCGATCAACGTCATCATCGGTTCCAACATCGGCACGACGGCCACGGCGTGGATCATCGCGTTCGCGCCGGACGTTAAGACGCTTGGACTCCTCGTCGTGCTGCTGGGCGCGGCGCTCTACTTCTTCCAGAAGCGGGAGTGGCTGCACAACCTCGGCCTTGCGCTGATGGGTCTCGGATTCGTGTTCATGGGCCTCTACTGGATGAAGGAGGGCATGGAGCCCGTCCGCACGATGCCCGCCGTAGTGGACGCGTTCAGGTCGCTCGACGCGACTACGGCGTGGGGGCTCGCCAAGTGCGTCCTCGTCTCGCTCGCGTTCACGGCCGTCGTGCAGTCCTCCGCCGCGACGACGGCAATCGCAATGACACTCGCGCAGCAGGGGCTCCTCTCCTTCGAGGCCGCTGCGGCGACAGTCTTCGGAATGAACATCGGAACTACCGCGACCGCCTGGCTCGCCGCATTCAACGGATCTGCCGAAGCCCGGCAGACGGCCCTGGCCCACACGCTCTTCAATGTCGTCGGAACGATCATATTGATTCCGTTCTTTGTCCCTGTGATGCTGCCGGTCGCGACGTCGTTCTTCCCGCACTATGCGGACGCAGTCGTTGTCAACGGCGTTACGAGCTACCCGCACATGGCCGCGCCGATGGCGGCGGTGCATACGCTCTTCAACCTCGTTACGACGGCGGTGTTCGTCCCGTTCGTAAAGCCTTTCGCCAGGTTTGTCTCGCGCGTCACCCGGGCGCCGGAATCGGAGAAGCCGCACCTGAGCGCGCTCGACATGACGAGCCGCCTCTCCCCAGTCATTGCCTGCGACCAGGCGCTGATGGAGGTGACGTTCATGCGCGACAGCGACATAGAGTTGCTCGGATG
>JAZSLQ010000139.1:0-5582 GCA_045535455.1 Kiritimatiellia bacterium | reverse complement strand
AAAACGGACAAAAAAGCCCGCCGGCGGCCCCCGCCGCCGTCCGTTTGTGCGTTATCCGCGGTTTTCCACGATGTGGACGTTCAGGTGGTCATAGGTCATTTCCACGTTGTGGGCATCAAAGGTGGCGCGGAGATGTTCGTTCAGGTCGTGATACACGTCCCAGTAGTGATCGGGGTCTGTCCAGCAGTAGATGGTGTATTCAATGGAGCTGGCGCCATAGTCCGTCAGACGGACGGCGCTTTCCGGCTCGGGCCCTGCGTATTTCGCCTACATGGAGGAGGCGATGGTCGAGGGTGGCATCAAGCTCGGGCTCAAGCCCGCCGTCGCACGTCTCCTCGCCGAGCAGACGATGTTCGGAACCGCGAAGTTCCTCAGGGAGAGCGGCATGGCGCTCCGTCCGTTCATCGAGGGCGTGTGCACGAAGGGCGGCACGACCGCCGCGGGCATGGAGAAGATGGACGTTTCCGCATTCAAGAAGATCGTCGCAGCGACGCTCGCCGCCGCCGCGAAGCGTTCGAAGGAGCTGGCATGAAGATCGGCATCTACGGCGGGAGCTTCAATCCCGTCCACTTCGGGCACGTCAACCTCGCGAAGAAGGCCGTCGCCGATCTCGCGCTTGACCGGCTCATCGTGATCCCGGCGAACGTCAGCCCGTTCAAGACCGAGGCGGCGAAGGACATGCCGCCTCTTCCGTGGGATCGTCTCGAGATGGTGAAGAACGCCTTTGCCGAGATCCCCGAGGCGATTGTCGATGACCGCGAGATAAGGCGCGGCGGCGTCTCATACGCGATTGACACCGTGCGCGAGATCGCCGCGGAGAATCCCGGCGCAGAGCTGTTCTTCCTCATAGGCGAGGATTCCGTTGAGGGGCTGCCGCGCTGGAAGGACTACGATGAGCTGAAAAAGCTCGTCGTCTTCAAGTCGTTCCCGCGCACGAAGGAGTCTTCTACCGAGATACGAGAGCTCTTTGAGAAGGGCAAGGTGGTGTTTAATGGCGACGAGAAAGTGGTCAAGGTCGTGAAAGACGGCCTTGTCCGCAAGCATGGCTTTTGCCCCTGCCGCCTGCCGAAGCTCCCCGAGTTCTTCTGCCCCTGTGACGAGTTCAAGGGGCAGCTCGCCGACCCTGCCTACCACGGCCTCTGCCACTGCCGCCTCTACCTCAAGCCATAAGGTATGTTCGGCGACGTCCGAAGGCTCCTCCTCGGGGAACCCTCGGCGAATACGCCGTATCCCCTCGCTCGGACCTTCGCTCCGCCGCCGAACAATTGCGCGCGCGGCGGGGCGTGTTTCTGCTTAGGGCTCGCCATAACGCTATACTGTATTGCTTTTGTGCGGACATAGTAATGCGATTAGGCGAAAAATATGGTATACTGTTCAGTGTCAAATGGAGGAAGACCATGGTCAAGACAGCAAACCTCTATGCCAGAATAGAGCCAAAGCTGAAGAACGAGGCGGAATCGATACTAGGCGGGTTGGGCGTCCCCGTGTCGAATGCCATCAATATGTTCTATCGTCAAATCGTGATTCATCGCGGTTTGCCGTTCGCGGTACAGTTCCCAGCAAGGCATATTCCCAACGCCGCGATGATGGACGACGCGGAGCTTGATGCCGAAGTGTCGCGTGGCTTTGCCGACATTGCCGCTGGGCGCAAGCGTCCGCTTAAAGAAGTTGCTGCCGACCTCGCGCAGGAGTTCTCCCTGTGAGTTGGAGCATTGAAATCTCGGACGCCGCTGCTTGCGGGCGCGAGCGAGGGAGCCTTCATCGTAGACGCCCGCCTTGCCCCTGGCTTCAGCGGCGGCCCCGTCTTCGCGATGGTGCGGAACGCCTACCTTGAATATCCCGCGCTCGTGGGCGTATGCCTCGGCGTAGTCTGCGGTCTGGACTTCGATGACGACAACAAGGTCAGGTCAGTTACCGATGCGGTTCAAAGCGCCTACGGCATTGTAACCCCGCTCGACAAGATGTTCATGTACAGGACGCCGGAGAAATAACACCGCCCCTCGATTTGATTCCGTTTATAGATGCTTTCTCGGTCAGAATGTGGTATAATTTAAAGACAAAGATTGAGGAAGGCAATTATGGCATGGTTCACAGTCCAGTATCGCGGGGCGGACGGAAAGACAGAATCCGTCCAGATAGAGTCCGCTGATCGCGCGGGAGTATTTGCCGAGCTTAAAAAGCGCGGCATTAGCGCCATCAGCGTTCGTGAGGGTGCTACCAAACAGTCGTCTGGCACATCCTCGATGCGAGGCCTGTTAGCCGCTACAATCGTGGTTGTCATCGCGTCCGTCGCCATGTATTTAATTTTCAAGGACAACGCTAAGCCGGAAACTCCCAAGGAACCGAACAAGGTGCGAGCTGTTAAGGAATTGCCCACTCCTACCCCCAGACCCAAGCCCGCCCCGGAAGTGACGGAGGTCAGGCCAGAGGAGCCACAGGAGTTGCCTCCGCAGAAGGTCGGCGAGACCAGAGACGGATACATCAAACTTCCGAACGGGACGCTTCACAAGGTGAATGGCGTCATAACCAATACAACGGCCGCCGCTAAGGGGAAGTATGCCATCTTTGCTAAGCGGAGTGACAATGAAATTGCCGCGCTTCTCACGATAAAGCCAGGAAGCGTGGTGGCAGGCCCAGCGAAATTTAAGGGACGGTTTGCCAAAGAATTCCTCGAGTCTCTTGAGGAGCCGATTGTCATCTCACCAGAGGATTCTCCGGAAGATGCCCAGCTTAAGCGCTCGGTCATGGATGTTCGCAAGGAACTCAAGGAGGCGTATGACCGTGGCGAGGATATTGAAGAGATTATGACTGAGTCGCGAAATGAGTTCCAGAAGTTGTATTGGCTCAAGACGGATCTACAACAGGAGATAGCCAAATTCCGAAGAGGTGAGAATGTCACGGATGAGGATGTCGACAATTTCGTGCAGGCGGCAAACAAGATGCTGGAGGAGAGGGGCGTCGCCCCGCTACACATCGGACCGATTGCTCGTCGGCGTCTCCAGTTGATGTATCAAGAAAATCACTGAATCGAAACAAAGGAGAAAACAAAATGAAGAACACATTGTTTATTTGCTTGTGCCTGTCGGCACTTTCTGCCTTCGCGCAGGCCCCTAATGCGAAACCAAATTTAACGCCCGAGGAGATTGCAGCTCACAAGGCGGAGATGCAGGAGCGCAGGATGAGGTATACTGGCGGACTCGTCGTGCGCCCCGACTCGCTTAAAGGTGAAATTGTCTATGTTAATTGTCAGAAGACGGCCGATAAGGCGTGGCTGGAGGAGAGTATTGCATACTTTGTGAAGGAGTCGAAAGTTAATATCTCTCTTAGGGACGGTGTATTTGATCTAAAGAATCCGTCCGTTCAGGGCAATCTCTCAATCTTCATTGTGGAAGACTCGGCACTTCCCAACCTGTTGATTGCGCCGGAAAACCGTTGGGCGATGGTCAATGTCGCGCCGCTCAAGACAGAAAAGACGGCGTTCTTCGCTGCAAGGGTGAAGAAGGAACTCTCCCGCGCCTTTGCGCTCCTTTGCGGTGGAGCCAACTCGAGCTTCCCCAATGCGCTTACCGGAGGCATCACAAAGCCTACGGACCTTGATACGCACCTCGATCTGCGCCTACAGGCGGACATCATTTCTAGGTTTCATTCCTATCTTAAGCCGTTCGGTGTGATTCCTGCGGTTCGTACCTCCTATCGCAAAGCCTGCATGGAAGGATGGGCACCCGAACCGGCGGACGACTACCAGAAGGCGATCTGGGATGAACTTCACCAGCTCCCGACCGAGCCTATAAAAATCAAGCCAGAAGAGAAGAAGTGAGATTCATCTATCAATACCGCACAAGCGACAACACGCAGCATGAGGGGGTTGTCCGCGCCGCGTCGAGAGATGCGGCGTATGCGGTATTGAAAGAGCGCGGTATCCGTCCGAGCCGCGTGGAGGAGGCTCCAGGCTTCTTTAACAAGCTCTTCGGCAAAGGTAAGCGTTGGATTGCCATCGTAGTGCTAGCGACCCTCGCGGCAATGGCCGTGTTCTACGCTCGTTGGACGCGCGAGGCTGCACAGGAGGCCGTGGAAGAGGCGAAGGCCGTCGCGTTCGCCCCGACAGACCGCCACCAGATATATGGCGAGCCTGCTCTTATGCAGGAGATGGCGTCTAGTGGATATGCTGGGGTGTTCACGCATCCTGGGGACCGCTATCTCGCGCATTTCGCCCAGCCTGGGGTGGTCGCCAAGTTCGCGAGCGTCAACTGGCGGACGGAGATGGCCGAGAGTCTCAAAGACGTACTCAAGAGCGAAGTTTCGTTTTCGGAGGCGGATGTTCGCGAGGTGCGCGAATTGAAGCAGATCGTTGCGGGGATGCGCGGAGAGCTTCGCGAGTACCTCGCGAACGGCGTGGGGACCTACGCGAGCTTCGTGAAGCGAATGGAGGAGCGGCAGGTGCGCGAGAACCTGATTTACCTCCAGACTAAGAAAGAACTCACCGATGAGACGGATCCGGACGTTTTTGACAAGCGAAATGCGGCGCTTCGTAGGATGGGACTTCAGACGGTTTCCATGCCGGAGTGATTTTGCATGGAAATTTTTTTCATTTACCCCCTTGTCAAGCCGAACGAAATATGATATCATATAAACAAACTTGGTAGAGGTATAGCTTGACGGCCAGCTTTGAGCGATGACTTGAAGTGGAAAAGGAAGCAACTTCGACTGAGGAAAAAGGAAAAAAAGTTATGAAGAAACTCATGCTTACAGCGGCAGTCATGGCTGCTGGCGTAGCGATGGCGGTAGAGTCTGCAAATATCGTAGGCTATGCTGCCAGCGAACTCAACGATACTGGCGTCACTCTTGGCGGCGGTCAGTTCCTTGATGTAGGCGCGTCCCAGCTCTCGCTCACGAACATCAAGCCAGTTGGCGCTGGCGATAGCGAAGTCAGTCTCAACATCCTTGATGCTGCTGGCTACACATTGGCCACTTATCTGTGGGCCGATTGGGGTGATCCTGATATTGGTTGGCAGAACGATGCAATGGAGTTCATCGATGACACTGTCAAGGTCGCTCCTGGAAGCTCGTTCTGGATTCAGTGCGATACCACGGGGGTGACACTTCAGTCTGCTGGTCAGGTCTCCACCACAGATGTCTCAATAACGCTAAATGACAATGGCGTCACGGTCGTTGGGAATCCTTTCCCTGTGGCAGTAAAGCTCAATACTGTAATCGCTCAGGGTGCTGGCGATAATGAGGTCTCTCTCTCTACGCTTGATTCTGCTGGATATACAGTGGCCACTTATATGTGGGCCGATTGGGGTGATCCTGATATTGGCTGGCAGAACGATGCAATGGAGTTTATAGACGATACCGTCGAAGTAGCTCCTGGTCAAGGGTTCTGGGCACAGTGCGACACTACTGGCGTATCGCTCTACTTCCCAGGTCTCTCCCTCTAATGATTTGTGCGGTGGGTTGTCTGCCGTGCAGCAAAAAAAGGAAACAAAACAATGAAGAAACTAATAATGGCCTTGGCGGCAGTCGCAATCGCGGCTGGTGTTCAGGCGGCTCAGATCAAGTGGTCTGCGGCGAACATCTATGCG
>JAZSLQ010000014.1:0-14081 GCA_045535455.1 Kiritimatiellia bacterium | reverse complement strand
CGTATCGCCGCGAAGACGACGGGAGCGGCGGCGCAGGGAGCGTGAGAGAGGCCGAGTCCCCGAGCACCGCGCCGAACTCCCGAGGGTGCCAAGCGCGGCCACGGTTCGGGTCGTAGCGGAACGGACCGAAGCAGGGGGAGGCGAGTTGCGCAGGACTCGACCCCGACGGCGTATATGTATACGCCGAGCGGGTCGGAGGACGCGCAAATCGCCCGCCCTGCACAGGGAGTACCGTTACCCGAACCGTGGCCGCACATTGTCAGGCAAACCAGCCCGACACAAAATAGGATTAAAGTCGAATAGAGTCAGGAGCTTAGGGTCGAGTAGGGTCAAGGGCAGCGGCGGATTTGCCGCGGGGAAGCGGGCGCCTCGGAGATGCGCCCCTACCAAGATGGCGCATATCCCCCTGCCGAAGGCAGCCCGAAGGGGCGGCTACGCGGGGTGCGGATTTGCCGCGCACTACAAACCTACAGCTGCGCGGACCTTCTCCATCTGCGCCGCAGCCGCCGCGCGCGCCTTCTTCGCGCCTTCGCGCAAGATGTCCTCGAGAGCGTCGGAATCCTTCTCAAGCTCGTCACGCCTTGCCTTGAACGGATCGAACATCCGGTGGTACGCCGCGAGAAGCGCCTTCTTGGCGTGGCCATAGCCGTAGTTGCCCGCGCGGAAACTCGCCGCCATCTCGGCGACCTCCTCAGGCGTCGCGAAGAGCTTGTATAGCTCGTATATCGAGTTGCCCTCGGGCTCCTTCGGCTCCTCCATCGTCTTCGAGTCCGTCACGATGGCCATGACCTTCTTCTTCACGGACGGGTCGAAGAGCTCGATCGTGTTGTGGTAGCTCTTCGACATCTTCTGGCCGTCGGTCCCGGGAATCGTCGCGACCGTCTCGGGGATGTAGGCGTCGGGAAGCTTGAAGATCTCGCCGTAGGCGTTGTTGAACTTCTGCGCGAGGTCGCGCGTCACCTCGAGATGCTGCTTCTGGTCCTTCCCGACCGGAACGAGGTCGGAGTTCATGATAAGGATATCCGCCGCCATGAGGACTGGATACGCGAAAAGCCCATGCGTCGCCTCGAAGCCGTGCGCCATCTTGTCCTTGTAGCTGTGGCACCGCTCAAGAAGCCCCATCGTAGTGAGGCACGAAAGATACCACGCGAGTTCCTGCACCTCGGGGACGTCGCTCTGCCTATAGACCGTAGTCTTCGCAGGGTCAAGCCCGCACGCGAGATAGTCAAGCGCCACTTCGCGCGTCGCCTCGCGGAGCACCGCACCGTCGCGCACCGTAGTCATCGCGTGGAAGTTCGCGATGAACATGAACATGTCCTCGCCCTTCGACTGAAGGTCGAACATCGACTTCATCGCGCCAAAATAATTGCCCCAATGAAGCTTGCCAGAGGGCTGTATTCCCGTCAAAACTCTCATGGGGGACATTATACCAAAAATAGGCGGGTTTTTGCTATAATCCACCACATGCAACCAGTCGAATACATAGACCGCTCGTCGGGAGAGAGAATAGCCGAGTCCGTAATGGGCGACAAGGCGCTCCGTTTTGCATACGAAACTTTGCTCGGGCGCACGCTCTGGCCAGTCCTCTTCGGATCGAGGGCGATCTCCGCGTTTATGGGCCGACGATACGACTCGCCCAAGTCCAAGAAGGACATAGCGAAACTCGTCGCGATTCCCGGCTGCCGCGCAGAGGAAGCGGAAAAGTCGATCTCAGAATACTCGTCGTTCAACGACTTCTTCACACGCCGCCTGAAGCCCGGCAGCCGACCGTTGGGCGACGGCATCACAAGTCCAGCCGACGGACGCCTAAAGCTCTACCTCGGCGCAGACGCAGACACCCCCTTCCCGCTAAAGGGCGCGACGAAGTCGCTGCGCGGCGTCCTTGCCACGGACGCGCCAAAGGGGCTTTACGACATCGCAGTCTTCCGCCTTGCGCCAGTCGACTACCACCGCTTCCACTTCCCCTGCGACTGCACGAGCGAAGGGACTGTTCGCGTAATCCCTGGCGAGTACCATTCTGTGAATCCAATCGCCCTTCTGCGCAGACCCGACCTCTATGCCGACAACGAGAGGCAGGTTTTGAAATGCCGCGCCGCGTTTGGCGACTTCTGGCTCGTCGACGTCGGCGCGTTCGGCGTCGGGACAATCGTCCAGACGTTCACTGGCGAGAAGCACTCAAAAGGCGACGAGAAGGGATACTTCAAATTCGGCGGCTCGACGGTGATTCTCGTCGCGCAAGCCGGTGCGATCAAATTTGACGACGACCTTATAAAGAACTCCGCAGACGGACTCGAAACGAGAGTCCTCTGCGGAGAGCGAATAGGCGTTCCCGCCTGACGGCTTACTTCGAGCCGAGCGAGATAACGCAGAAGCTCGCAAGGAGAATCAGCGTACCCGCAGCAAGGAAAAGCTTCGTCTTAGCGCCAGTGCCCTTCCATTCGCCTGTCGCGGCGCCGATGATCGTCGAGAAGAGAATCGTCGACGCCATCACGATCGCGAAGGAAATGTACTTGAGGTCGCCCATAAGCGGCTCGCCCGCCTTCTGGCAGACGAACTGAATCACCCAGATTACGCCGACAAGCGAGGCAAACACGGCATTGCGCAGAATCGGGCTGCGGCGAAGGTAGTCGCCAAAAGTCCCGTTCTTGAAATGCTGCTGGAGGACCCACGCCGCCTGCACGACAAAGCCGCCCCAGAGGACGACCATGATGACAGGCATTCCACGCCATGACCACACCGCGCCCTCGGAAATGACGCCGGCCTTCACCGCCGCATCGTACGCCGCCTGCTCGATGACACCGCCGCTCTGGAGCCCGAGGTTCATGCAAGCAGAGCAGACGCCAGAAACAAGCGCGACGATCATGCCCTTCTTGAAGTCGAATTCGGCAACTGCCTTCTTCTTCTCCTCTTCGGGGAGCTCGCCCTCCTTGAGCTTGCCGGCGAGGCCGACGAACACAATGCCGAGAAGCGACCCCGCAACGCCCGCGAGAACGACGAGCTTGCCCGTCGAAACTGCGCCATCCGCACCGTAGATGAGCGTCGCCGCCTCGCCGTTCATGATCGGGGGCAGGACAGTTCCCGTCGCGGCACACAGTCCACACCCGATGGCGAGCCCGAGCCCGATGCCGAGATACCTGACCATCAGTCCCCACGTGAGGCCGCCAATGCCCCAGATCGCGCCGAAAGCGGCGCACTTGAGGAGCGTCGATCCGGGAGCTGAGCCGATAACGCCGCAGAAATCTGGAACCGCTATGGCGCAGATGACCGCGGGCATCACGAGAAGCCCGACGACGCAGTAGAACATCCACCACGTCTCGTAGGCCCAGTTCTTGACCCCGCGCGCAGGGAGAAGGAACGTCGCGCCAGCAAAACCGCCAGCCGCGAATATCAACATGCCGAATATTGAGTCCATCTATCTATCCCGTTAGAACGAGAGGGTTACGCCTACGCCGCCGTAGGTCATGTACTTCGAGTCGAACTGGAGCCCGACCTCGAAGGAAACGAGGGAATCCTCTTCCTCTTCGCCCTTTTCCTCCTCGGCGAGTTCCGCCTTGGCAGGTTCGGCCGTCTCGGTCTTGGCGGACTCGTCGGCCGCCGTTGCGAACGACACGCAGCCGCAGACGGCGGCCGCGCAGATGATGGTGTTGAGTTTCATGCGCGTATTATACATCATTCGCGCTGCGAGAATCAACACCCCACCCAACATTTCGAGAGGGTGACATTTTTCGCTTGTTTTCGGCACAATAGCCGCATTTGTGGTATAATATACGGCGTTCAAGGGAAAAACTTTGCGCCCAGACGCAGCTTATGACCCCATGAATGAGCAGAATGCAAGTAAAGCGAGACATATTTCTGAAGAGGTTGATTGCCCGCCGGGGAAGCGGCATGGTCAAGGTAATCACCGGTCCAAGGCGATGCGGCAAGTCGTATCTCCTTGGGGTTCTTTACAAAGACTACCTTCTCACTGATGGGGTCAAGCAAGACCACATCATTGAGCTTGCCATGGACGAGCCAGGCAACTACAAATACCATAATCCATTGAAGCTCGAAAAGTATCTGAAGCGCCAGATCAGAGACAATGGTGATTACTATGTTTTTATTGACGAAGTGCAGTTCGTCAAGCGAGTCAAAGTGCGCGATCCTGAACTTGAGGAAAAGGACGAGATCACTTTCTACTCGGTGATAAACTCTCTCATGCGGAAAGAGAATGTGGATGTCTATGTCACGGGATCCAACTCGAAAATGCTTTCAAGCGACATTCGGACGGAGTTCCGCGGACGTGGCGACGAGGTTCGTCTGACGCCATTTACCTTTTCGGAATTCATGCAAGTATTCCCCGGCGATGCGAGAGACGGATGGAACGAATATGTCGTTTATGGCGGACTTCCTCTTGCCGTGCTTGCGAACGGCCACGAGGCGAAAAGCCGGTATCTGAAGAATCTCTTTGATGAGACATATCTCAAGGATGTTGTCGAACGTGGCAAGATTCGCAAGCCAGAACATCTTGCCGATGTCGTTGATGTACTGGCATCAAACATCGGCTCTCTGACGAATCCACTAACCCTTGAAAACACCTTCAAGACTGTGAAGCATGAGGTTCTGAAGTCAAAGACCATAGCGTCGTACATTGCCAAGCTGAGAGATGCTTATCTTATCGAACAGGCGAAGCGGTACGACATCAAGGGCCGCAAGTACATAGCCGCTCAGATGAAGTACTATTTTGCCGATCCGGGACTGAGAAATGCGCGGCTTGATTTCCGTCAGATAGAGGAGACGCATTTGATGGAGAACATCATCTTCAACGAACTCAAGGTGCAGGGATTTGATGTTGATGTCGGCGTGGTAGAGACCTTTGAGAAGAACAAGGCGGGGAACGGAATCCGCAAACAACTGGAAATTGACTTCATGGCAAACCGGGGCCAGGAGCGGTATTACGTGCAGTCGGCACTGAACATCGACGATCCAGACAAGGCAGCACAGGAAAAGCGTCCATTCACAAAACTTGGCGATTCATTCCGAAAGATCATAATCGTCAAGGGCAAGATGCCGCCACGGATAGATGAAAAAGGATATGTCATCGTCGGCCTTGTTGATTTCCTGTTGAATCCTTCAGCGATTCTTGTCTAGAATCTGGTAAGCAAAGCTCATACGCCGCGTTCCACCGCGACTTCATGCGCGTCAAGGTGACGATTGTCGAATTCCCCAAGCTTGACTGAAGTGGACTACTCGGAGAATGTTGCCAATGTGGAAAAGTTTCCAGTTTCCAATGTTGCCAATTGGAATTGGACATTGGGAATGGCAACATTGGATATTGGCAACATTCCCAAGTTCATCCCCTGGCAGGTCGTCACCCTCTCGCTCGACGGACGGATAATCGATTCGTGAGGCTATTTCTCAAGAAAAACAAATTGCAGTCTTCCGCTTTGGATGTCGTACGTACAGTATGTGCCGCACTGGCCTTCGCGGGGTAACCCTACACTTCCAACATTGACGACATAGCGTGCGCCGCCTGAAACCGTGCAGCTTTTCGGCCCTATCTCCCTCAACCCGCACAGACCTTGCGCCATGTCGTCCTCGTCGAAGGAACGGGCAAGCTCCGCGTCCTCCGCCGAGATTTTCATAAGTGCGGGGATATGCGTGTGCCCCACGAACAAGACGGATTCCGACCGGTACAATAGCGACGGACGGGCGTCCTTGGGATCGACGATGTAGAGCCACTCTTTCGGAGAAGTGAAATCCCCGTGCGTACAGGCGAAGGCAGGGCAGCACCAGATATGAGGTCGTGCCATCAGCCACGCCATCTGTCCGAATGTGAGCAGCCGGCGTGTTGCCACATCGACATCAAAGTTCCTGTTCTCCGCAACGGCGTCCGGGTCTTCCAGTTCGCAGCAAGCGCTGTCGTGGTTGCCCATAAGGCACATATCTACATTCTGCATCGCGTACTCGACGCACTCCTTCGACTGCTTGCCGTAGCCTGTAAGGTCGCCAAGGCAGATTATCTTCTGGCACTTTCGCTTTTTCGCACCAGCCACGGCCCGCTTGAACGCCCCAAGGTTGCCGTGTATGTCGCTCATTATCGCGTATTTCATCGTTCGTTACCCTCCTTCAGGATTTCAATTGCCGTCTGCACGCCACGCATATAGACATTGTATGTGGGCTGTCCAGCAAATCTGGACAGAAACTCCCTCGCTATCGTATCATTGACGAAGAAATGGTTGCCGAATCCCGTGTCGATGTGCAACCACTTGCCATCCTTTGACTTGAAATGTCCGCGTACCATGGAGAACACCTTGACAACACCGGTCTCCTTGATTATCGGCAATGCCTTCTCCAGATCCGCGTTGCGAACGTCTCCGTCGAAAACCGTACCGTCGTCAAGCATATATCCGTAGGAACCGGTGCAGGTCGAGACATTGCCCAATTCATCCACAGAAATGATCGTGAACGTCCGATCTTCACCCTGTGCGCCAATTTCAGCAATCTTTATTGCCATCACCTCGCCCACAACCTTGCCTTCAAGCATACCCATTGTATGTCCTATGTTTCTGATTATGCCTTTTCAGGGAAACCGCCAAGCAGATGAAGAAGTGCCTCATGCAACTTGTCCGCAGAGCATTTCTGGATGCGGCCGATGTCATGCGCAGATTCCATTTCCGTGTATATTATAACACCCTTGACCTTTCGCTTCATGCCTTCAGCCTCACTTGCCCGCAGACTCTTCACATAGCTGCGAACCTGCTTTAGGAATCCCTCGAACTCGTTGCTCATCCGTTTGAACTCCAGAACGACGACAAGCCTCTTCGAATAGATTATCACATCTGGCCGCCTCCCGTTTGGCAGGATACGTTCAAATTCTATCTTAAGTTCACGCCACTGAGCCAATTCCGGCCCCTTGAATTTTTCAAATGTGTTTTTCAGTACCTTGAAGCAGTCTCTCCAAGACTTGCGTT
Organism: Kiritimatiellia bacterium; assembly: GCA_045535455.1. Taxonomy (GTDB): domain Bacteria; phylum Verrucomicrobiota; class Kiritimatiellia; order RFP12; family UBA1067; genus UBA1067. Next base: position 7,131 of record JAZSLQ010000014.1, on the reverse strand, counting down.
GAGAGGTCCCGCTAATGGGATGTTGCTGTTGCCGAGCTTCTCCAGCACGCATTGCACACATGAACGAGCCCCGGTCCATGTCCAGCAATTCGCCAATCGTTGCGCTCAAATAGCACTCGTTCTTATTCACTTTGTTGCTCCTTACTCATCACAGTTTGTGGCGTATGGGATGCCGAGTTCGTCTGCGACCGCCATGTAAGTCTCAAACTCCCTGTCAGAATAGCAGCAGAACCGAACAAGCATATCCGACTCATGCTTTTTGAGCCATCCTGCCACGGTTGCAATCGCAATTCTGGTAGCGGGCATGAGCGGATATCCGTAAACGCCCACAGATATGCAACAGAACGCGATGGAGCGACAATGGTATTCCGTTGCCTCGTCAAGGCAGCTCCGATAGCAATTCGCCAGAATTTCTGGCTCGTTGAACTTGCCTTCGTGCCAGATTGGCCCGACTGTATGGATTATATGCTTCGCGGGCAGATCGAATCCTGGCGACTCTATTGCCTCCCCCGGTTGGCAGGTGCACCCAAGGTCATGGAAATACCAATAGAGCTTTGGGCCTGCAGCATCGTGGATCGCGCCATCCACTCCACCACCCCCAAGAAGCGTGACATTCGCCGCGTTGACGATTGCGTCAACATCCTGAAACACGACGCTATCGTGGACAATTTCAATTCTCATGAGCACTACTCCGTTTTATGGTTTTGATGAAATCGGAACCGACAACAAGTCCCTCCATAAATAGCCGAGTTGTCAAGCCCCTGCGGCACTACGTGCCGCTCGCGAACGCACACTCACGCGTGTGTACGCGCGTATTCCTTTATCTTATCCACTACGGACAACACAATCTGCCCAACCCTTTGTTCGCTGATTCTGTAGTGCTTGGCAAGCCGACCATAACTCCATGCCGCCCCGTCCTCAAAACCGTAATGACGAGAGAATATCAGCCAATTCCTCCGCCGAACACCAAGTTCGGCAAGGAACTCTGCTTTAGAATCGGTCCCATGCAGAGTTGACAGCAGTTCCTTGTCAAGCATTCAACATTCTCCATTACCAATCGCCATACAGTTCTCGCTGAATATCTTCTGGATCTGGTGCATTCGTAAGATGCAAGGTTCTATTATTCTCTTCTCTTTGAGTTTTCGGCCGCAAGTTGTCAGTGACCAGGTAGTCTTGGGAATGCATTCGCTTTAGATGCCTTTTCAATCTGCTGGATTTTATTTTCATGCCACAAATTGGGCAATTTTTGAATTGGACAGGAAGAGGGATCTGCTTCTGGGATTTGACCCCGTCAACACAAGTCGGCATAAAACATTCGCCTACTTCTGATAGGCCTTCGTGAATGACTTCAATTAACTTCTTTGAACAAGAATTCTGTTTGCAGAATTGCGCCCACCAAGGCGCTAATAACTTTTCATTCTGCGAACAGGAGTATTGGGCAATGATTTCTGTCGCCTTATCTTTATCCTTCTTGGCGTTATACAACCTTATTGCATCTTGCTCATAACTGAGCAATGCTTTCTTTGCAGCGTCTTCCCCATTAGCGTGTAGCCATCGCTTAAAATCATGATAAATACTCGCGTTGTTTGGTTTGGCAAGGGAAGCATCAGGCTTAATGGGTAGCACAGTTTCGCATTTTGGGGGCGTAGCGCCATCAGCAACTGTCTCATTCGCAACCGTTATTTGTCGCTTAGGTAATTCCCATGGACGCCCCTTAGCCCCTGTGATGAACACTCGTGAAGTTGCACGCATTACAGCTATATACAGCAGTTGCTTTTCCTGATCTAATATCGATTTGCGCTGTTCATCATCTAACGCGTTCTTTTCACGATATGGCCAATGTGTGAGATCAACTATCACCCCGTGGAACTGAAGCCCTTTAGACCTGTGCATAGTCATAACCTGGACAGCATCAGCATGCAGGGCAGGTGACTTCTTACTCACGACTACTGCAGGAATGCCGCTTTCCTGCAAAGAATGAGCAGCCCCCTTAAGATATAGGTCATCGCCTTTTAATCGTCCGGCATTCCGCAAAAGCACTGCCATATCAGAATATCGGACTCCGCTTTCATGCAAACTCCTCAATGCGTCCGACATGAACTTACTCATGGCCGTGTAATCGCCGTTCTGGAAGAACTTCTCCTCTGGCGCGACCCCTTTTTCAAGTGAGGACACATCCGTCAAGCGTTCGCTATCCCCATTCATGTCTTTGGTTTCCACGCCTGATAGTATATTCTCCGCATACTCGCGAATCATCTGGGTTGAACGATAACAAACCTTAAGCGTGCGCGAACGACTATGGACATTGATTCCGCACTCCTTAAGTGAGCCGCTTCGCCCATAAACACGCTGATGTCCATCCCCGCAGATGAAGAGCGAATATGGCACAGGATTATCATATCTATTGCCTGTAAGCGCCGCCAGGAACCTGTACTCCGGCGCACCGAAATCCTGCGCCTCATCAACTATTACGGATACATATCGATTCAAAGGAGCATGATCACCTTTAGACATCGCATTTGCCAACTGATTTAATGCCGCCGCCCTATTAATATCACCAGCCGTGTCAACGAGAGACATCTTACTCAGCGCGGCAAAAACGGGCCAAAGAACGGCTCGCTCTTTTTCCCTGTCAACCCTGCCAAGAATACCAGAACGCTCTACCTTGCGATATTCACCAAGCGAATGTATGTCAAACTCCAGAATAACCTTTTCATACTCCTTCGCTAGGAATTCATTCGTACGCCGACCCGAATACAACGAAGAGTCTTCCGCAAGCAAGTTGTCAAGCATGGAAAGAGTCAACTTGTCGTCACCATACACTATTCGCCCACCAGATCGAAATCTACCCCATTCTTTCCGAAGAATCGAATCAAGGGTTATGACATCTATGCGAGACAATTGCTCTGGTGTGCATATCGCCCGCAGCATTGACTTTACGGAATCTACCAATGTTGTCACATAGGTGGTAAATAAAATCCGCTCGCCATTCCTGAATCTATTCTCAAGCAACCATTTCGCACGATGCACCGCGACAACAGTCTTCCCCGTCCCTGCCGCGCCAGTAACCATGGCTGGTCCATTTGCCTCCATAGTAACAGAATCCTGCTGACTAGGATGCAGTAATACTTGCCAATTCTCAATCTGTCCTGCAAAAAACTTTGTCTGCAAGTCTGGCGTCAGGATGAAGTAGTTTGCCCGATCCGCTGCGTTTGTCTTTATTATCTGGGATATGGAACGCCTTGGCTTCTCATTTGAGATACTTTCCAACATAGATCGTAGGCAAAGAGGATTATCAACAAGAGCAAGAACTCTCTCTTGAATGGCTGACTCATATTCCTCTATGATTCCCAATATGTCATCATCGCTTGTCGCAGAACGAAGTCTAACCAAATCACTTTGGGGAACGCCGATCTTGAGTAATGAATCATCCGGCATCTGTCCAAATGCGTAGGTCTTGAGCACTGGCTTTGGCAATCTATGACTTTCTTGCGTCAGAGATGCCGGCTTGTATTCAACAATCTTTCGCTCTTCTACAACAATCTTTACAACAGGCAGTTCGGCTTCTTTTTGAGCAGAAAGCCTCATCTTCTTGACACGGTTGTAGGTCTCGTCGTGATGCCCACAAGTAATGGCAAGCCACCCATCTTTCCGCCATTTGTACAGTATCAACCGCAGATCATCATTGACACGATATGATTTTAGAACTTTGCCATCTAAACATTGCAACTGTTCTGGGCGAGAGCCATTGGAGACGCAGTGATATTGAATTTCGTTCATTAATTGACTAACCCGAAACCGCTCCGTCTCTGTAAGTCTATTAAAGGAACGCTTATATTCATCACTTATAGCTATTTCTGTCATGTCAATGACCTCGCCTCAAAATGCGCCATTACTGTAAAAATCAATGCAAACAAATCGTCACTGAAACGAGCGACGGTCCGTTTCTACTGCGTTTTATGCAGCTCCCTGCCAACAACACACACATGGGAGGTGGCGGTTTCAGCATTCTCACCATTGTCGTTTTTGCATTCCTCATACTTTTGCCGCGATCCACGGTCTGAGAATCGGGCATGTCCTCGTTCCGTGTCGCTCCGCTTGCGTGGTAATCGCTGACACGATTTGAGGGCATGAAAAAGCCTCTCTTCGTGTCCCAAGAGAGGCCGTTCGAATTGCCGTACAGGAAACACAAAGAGAGGCAAGCGCGTATGCGCTCTCTCTGCAATGTGTCGTCCTGTTGAAATTTTCGAACGTTTCTCTTGGCGACTGCTTTGCAGCATTGCAAATTGCTGTCGGCGGATTTCTCCCGCCTTATCGTTTTAACTGTCTATGGGCTTGTTCCTTTCATTTCAGTTTCCACGATTTGAGATTGGTGTCAGGCCGGGCCGCTCGTCCGCCATACGCATTTCAAGTAAATCGAAATACATGAGGCGTGTTGACAGAGACACGGTGTCCCCCTTTTTGCCGCCTGTGTACAGAAACTCCTGTTCCTCTGATGAGAATAGCGGATAGAATCCGTTCTTTTCGTAAAAGGACACGACACGCGGTTCGTTCACGGCGTCAACAATGACGAATCGGCATCCAGTCTTGTTGTCTCGCGACGAGAACCAGCCTTTGATGAAATCAAGCGTTTCGCTTCCGACCCCCATGCCTCCAAACTCAACATTCACGCCAAGACGCCCAACAAGGACACCGGGATAACGGCGCAAAGGCTTTTCATGGTGCGTCAGACGTCTCATGTGATCACGTCTGCCGCGCGGCAAATCATATATGCGTATACTGTCGTTTGACAGCGTGAACATGCAGGCAAATTTCGAGGGGTCGCTATTAACCCGAAAGCAATATGTCTTGCCCATCAGAAACTTGGCATAACGAACGGCATCATTGGCGAAGAAATCATCAAGGTCGTCACTGCCGCAGGTGAACGGGCTACAGACGTTAAGAAGTTCTTGCGTCAATTCGCAGAAGGTGCAGTTGTCGGAGAGAAAAGCCATGCGCCGTGCAAAGAAAACTACTGGAGCATTCCAGACTTTACCAATATCGCATGTGCCATTTTGCAGAGCGGGTGTTCGTCCCGTTCTGACATGGTGGCGTATTTGCGTTCAACCTCCTCGGCATGACGCAAGAACTCACGCGCTTCCCGACCCTTAAGGGTGGGTATTGCCTTGATTGCCGTTGCCATTTCTTCACCTCACTTTCGTTTCAGGTCACAGTACCCCTATCGAAAAGATGGTGATATTATCACATTTTCGGCCTCAAAAGTCAACTCTGGCGCGGCAATATCAAAATTGCCTGAATGTTGGCGAGCCAACATATTTCCACAACCGATAATGGTATAATACGTGCCATTGACTGAGAAGAGAGGTTGAATACTATGGAACTGAAGAAGATTGCGTTTTTCGACACCAAGCCGTATGACAAGGAGTCGTTCGACCGACTGAACGACGGACGGTACGAGATCAAGTATTTCGAGACGCGATTGACGGCGGCGGCTTTGCCGCTCGCCGAAGGATGCGACGCGGCATGCGCGTTCGTGAACGCCGAGATCGACCGTGCCGTGGTCGAGGGGCTTGTGAAGCGTGGCATCAAGGTTCTCGCCATGCGGTGCGCGGGCTACAACAACGTCGATTTCAAGGCGGCATACGAAGCCGGGCTTACGGTCGTGCGCGTTCCGGCGTACTCGCCATACGCCGTCGCTGAACACGCCGCCGCGCTCCTGATGACGTTGACGCGCCACATCCACCGCGCCGCCGTTCGCACAAAGGACTTCAACTTCTCGCTTGTCGGGCTGACAGGATTCGACCTTCACGGCAAGACGGCAGGGATCGTTGGCACAGGAAAGATTGGACGCATCTTCGCTGACATCTGCAAGGGATTCGGAATGCGAGTCCTCGCCTACGACGCATTCCCGAATCCGGCGACGGGGCTTGAATATGTCACGCTCGACAAGCTCCTCGCGGAATCGGACGTAGTTTCGCTGCATTGTCCGCTTCTCCCCGAAACGAAGCACCTCATCAACGCCGACACGCTCGCCAAGGCGAAGCACGGCTTCACGCTCATCAACACGTCGCGTGGCGGACTCGTCGATTCCGAGGCGCTCCTTGCGGCGTTGCGCGACGGAACGGTCGGCGGCGCGGGGCTGGACGTCTATGAAGAGGAAAGTGAATGGTTCTACGAAGACCGTTCGGACGTGACGCGGCAGAACAAGACGCTCTCGCTGCTCGTTTCGATGCCCAATGTGATCGTCACATCGCATCAGGCGTTTCTCACGCACGAGGCGCTTGCCAACATCGCCGAAACAACGCTCAAGAACATTGACGACTACTTCGCCGGCGCACCGCTTGAAAACGAAATCTGCTACCGCTGCCTCGGCACGGGCGGAGCGGCCAAGTCGAACTGCCCTCGCCGCGCCAACGGCCGCTGCCACTGACTTGAAGCCGGGCGGCGCAATCGTGAGCTGCAACGACGGACTCCGCCCCGTTTTTACATACCGTCAGTTCGTGAAACGGGTGACGTCTGGTCGGGGCGTGGCGACGCCCGACGGAGGATGTCCGGTCGGCGTTGCGCTCAACGTCTTTCGCGGACGCTGGAAGGCGGACGTCCTCTACCGCCTGTGCGCCGGTGCCGCAGGCTTCGGAGAACTCCAGCGCCAGCTCCCCGGCGTCACGCGCGCAATGCTCGCGTCGACGCTCTGCGATCTTGAACGCGACGGCGTCGTTAGCCGGAGGGAATTCGCTGACGGCAAGGTGAAACGCACCGAATACACCCTCACCGACAACGGCAAAGACCTCTATCCCGTGCTTTACGCCCTTCAGTGAGCCTTCAACGGCGCGACCCAGGCGGCGATCTTGCCGTCCGTCTGGTCGGCCTCGTTTGTCTCGTCGAGTTTCAGCACTTCGCCTACGAGCGTCGCGCCGGCGTCCTTCGCCGCGTTCGCGATGGTCTCGGCGGCGACGCAGAAGGAGTCCGCGAAGCCCTGCGAGTCGCCGAGTCCGAATACCGCGACCTTTTTGCCGGCGAAGTTCGACTTCACGGCGTCGAGCTGTGCGGCCCAGTCGTCCTGCAGGAAGCCGATGCCCCACGTCGAGAGGCCGAGAACGAGAAGCTCGGCGTTGAGCGCCGACGCGGCGG
>JAZSLQ010000061.1:0-3139 GCA_045535455.1 Kiritimatiellia bacterium | reverse complement strand
GAAAGCTAAATCCACCTATATTGAGTAAAAATCTATTGGGGGGGGGGTAAAATTTTAAGTTTTATCCTTGGCGTGGTTGTCGCGACCACCGCGACACTCACCGCAAGAGCGACGACAACGACCTACTATCAGGTAAAGGGAACGCAGGACTGTACCGCCATCAAGATTGACGGCATTGCGTCCGACATCGAAATCGGCTACGAGCCGCAACTCGCGTTCCCCGGCAAGACGCTTGACGAGATTAACCATTATACGCTCATCACCGAACTCGACGGCGGCGAGGGGGACAACACCGTCACAGCCCGTGCGACGGCTTGGGGCATCTATCCTCAGCGCCACAAGACAAACGGCAGCGTCGATGTGCTCGCATACCAATTCGGCGTATATGAGGATGGCGCTGCGAAGGAAGTCATTCTTGTTCTCACTAATGGCGTAAACGGCGTTTACGTCCATAAGTTCGGCTGGTGCAACAAAGAAGGCTCCGTCAATTCAGTTCTCCGCACTGAATACTGTACACTGTCGAATGACGGGATTCCTTCGTTTCGAAACGCGACCGGCAGTGGTACGAGCGGCGGCTACAAGGCGTGGGGGCTGAGGATCCACGGTGTCAAGGTCGTGGCGGATTCGAGCCTCGCGTTCCCCGGCGCGGCACTTGAAGACCTCAAGGACTGCGCCTTCGTCGCTGGCTACCGTTTGGGTAACGCGCTCGACTATCCCGTTACGAACACTTGGGCGGCTTTCAAGACGTGCTGGACGAACACAGCCAACGACAAACTCGAAAAGATCGTGATGCAGTTCGAGTCGTCCGAGATGAATAAGACGGCGATCATACAGCTTGTAGACGGCGTGGGCGGCGTCTATGCCTCGCAGCCGTGCTTTTCCTACAACGGCACGGCCAACGCGCAGAAGTTTGCCATTGACGCGAGCGGGAACGTAACCAAGTCGAACGGCTCCGGCGGCAACTGCTCTGCCGGCGGCGAAGGCAACTATTCCGTTTCGGAACTATACGCCATCCCGCAGTGCGTCCCGAAATATCCGAACAAGATCAAAGTGTTTTCCGACCCGTCGAAGACGCTCACGCTCGACGACATCGAGGAGGGCGTGTTTACCGGGCGCCTGTGCGGCGGCTATGCGAACAGTTTGAAATACCTTCTTTACACTCCCGAACCGACCACGCAGGCTTATCACAAGAAGGTGTATAAGGATGATGAATCCGGAAGCGTCACGAACATCATCGTCGAGTATCAGGAGCGCGACGGCGACTTGCTCAAATGCGCTGTCGTGTCGTTCGAGAACGGCGCGGACGGGATTTACGCCTCGACTATCCTGGCTCCTAACAAGAGATGGGGCACTCCGGGCGAGAATCTGTACACCGGGCAGGAGAGGGGAAGCGGCACGATCGCAGACGGCTACACCGCCGCTGGCTACGGCGTCTGCGACGTGCGCGTAGCGGTGCAGACCGTCCACAGCTGGACGCTCGACGCGAGCAAGGATTGGACTACTCTCAGCGGCGGCGTCACGCCCGCTTCCGACGACATCGTGCGCATCACGGCAACGGGCAACTACACGCTGACGGTGAACGAGAATGTGGCAGTCGAGCGCATTGAGTTCGTTGACGCGTCCGGCGCGACGCTGAGCGTCTCATCCGGCATGACCGTGACAGCGGATGACATCAGCGGCATCGGCAATATCGTGAACAACGGCACGCTCGTCAAGACTGGTTCGGAAACGAAAAGCTGGCCGTTCAGCAACGATTCGATGGGCACCACCATCGTCAGCAACGGAACGCTCAAGGTCGCGAGCAAGAGCGGGACGGGAACCTCCAATCCCACCCACACCGTCCGTGTGGCGAGCGGCGCGACGTTCGATGCGAACGGCGTTCGAAACCTTACCATATCGGTGGTGCTGGAAGATGGCGCGTTCTTCGTTAATACCGGTTCCGACATCGGCAATACCACGTACCAGACCATAAATGTCAGTCTTGAAGGAGATGCGACGGTGACCGCCGGGAAGAATTTCGGCCTCATGGCGCCTGACTGGAACCAGACGGGCATTGCGCTCGGCTCGAATACCCTCACACTCAACGGAACCGCAGGCTTCTGGCTTGTCAACACGACCATAACAGGAGACGGCACGATCAACGTGGAGAGCGGCACGTTGCAGTGCGCCCGCGCGGATTCGGCAGGTGCGAACTGCACGTTGAACATCGGCGCATCGGGAGAGCTGCGAATCGACGGCACCAAGACTCTCTGCGTAAGCAACTTCTATAACGGCGGAAGGCTTAACAACGGAAACGGCAACGGAGTGACGGCCTACGGAACGCTCGTGGTGAACGGCACGCTTACGCCCGGCAACGCGATGACGAACATTACGCTTGCGGCTGGCGCGACCGTGAAGGCGACAGGAGCGCCACAGGTGGTGTCTGGAACGTTCTCCGCCTCTGGCGAGATCACGGTCGATGCGTCGGAGATTACAGCCGCCGCTTTTCGCGAAGCGGGTGAGGCCGGGATTCCCGTCTTGACTGTCCCTGCCACGTTTAATCCTTCGTTCGTTGAATGGAATGTCGCGAATTCTGTTGTAAATGGTGTTCGCGCCAAGTGGAGAATCGATGAAGGCGGCAATGCCAAGACGCTCTATATTGCCAGATCTTCGGGGCTGATGGTGATCATCAGGTAAGTTAGGAATGAACCTGGCACGGCGGGAGTTTGCGAAAGGCGGTTTGGCTTCGCTGGGGTTTCTGGCGTTGCCGGGCGGGCTTTTCGCGGCGCCGCCCGGCTGGAAGCCGAAGGGCAAAAAGCCGAACCTCGTCTTCGGCGCGGTGAGCGATACGCATGTCCGCACCGATTACGACGGCGTGAGCCGGTGCTGGCGGTTTTCGCTGAAATACTTCCGTGGTGCGCTTGAATGGTTCAAGGCTTCTAATGCCGATGCCGTCGTGCATGGCGGCGACTTCGCGCACCGCGGCATGGCGGCGTCGATGCGGTTCCACGCCGAGGAGTGGCGGGAGGTGTTCGGCAAGTCGGGCGGTCCGGTCAAGCTGTTCGTCTCAGGCAACCACGACATCGAGGGCTGGTGGTACTCGGATTTCGGCACTGGCATCTTCCCCGACAAGAATGTGCGCGCCAAGTACATCCTCGGC
>JAZSLQ010000041.1:0-3185 GCA_045535455.1 Kiritimatiellia bacterium | reverse complement strand
TTGCCCATCGTTCCTGCGGTCTGGCCGTCCGGCTTGTACTGCTCCGGCGTCTGCCGCGTCCAGTGCGCGCTCTCGGCATACCACTTCGCGACGTCGCGGTAGAACTCCAGCGCGATGCCGCCGAACGCGGATTTGTTGCCGATGTCGGTCTGGCCGAGTCCGCCCGTCGTAAGCCCGCCGATGCGCGTCTCGGGCGGGACGACGACGGCGGACTTGCCCATGCGCCCGGCCTGCACCGCCGCAGAGATCGCCGCCGGGCTGGAGCCGTATATCACGATGTCGCGATCAAGCGTCTCCGCCGCCAGTGCGCCGCTTGCGGCGAACATGGCCGCCGCGCCAAGCAAGATAATCGTCCGCGCCTTCATGGTTTAGTTAGTTTCGAGGTTGTCATGATAAATGTTGTCAATGTGGAAATGTTGCCAATTCCCAATTTATCCTCCGTAGCCCTTGGCGAAGGAGGATTGGACATTGGTATTGGTCATTGGCAACACTGACAACACTGGCAACACTCTACAGCCTCACCTGAAGATCACCATCAGGCCGGTGGGCGGGATGTCGAGAACGAGGTTGCCGTCTTCGACAGCAAGGGTTGCCTTGCGTCCGTAAAGCGCCTCGCTCGCGGGATCGACGGTCAGATGGTCTGCCGCGTCAGATTCGACGCTGGTCGCAATCGTGTGCTTGCCGCTGCGGAGCCTGTCGCCGTTGACGCGCAACGTCGCGACGCCGTCCGTCGGGAGCGTTATGGACGAAGGAAGCGCAAGCGCACTGTCGGAGTTCACGAACGCGAACGTCGTGCCCGCGCCGAGGGTCAGAGTGCCGGTGCCGAGAGTTGCGTCCGCCGTCGTGTATTCCAGCGTCGCCGTGCCCGTCAGCGTAACGGTCGGCTGGGCGCCATTGTCATCTGGCTGCGTCACCTTCAACGTTCCCGAGCCGGAGACCGTGATTGCCGCTGTCTTATTCGCCTGTACATGCGTTCTCGCTTCCAGCGTTATCGTCCGCCCTGTGCCGTTCTCGTCGTCCGTGCAGAACTCGACATCGCGGAAGAACCTGAGTCCGGCTGGGTTGTCATCGCCAGGGCGCGCCCCTATGGTGAAGTCGGAATACCACGGACGAATCGTCTCGCTGTTCCCTTCGCTGTCGCGCCCGACGATATATATTGTAGTTGTCGCAGTCTTGTAGTTCACACCGCCTTCGCCAATGTAGAACACATGGCTGCCCGCCGCATTTGCATCGGCAAAATAGAACTGTACGCCTCCGCTTCTGGACATCTCATTCGTGACCGTGCCGAACTTGAACACACCCGGCGTGGCCAAACCCTGACCATATGTCGCATATATTGTAGTTGAGCCTGTCGCCGTCAAGTTGGTGACGGTCATTTCGCCGTAAACCCTGTAGGAAGGACGATTGCTTGTATTCATATCGCCAATGTCCACCTTCGCGCCGGTACCGACATAGAGTTCCGAGACATTCCCTGCATACGGAACATAGAGCGAGGAGCCGTCCGCAACGCAAACGCGCTTGTTGCCGCCCTGATACTGTGCCGTCCAGCGGCTCGCCGATGTGCTGGCAAGGTAGTACTTGCCGAAGATGCAGCGAGAATAGACTGCAGCGGAATTGCCGCTTTCGAGAGAACATCCAGCCGCAGCATACGCGCCGCCCGCGAACGTGACATGCGGTTTCGCGAGATCAGATACTTCAGCCATCGCCGCCTGCTTGACCTGAATGTCGCCCGTGAAATACACCTTCGCGTTGATGATGTGCGAGGCGGAGGAGAGGTTCGTGACCGCAACGATGCCGGTGAAGTCGCCGCCGTCGATCGTCACCGCCGCGCTGACTTCGAGGAACGTGATGGAAGCCGGCGCGAACGTATCTCCCTTCGTCAGCGTAGCAGGGGCCGCACAGAAGATGTTGGCGTTTTCGCCGCTCCCCGGCACACCGTTCGCCCAGTTTGCGGGGTTGCTGAGGTTGCCGTCCCCGGCGTTGCCAGTCCAGTAGTTCTCAAGCGGCGTTCCGACGGCTGTGACGACGATGTTCGTCTTGCTGTCGTCAAGGGCGAACGTGGTTCCCGGCGCGATGGGGCACTTCACGTTATCGAGGCTGACGCCATCAAGCTTATATCCACCTCCTCTCGTGCAGGTGAATATTGTATCGCCAACCGTCGGAACGCCCGCGACGACGAGCCCGTTCGCAATGAGATTCTTGGACGCACCCAAATTGGATACGGCGAGCCGCGTGCCGGGCGCAATGGATGTAATGCCAGGGTATTGGATAAATCTTTGATTGGGAATCGAAATCGTGTTGCCGTTGCCACCCATGAAGTTCATGCCGCCGGTGCTCTCGTCGCTCCATTGCGCGTCAATCGCGATGTTCTTGCCGTTGCAGTCGATAGTGCCGCCGCCCGCAAGAACGTTGACCGCGATGCCGCTCTTGATGTAGTCGTTATGGTCGGCGTTCGCCTGGAGTGTTCCGCCGTTGAAATTAAGGTAGCCATTTCCTTTGTTCGTTGCGATGCGCGTCGTCGTGAGAACGCCGCCGTTGAGGTTTATCGTACCCGTGGAGCCACTGGCAAAGCCCGCGAGCGTGTTTTTGCCTGACGCCACAACGACGTTGCCGCCGTTTATCGTCAGCGTTCCAGTACCGCCCGCACTACTGGTACCGCCGACATAGAGTTCGTCGCCTACGGTAACGCTGCCGCCGTTGACTGTGACGATAGCTTCGTCTCCCGCATTGGCTCCGACATTAACCGCTGATATTGTCTTGAAAAAACCGCAGAGTGAGTAGTTGCCGGTATGAAACATCATCTGCTCGCAAATGTTGCCCGAAACCGCAGAGGGGCTGCAGTTGGTCAGATACGTGAGCGAATCAGCCTTAAAGTGGAAGTTGTGCTGACCCGTCGGGTTTTGACCGATGGAACCGCCGGAATATGTGTTGCTACCCGTCCAGTTGTCCTTGCTGTAGACATCCCGCGGCTCGGCTTCCGTTCCGCTGCCGCCTTTCCAGTAGATTGCCGTCGCCGCATGGGCGCCGGTGGCGGCGAAGGCGGTGGCGATTGCAAGCACCGCAGCGAGGCGGTGCCCCGTCTGTTTTATTGGTGTTTTCATCAGTTGGTTCTCCTTGATAGTCGTTAGTCGTTAGTCATAGAAGCCCAAAGTCTGAAGTCCGAAGTCCTTCTCTCGTCTCCAGTC
>JAZSLQ010000241.1:0-34046 GCA_045535455.1 Kiritimatiellia bacterium | reverse complement strand
TTCGGCCGCCGCCTCACGAATCGCCGCAGTTTTTCATATCTCGGCAGGGATCGCGGCGATGCGGTCGGCGAGGGCGAGTTCCTCGGGCTTGCCGTAGCCCCAAACGACGCCGACTGACTCGATGCCATTGTCCTTCGCCGCAATAAAATCGCTCTTCGTGTCGCCGACGATTGCACATTCCCCGGGCGCTGCGCCGTATTTACGCATAAGAAACGCAAGAAGCGCCGACTTCGTCATCTTGCCCACGGCGGAATCGTCCTTGAACATATCACCGGCGTAGATGCCGTCGAAGATGCGTTCCCAGCCGAACTTCTCCGCCATCAGCCGCGCACCGACATAGCGCTTGTTCGTCGCAACTACCACTGTCGCTCCTGACGCCTTAAGTTCGCGAACGCGATCAACGATCCCCGGATACTCGACCGTGTTGGGGAAGCCGTCGTTGTCGTAGTGCTCCCCGAAGCCCTTTCGTATCGCCGCGCCGAGCGCATCGGTGTAGATTTCGGGGAAAAGGGCCTTCGCCATGTCCTCGATCGGCGGGCCCGCGACAAAGTCGGTGTCGAAGCCGGGGCACTCGAGCCCGAGGTCGGCGAGCGTCGCCTTCCACGCCTCGCGAATGTCACGGTCGGTGTCGGCGAGAGTGCCGTCGAGGTCGAAGAACCAGAGCTTCTTCATTTCAGGAAGCCCTCCTCTGCCGCGCGGACGATCTCTATGACCTGCTCCGGGCTCGTCGCCTCGTCGAGTATCTGGAGAAACTCGGTCGCATGCGCCATGACTGCGAGCCGAGCGAGGATATGGAGATGCATTTCGTGGTCGGTCGAACACACGAGGAAGAAGTGCCGCGTGCCTTGCCCGTCAGGTGCGCCGAAAAAGACTGGCCGTTCGCTGCGCCCGTAGGCGATGAACGTCTCCTGGAACATATAAGGATCGTGGAAGCGAGGATGGAGAAACGCCGCGCCCTCACCGACGGCCGTCGACGCCGTTTCCTCTCGTGCGACGAGCTCCTTGAAAAGACCGTCAGGGTCATAGACGAAGCCGGTCGCGTCCGCGATGCTCGTCATGTCACGCAATATCCCCGCCTTCGCCTTGCCAGGGACGTTGAGCACGATTCCCGTCTGCGCGAAAAGCCGCCACACGCGCCAGTCGGCGCTATTCGCGCGACGATGCTCCTCGAGAATGACGCTATGCTGGCGAAGCTGCTCCTTGCGACCCGACGCGAGCAAGTTGCGCTGCGCCCATTCGTCGAGGGCGCGATGCTCGAACCAAAGGTCGCCACCGTGCTCGTCAAACTCTATCTCACCGCGCTGCGCCACGTGCCGAAGCTCGTTCGCGTCCATGTGAACGTGCTCTGCGGCGTTTTTGAGGTTAAGCATCTCGCGGCTCATCGCACTGCCCTCCTGCGGCAGACCTGCGCAAGACGCGCGACAACGAGAGCGTCGGCGGAATTCGACGACACGGCGCGTTCGCGCAATTCGAGAAAGCGGTATCGCGCGGCGCGAAGCTCGTTAAGCGACCAGTTGCGGAGAAAGCCCTGGTTCTTCCTTGCGGCATACGGGTTCATGCCCTCAGTCGCCTCGACGAAACGCCCTTTCGCTTCGGCGTCCTTAAGCTCCGCAAGCTGGCGGAAGAACTTCTCCACCACCGTCGTGACGAGCACCGCAAAGCCGTTCTCGCGCTCGAAGCGACTAACGGAATCGAGGACCTTCGCAAAATTCCGCTCGCCAAGCGCATCGGTTATCGCCCATATCTCCGGCTCGACGCCAACGCCCTGCGAAGTGACCTCCGCGATGTCGGCTGCGGTTACCGTGCTGCGCTCGCCGCCGAGGTAGTCGCGCATCTTCGCAAGCTCGCTCGCGAGCGAGCGCGAATCGGGACCGACGCGGGCGACGAAGACCTCTGCCGCGCCGCGCTCAAACGAAAGGCCCATCTCCTTCGCAAGATCGATGACGCGGACGGCTGCTGCCTTCGCCTGCTCCCACGGCTTGCCGGCAGAAAAGACGACCATCTCAACAGACGCCTTCAGAGTCTTGGCGAATATCGAAGTCTGGAGTAGGCGAGGGCCAGAAAGGATAAAATGCTGGTTCTCAGGAAGGTATGCGGCGGCGAGCTTCTCAGCAAACTTCTCAAGCGCCGCCTTGACTGCTTCGGACGATCCGCCCTTCCCGCTTTGCGGCAAAAAGCCGACGTTGCGCCACCATGTCGTTTTCTTGGGGTCGAGAAAGGGCGGCGTCAGCAGCGACGCCTCGGCCTCGCAGAGATCCCTTAGCTGAAGTTCCTCGTTCGTCGAATTGGCAGAATCAACGGTCTCGAGTCCTACGCCGTCGCCGACAATGCGCTTCGCGGCCTCCGACACGAGATAGTCGTCTTCGCCAATTATGACATGAACTTGCGACACTTCTTATATTCACTCCCCGATGTCACTCATACCAGAACTGAACAAACGCCTTGCAGTCGCGGTTCGCAACTGCCCTCACCCAGTAGGCGCGGATGTTTCCTAAGTCATGGCGGTTAAATCCACGCACTTTGAAGGAGCGGAAAGGAATCCATGTTCCATCGCCCGTGATGTCGAGTTCAAGAGTGATCTCAACATCTCTGTCGGCATCTATGAAAACTGCTTTCTTGTCGAACCCAGTCATGATGTACGGGTCTGACGGAACGCCCGCCTTGACGTCCGTCCTGAGCCATGGGCCGCCAACGCCGACCGGCTTGCCGATCTTCCAGAGGTCATCCGCGACGCCGACCCAGAGCGCGGCCTTGCCGTCGTCGGACTTCACAAAGTGCTCGCCCGCCTCCGCCGCGGCAGGATCAACGCCCGAGATCACAAAGAGTCCGCGCCATGTGCAGTAGTCGTAGACCTGACTCCTATGAGTGGCGATCGCGCGGGCCTTGGCGAAGCCGCCGGCATTCTCGGCAGGAAGTTCGTAGAACGTGCCGCCGATGTTGAGGAGATCGCGCTCCGTGCAGCACTCGCGGCAGAGGCGGCCCATGCGCGCCTGCGCGTCCGTCGCGTACGGGAAGCGCCAACGGCGGCCTTCGTCGTCTGTAATAACGGCAGACGCCTTGTCGTAGCTGTCGCCAAGATCCTGCTCGGCGTCAATCGCAAACTCCTTCTTGACCTGCGCAAGCTTCTTCGCGTTGTCGGACTTCTTGAGTTCCAGTTTGCCGCCCTTGCCAGGGAGCATGACATAGAGCTGATCGTCCTGCACCATCTCAAGCTGTAGTTTCTCGTCGCCCTTGCCGCTTCTGACAATGCCTTTCGAAGCGGCGGGGGGCTGCGAATTGGCTGGGTCCAGCGCGTCGGCGTTCATGAAGCCCGCGAACATCCCGCTGGGCGCGACGCCGCGACGCGGAATGGCAGTGCGCTTGTCATCGTTCCAATATTGGAATTCCGCCGTCACGTTCTTAAGGTCGGTCTTCGCACGAAGACGAACCCAAGCAACACTGTTCGCGGGGCCGAGCTTCATTGGCTTGCAGACCTCGCCGTTTACCGACACCCAGCTCGGGAGCGGCGCCGTTTCAACGGACTCCCATTCCCCAGTGCCGCGACGATCAACCTCAAACTCTATTGAGCCCTCGCCGTCAATCTTGACGAACAGCATCTTGTGGTCGTAGCCATCGCAAAGATAGGGGTCTGACACCTCGCCAGCCTTGATGTCCTCGCCCTGCCACACCGCGCCGCGGCCGATTGCCGGACCGAACGAGTCGAAGTCCTTTGGTTCAAGGAACCAAAGCGAGCTATTCGACTGGCCGGGCGCACCTATGCCGCCCTTTGCCTTGCGCTTGTTGAGAAATTCGTTCTTCGCGGTGTCGTCGCAGCCAAGCACAACCTTGTCGCCCCAGCGGCAGAAGTCGCCGACGATCTTGAGGTAGTTGGAGTACGGGCGTATGCCAGCCGAGTTCTTGGCGCTCATCGTCGCCGGGAAGTGCCAGAACGTGCCATGCATCGTCATGAGGAAGTCGTCGCCCTCGCCAATTTCGCGGATGCGCGGCCATTCGGTATTCCAGCCGTGCGCACCGTCGTAGCTGTGCGAGCCCTTGGGAAGACGGTACTTGTGCCACTCTCCACCGTCGAGGACCATGAGGATCACGCTCTTGTAGTCCCATCCAATCGCCCACAAGGGGTCCGTATCTGGATTCGCCGCGCCATAGATGCCGCCCTTCGAGGTGACGTCGGTAAACTGGTTCCTGAGGACGACCTTCCAGTTCTCCTTGCCGGGCTTGCCGTTCCACTCTGCGAGGACGCCGCTCGTCGTCCGCGGGTCCTTCATTGCCTCCTTGCTGAACTCGCCGTTGTTGGCATAGACGAGACGCCCATGGCCGGAATAGCCGCCCTTGCCGTGATAGCCGGGAAGAAGATCGCCGTCGTGCCTGCCGTAGCCCTGGATGTTGCCGTCGCGGAATATTTCGGTGACTTTAAGCGTATCGACGTCGATCTCGTATAGCCCTTCCTCCATCGTCATCGTGTATATCTTGTGCGCGGGGTCCGTGAGGTGGCGCGCGCACGCCGTGAGGCGACCGTAGAGATTCGTCGAGCCATCGTCGTTGATTGGCTTCATCACGCGGACGTTGCCCTTCTCGTCGATTGCGTACGGCCCGATGAAGAGTTGGTTCGACTCCCTGTGGATGAGGCGGTTTGCAGGCGTGCCGCCAATCGACTCCGCGCGGATGACGCGCGTCATGTCGGGCTTTATCTCGTAAAGCTTGTCGGTAGAGCCGTTCGGCATGTGCGGCGCATACGATATCGCCCACAGACTCCCGGCCCACGGTACGACCGCGCCAGTGCCGCATTCGCCCTCGCGGTTGAAAGTGTGCAATTCAGGATTGACGCCAGAGATAAACGTCACAGCAAGGAAAATGGCCAAGTTCATGGTCTTTGTATTATATCAATTTTTGACGGATTTGAGGACGGCATAGCCGCGGCGGCGGATGATTTCCACCTCGGGGAAATAGCGGCGCTGGACTGGCTCAAGACCGTCGGCGTTCTTGCAGACAGTGTAGCAGACGCCGCCCGACTTAAGCGCGCGCTGCGCAGTCTCGAGGAAGATGTCGGCGATCCTGTAGTCGCTGTAGTATGGCGGGTTGCCGACAAAGACATCGAAAGTGCCATCCATCTGCGCAGGAGTGCCGTTGTCGGAAAGAATCACCTCGGCAGGAATACCAAGCTTCTCCGCATTGAGCTTTGCGGCCTCGACCGCCCGAGTGTGGGAATCGACCATGACAAGCCGAACAGGAACCTTCTGTCTCGCCGCGACAAGGAAGCCGACGAGACCGCAGCCACAGCCCATGTCGAGGATTGCGCGCGGATTCTTGCCAGAGAGTTCCCTGCTCACCACTTCCGCGAGCGCAAGACCTCCGTCGTCCACGCGGCGATGGCAGAAGCATCCTGGGAAGCTTGTGAGCATAAGCTTCTGCCCGCCGGGAACGCTCGCAGACCAGACGGCGGAAAAGTCGCGGACGCGATTTGGATCATCCTTGATCTTTGCGATGAGATCGTTCCTGTCGCGCTCGCGACCGACGAATTCAAGCTCGAAGCGCTTTGGGTGCAGTAGGTGTATTTCCTGAAGAAGATCGAGCGAAAGCTCGCCCGACATCAGCTTCGGGCCTGTCTTGAACTTTATGAGATCCCAGTCGTCCTTCGGCAAGTGCGGCGAGCAAACCGCCTTCACGCCACAAGACGAATTTTCGATTGCGTGGCAGTGGTAGATGTCGAGCGTGTGGCAGGTGATGTCGCCTTCAACCCACGAAGCGGGACGTCTCTCGCCGCGCCTGTCCGCTTCGAAGAGGTCCAGGACCTTGTATCCGACAAGCAGTGTTTTCATAGTTGTTTTCTACGAAGCGTGATTTCCGTTATCTCGGTCGGGTTGAAGAGCCGCAGAGGGAAGCCCGCCCACTGGCCGGTCCCAGGAGAGACGTGGAGATAGCGCCCCTTTGCAAATTCGTAAAGCCCGCGGACATGCCCCTCGTTGATCTCCGCGACAAGCCATTTAAGGACTGGCATCGCGCCGCCGTGCGTGTGGCCGGAAAGCTGGAGTTTGACATCCGCCGCTTCCGCGCCGATCCGCTCCGTGTATGGACGGTGGAAAAGCAGAATGCGAAACGCCCCCTTCGGTGTGTCGTCAAATGCGTGCTTCACGCGGGCCGTCCATTCGGCAATCGCCCGCTCGTCCGACTCGAGGTCGCCGGAGAAGAATACCGGATCGCCGAGCCCGCCGATTGCAAGCGCCTCGTCGCCCCTCTTGATGACATTCCCGGCGAAGCGGTTGTAGCCGCTGAAAATGCGCAGGCCCAGGCGTGTCAGCGCATCCGACCACGCGTCCCACTCCCAGTAGCGCTCGTGGTTCCCCGTGCACCCCCATACACCGTCGCGAGCGCGAAGGTTGGCAAGAGGTTCCATGTCGTCTCTCCGCTCGCATACAAGCCCATCGACAAAGTCGCCCGTAATCGCAACCAAGTCGGCGTCAAGTGCATTGACGCGCTCCACGATGCGCTCGAAGCGCGGGCGACGCGCAGAGGTCGAGCAGTGAATATCGCTGAGGTGGACGATGCGGTAGCCGTCGAACGACTGCGGCAGGTCATCGTACTCTATTTCGATGCGATTAACGTCGGGAGTCCTCACGCCCTCGTATATTCCCCATGCGGAAAGCGCGGCGGCGCAAATGGCGAACGCGGCGAATACGCCGCGCGTGATCCGCACGGGAACGCGTATCTTCGCAAGCCCAAGCAAATAGCACACGATGTCAAACGGAAACGCCGCCGCAGTAAGCAACATTGCGGTGGCGTATATCCAACCGTAGCTCCAGATGACAAGGGCAGGAAGATTAGGCGTAAACGCATCGCCGCCGACAGTCGCAAAGAAAGCGAACTTGCCGAACGCAAGGGCAAGCAGCACAGATGCGGCAAATGTGCCGCGCCGTGAAAGCGCAAGAGGACGAACGACTACGATAAACGCGACAATCCACGCCGCGACTGGAACGATCTGGAATATGAGCCTCCACATACTTAGCGTGTCCTCTTATACTTTATCTACCGCCCAAGTGGAACGTCATCCCATGACGATGTTCGCGAACTTCCCATTGGCGTTTATGCGGCGAATCGTCTCTGCTGCGAAACGCGCCTGATCGGCAAACGAAAGCTGGATCGGCGGTTCGGTCGGCAGACCGAGATGGGTCATTACGATTTTCAGTATCGTCGCCGGATTTTCGAAGTTCGCAGGGTGGATGACGCCAAGGACGAGATATACATCCCCCATTGGTGCTATCCCGGCGCAAACCGTCATGCCCTTCACATCGCCGAGACTGAAGCTCTTCTCCATGAGAAAAAGCTCCTCTCCTGTCAAAAGGTCGCGGCACTTCATGCCGACGCCCGCCTTGACCGCAAGAACTTCAAGCCACGTATAACGATAGTTTTCGTAATAGGCAGCCGCTGCTCGGTCGTAGTCGTCCAGTTTATCCACGCGACTCAAGACACGCCTGATCGCCGGTTCCCCATGCTGGTCGTCCATCATTGCAGCAAAGTCCCCAGCCACCATGTCAAGATTTGCATCGGGGATGAATCCCGTCTTAGGGTCAATCGTGATGCCGAGTCGCTTCGCTGCGTCACGCCGCTCTTCCTGCGTCAGTTCGTGCATAACGACATGGCGAACGAATTCGCGAGTTACGGCCCTTACGCCTTCGTAATCGTAGATTGCCTTCTCACGTTTCACAGGATCCTTGACGAACTTGAAATCGACCGGCCCCGTGTATTTTGCTGGCGGCAGCTCCTCCAACTTGACCAGCTCGCCATCTTCGACGTCGTAGTCATCATAACCATCGTCGTCGCAATCTGCACCATCGTATTCTTCGAACCCGAACACGTCAGGTATCTTCTCCGCTGCAAGTCGACTAATCAGACCAAGGTCAGACATCTCTCGGGCGGTGTGGCCACGGTAGTCCCATGTGCGAGTGGTGCTTACGACGGGATATAGCGCATCAATAAGCCGATTTACCCCGTCCTGGTCCTCTGGCGAGAAATCACACTCATCACGCACATATTCAAGGGCATTAGTCACGGTGTCGCCATTGACGCGCAACTCCGCCTGAATGCCCATTACGGCCATGTCTGCATCAAGTCCAGTGACATGATATTCTTTCTTGAGAAACTTGGCGAGCTTCTTGGACTGAGGCGTCTCTTCGTCACCCATGGGATCTTCATAGGAGAAGAATACATCCTCATCAGGCATCTTGAGATCCACGTCATGAAAATCTTCGATGGTTTCTGCTATACGCCCGTCGATCATTCTCTTCGCCACTTCCGGCGGCGGCTCTTCGCCCGGCGGATGGTCAACAGATGCCAAATCATTATACACGACGCGCCGGTCGCCGCTCTTGTCGTCAAGCCAGACCGAGAACCATGTATCGTCCAGTTCTTTCGTCAACAGCACGTCGGCGATATCCAAAAGCTCATTTTCGTCCATTGGATCGGAAATCGGCGAGCCGTGTCCTGCGGCGTAATGGTTGTAGATTGCCGTCATTTCCGACAAGGTCAAAACGCCATAGAGATTAGCCGCCGCATTCATGCACCTGAATGCAAACTCTTCGCGTTCGGAAAGCCCGTTATCGTCGATGACCTCAGGCCTCTCCGCGCCCTCGTCATCAATCCACTCGCCCTCCGGCCCGATAATTTTGTTAAATGGGTTTTTCATGATGCACTATCAATTTTCAAGCGCTTACACAACACGCGTCCAGCAGCCTGCTTAACATCTTCTGCGCCGTAATCTTCTCGACCAAGATTATCAATATCAGCCACTACCTCATCTACTAACGAATCAACAATTCTTGAGACATAGCAATCGGCAATGGCGAATTGCAACGACGCCACAAGGTTGCAACGCAATGCCTTCTTGTCCAATTTATTCACGTAAATCTCTCCCTGATTACGCGCTCATTAATTTCAACACAACTTGGCATAATTCTTATTTGCCACCCCTTGAATACAGCGATAACTCATTTGCCGTAATATCTGAAGCAGGCACAAGATGATAATGCTTCTCGTCGGCAATCTTGATTTCACCATCCAAGACCACAAGCTCAAACATCGCGATCTTCGTCGGGCTGACGAACTGGACGGACACAGGGCGACATATCAAGTTTGGAAACTTCGCAGCGCAACAGGCGACGTCCTGACTCGTCTGCACTACGCCGTGCTGATCTGCACCTCCCTTGGCCTGAACGGGAATAACATATTGCCGTCCGTGCTTGTCAACACCGACATATATCTCATCAATTTCTATTTGCCCGATTCCCTTGACGGTGGTGCGAAGGTGGTTCTGAAGCGAATACGCAGTGATGCCAAGAAAAATGTCAATCAACCGATTGTACCGAACTTTTGCCAAAAGTGCTTGCTCGTCGCCCAACGCATAGCTTCCAATTATTTCTGGTGTTGCATCTGGAATTTTTATGGGCATCATGGATTTCTGCGGCAAAATGCGACTATGTGGAACAAGACGAAACCTATATATAGCCGTTCCTGCTCCTTCGATTATCCATTCATGTCCACTTAGTTGCGTTTTCGTTATCGATGCGGGCAAGCCCTTCCGATAGCGAAAAGCATAAACAACATCGCCTACATTCTTTGGACGAGGGATTTTCAGTTCCTCTACGGCATCCGTAATCTCATCTCGCGAAAATGAGAACTCTTTCATGCCTTTTTTGAAATGCGCGAAAAAAACATGCTCTATGACTTGCGCGTAATTGCTTGCCGAAACATTTTTGCTCGCCATGTCATTTTCTCCTTCTTTGTGCAATCACATTGCGCGGCACGCCAAAATGGTCTGCCGCGTTTCTCATGTCAAATTCCAGCAATTCTTCTGCTCCAGGATCAATGCAGCGCGTCGGCTTTACTGGAGTCACTCCCATCGCCTTGATTATCTCCGCACCAACGGCGCGGGCGAGAAGAGGAGGAACACTATTTCCAATCTCCCTAAACCCATGCCATTTCGTCTTGTTGAACCTGAACCAATCAGGGTACGAGTGAATGCGTGCCGCCTCACGAACAGTGATCACCCTCGGTAGATCTGGATGAATCGGACGTGGAGATGTGAATCCTCCTCGCGCACTATCCGTTCCGGCACGAAGCGTGTTCGACTGTCCATCCCATGCCAACTTAAAAAACCTACTGTAAGGCTCGGTTTCGCCTTGCTGAGCGGCCAAGAATCTTTGTTTGCTAACCTCTCCATGCCTTGTACGCAGACTTGCCGTAAGCTTTCCTATATCAAAGGTGCGCTCGTACCCAAAGTTGTTCTTATCTGAGCGTAATCCACGCAAGCGTCGAGCGTATGCTGATTTGGTCTGCCATTTAACGGCGACAGAATCATCTTCCCACAATCGATCAAAACCGTCTGCGTCCGGCAAATCCCCTATAGCTTCACGAATCGTAATTTTGCCATTCTCTGCCATCGGATATACTGGCAGTTTCTGGCCTTTGCGAGCTGCTATTAGAAAAAGCCTCTCTCTCCTTTGTGGCACGCCATAATCTGCGGCATTGAGTACTCGGTATGGCAAAAGCACTTCGTAGTCTATCTTCTTAAGCTCATCTATAAGCTCAGAAAGAAACTGCGAATGCTTCCCTACTGTCAATCCCTTGACATTTTCCAAAACGCAGTATTTCGGACGCATGTCTTTTACAATACGCAAGAAATGACTGATAAGCTGATTTCGAGGATCGTCAAGCGCCCGCTTGCCAATCATTGAAAATCCTTGGCACGGAGCCCCGCCAAAAACAATATCGACATCGCGCGCTCCGATCCCAGCCCTTTCACGAATGTCATTGCCAGATATATTCTTTATATCTGCACAGATTGTTGCTGCATTGGGGAAGTTGTATTCATGGACTGCAGCATGTATAGGGTCAATCTCCACTGCTGCGACAACATCAAAACCCGCCTGCTCAAAGCCAAGCGACAGACCACCACATCCTGCAAACAAATCAATTGCTATTGGGCGCACATGTTCCCTCTCCTTTGCCCCACTCTTGAACATTGCAAAAAAATCCATTTGCACCGGATTGAACGTCGTTGCCGACTTCCACTTCCTGAAATACGGCTTAAGGCAGTCAAAGACATACGGCATAGACTTGCCGCCGGTGATTGGATAAGGTTTTGAGTAGAACGCCTCGTCTATTTTGACTACAGGACAGCGCGACGAACTAACGAACACTTCGGCGGATTTGCTGCCGAGAAGCTGTGCCGGCGTGGATTCCTCAAGGAGTTCGTAAAGCGCATACTTCTCGCCATGCGGCTTTGCGGAAAGCGAATACCCATTTTTCTTCAACCAAGCACCGTCGACGACATCCTTGAACTTCGCCTTGAACGCAAAGTTCGGATGACCTTCCGCAAAAAGCACAACACCCGAAATCTTCTCATGAAACACAAGCTTGCCACACTTCGGCAACGGCAAGTTGTATAGGCGACGATCCCGAATCCATGCCTCATTCGCAGGGCGGTAGGTGCCGACAAGAACAACACGCGACTCTTTCTCTGCCTTTTTCATTCACCTATGCCTAAAAGTTCTACACGATCTACATGTTCTACACGGCTTAAAACATTTCCGCCTATTCTATCAGTTGGTTTATTCAGAAGCCACTGTTTCAGCCGCATGACGCAGACGAGCCAATGTCTTTTCGCGGCCGAGAAGCTGGAGCATCTCGAAAAGCCCGATGCCCTCGCCGCGGCCAGAGACCGCGACGCGGACAGGGTGTACCCACGGCCCCATGCCATTGCCCTGCGAAAGCTCCTTGACGACGGCCTCAAGCACGGGAGCCGACCAGTCCTCGACCTTCGAGAAGCGCTCCACGAGATCGAGCAGAAGATCCTTCACGCCCGGCTTCTTCAAGCGCTTTTCAACCGCCTTTTCGTCAAACGGAAAATCGTCGGACACAAAGCACCTAATAGCGTCCGGAATGTCCTTCAAGAACTTCGTCCTCACCTGCACCTGCCCGGCAAGATAATCCCACCAGGCAACCCTTTCACCTTTCTCGCAAAGCTCCGAGCGAAGCGGCACAGCATAGTCAGCGTCTGACAAGTCGGTGGCGGAGCGAAGGTCCGAGCGAGCGGATACGGCGTATTCGCCGAGGTTCCGCGAGGAGGAGCCTTCGGCCGCCGCCGACTGAACCAAAATGTTGCGGAATTCGGCGGGAGGAATCTTCTTGATATACTCACCATTCATCCACGCAAGCTTCTTCGGGTCGAACATCGCCGCAGTGACATGCACCTTCTCGAGCTCGAAAAGCTTCACCATCTCCTCGCGCGTCAACACCTCGCGGTCGTCGCCAGGATTCCACCCGAGAAGAAGAAGGTAGTTGAAAAGCGCCTCGGGGAGATACCCCTGCTCGCGATACTCGCCGACAAACGCCGCACCGTCGCGCTTAGAATATGGCTTGCCCTGCTGGTTGACGATCATCGAGAGATGGCCGTACTTCGGGACTTCCGCGCCGAGCGCCTTGAAAATGCAGATGTGCTTGAAAGTGTTCTCGACATGGTCGTCGCCGCGGATGATGTGCGTAACGCGCTGGTCGATGTCATCGACGACGTTCGCAATATGGAAGATCGGCGAGCCGTCCGAACGAACGATCGCGAAGTCCTGGATGTCCTCGGCCTTCTTTGCCATGTGGCCCTTCACGATGTCGTCAAACTCAATCGTCCCCTCCTTGGGCATCTTGAACATCGTGACTACGCCGGTCTTGCCATCGCGCGAAGTCCTCTCGACTTTGTAGGCATGGCCTGTAGCGAGAAGCTGGTCGACGACCTCGAGGTGGCGCTTCACGTTCTTCGTCTGGTAGAACACTTCCTCGTCCCAGTCAAGCCCGAGCCACTTCATGCAGTCGAAGAGGACGGCGATCGCCTCAGGCGTGGAGCGCTCGAGGTCGGTGTCCTCGACGCGAAGGAGGAACTTGCCGCCTGTGTGGCGGGCGAAAAGCCAGTTGTAGATAGCGGCACGGATGTTGCCGATGTGCACCTTGCCGGTCGGCGATGGCGCGAAACGAACTCTGATTTCGGACATGGTATTATACGTCTTTTTGCAAATATCCTATAGCCAACTCACTTGGCCGACTTGTGCTCCTTGGCCTTCGCCGCCATGTCGGGTAGCTGCGACTTGAGGTCAACGCCCTCTACGGGGAACGAAGCGACATACGCCTTTGCAAGCTTGTAGGCCTCCTCGGGGTCGGACTCGCGCTTCGACTCGATCTCGTTCTTGACGTCGACTTTGGCCTCCTCTATCGCCGAGAGAATCGCCTTCGCCTCCTCTGCCTGCTTCTGCTGGACAGGCGTCGCGTTTTTCGCCTCGCCCTTCTTCACTGCTGTATGAAGCGCCTTGACCTGCGACTTTACCGACTTTCCGAGGACAAGCTGCTTCTCCATCGCCTTGAACGCCTGAAGGGAGACTCCGCCGCAGAGAACCGGCATCGCACCGATTGCCGCAATCGCCTTCTGCACCGCCGCCTCGGCCTCGTCGTGGTTCCGCCCGGAATAAACGACCTTGCCGCGATGGTCGACAACGTACATGAACGGAAGCCCGCCGCCGCTCGACGGAGGATCCGCAAGCCCCGCCCAGTCGTAGATCGGGTATGTAAGCTTGTTCGCGTCGACGAGTTCCTTCACCTTCGCAGGGTTACGCCCCTGGCAATGTGCGCCGATCAGCATGAACGGCTTCGACTTGTTCGCGTTCCAGAGCTTCTGCATCGCAGGAAGAAGCGCACGGCAAGGCGGACAGTTGATACCCCACTGGTCGACCATCACGACCTTTCCGGCGAGGTCGGCCTCGGAGATTTTCGGGCCACTGTAGTAGTTTGAGTCGTCAAGCCCCCGCCAGTTCGCGGCATTGAGGGAAATCGCCGAAAGCGCGGCGAGCGCGGCGAGTGTAGTTCTGTTCATTTTTCAGTGTCCTTTCCTGTTTCTGAAATTTCGAAGATGGCGTAGGTGGGAAGACCCTGCGCGTCCTTGAACGGCTCGAGCTCCTTAAAGCCCTTCATGTCGTCGGCCTGAAGCCGAATGACAGTGTAGCGCTCGAGCGCTTCGCGAATGCGCTTGTCGGCAAGCGTCGTGCGTTCCATGGCAAAGCAGTTCTTGCACCATGTCGCCCAGCAGTCGACGAGAATCGGCTTGCCCTTCTCCTCCGCCTCCGCAAAGACGTCCTCGAAGGTGTCTGGCGTCGCCTCGACCGCGCCGGGGATTCCGTCGGACTTGGGCGCGGCAGATGTGCCGCGCGTCCAGCCCTTCCACGCAAGATAGCCGTAGTACGCGGCAAAGAGAAAGACGATTACCGCGAAAACGCGGTTAACGTGCTTCATCCACGCTCCCGGCTTGGGGAGAACCTTCATTCCCGCGCCGAGGAACGGCCACGGGAGGGCCATGCCAAGACCAAGGACAAACGGAAGCGCAAGCGCGATTGCATTGCCTTCTGCGTAAAGCCGCGCGGTCAAGACGAGAACGGAGACGAGAATCGGAGCGATGCAGGCGCCAGCGAGGACTGCGGATAGAGCGCCGAGGAAGAACGGAACGGCGAGACCCGCACGCGACGCGTCGGGCTTCACGACACCCGAGCGGAAGCGCGAGAAGTCTATCGAGAACAAGCCGAAGAGCGAAGCTCCGAGCGCGACGAAGACAAGCGCGACAAAAGCGTTGAACCAGGGGTTCGACTGAATCGTCCCGAACGCCATGCCGCCGACCGCGGCAAGAACGCCGAGGACACCATAGGCGAGCGCCATGCCGAGACCATAGACGGCACCGCGCACCGGAGACTTGCCGATAACGATCAAGTTGACGGGAATCATCGGCAGGACGCACGGAGTCAGGTTCATGGCGAGTCCGCCAAGAAGGACTACGACAAGCGAAAGCCAGGTAAATGTCGCAAGTGCATCACCTTCCGCGACGCCGGACGCGGCGCCAGGCGAGAGGAACGCGAGGAACTCGTCGACTTCCCGATATCCAAGCAGCATGCGCGTCGCCTGTCCTGGGACAGACGCAGACGGTGCGAGACTCGCGAGAAAATCTTCCGGCGCATCACCAACGAGGCGGCATACGCCGTCTTCACACACCCACATCTGGCCGTTGACTATGTTCGTCTCAGCATGCGATGCGAACACGAGAGCCGCAAACAGAATCGCAGCTGCAATTTTATGTAAAACAGGTTGCATGGATTAGCGCGTCTTGAAGCGATACTCCGTCGTGCTGCGGAAGGTCTCCCCGGGACGCAGGACGGTCGACGGAAATTCGGGATGGTTGGGCGAATCGGGATAATGCTGCGTCTCAAGCGCGACGCCCGCGAACTGGCAGAGGTTCTTCCCCTTCTCCTTCGCGGGAAGCTCTGTCGTCATGTTCTGCGCGCCGTACATCTGCATGCAGGGCTCGGTCGTCCAAACCTCGAGGACGCGGCCGGACTTGGGGTCGCTCATTTCGGCGGCGAGCTTGCTGCCCTTGCCGTTCAATACGAAGTTGTGGTCATACCAGTTGTCCATCGGCTTCAAGCTCTCCTGCGCCGCCATCCATTCAGCCATCGAGCCGATCGGACGGGGCTTGCGGAAGTCGAAGCCAGTGCCGTCAACCGCCGCGTCCGTCGTAGGGATGAGCCCGGCGTCGGTCTGCGTGTACTTGTCGGCATTGACCATGAGAAGCTGGCCGAGGACATTGCCGCTCGCCTCTCCCGCGAGATTCCAGTAGGAGTGATGCGTCGGGTTGATGACCGTCGGCTTGTCCGTCGTCGCCTCGTACTCGACGCGCCAGATGTTCTGAGGAAGGACGGTGTAGGTGACCTTCATCGTGACCGTGCCGGGGAAGCCCATGTCGCCGTCGGGCGAGACGAGCGTCAGCACGAGGCGCTTGCCGTCATACTCCGACGCCTTCCAGACCTTGGCGTCCCAGCCATCGGGCCCACCATGGAGGTTGCAGTGGCGCGGCACGGGATTGGTCTCGTTGACCGGAAGCTGCCACACCTTGCCATCGAGCGTGAACTTGCCGTCTGCAATGCGATTGCCGTACCGACCGATGAGCGTGCCCATCGAGAAGCCGAGCGTCTCGTATTCCCCGACGGTGTTCCAGCCGAGCGTGACGTCGGCAAGTTTCCCCTCGCGGTCAGGCGCCCAGCAGCGGACGAGGCGGCCGCCAAAGTCGGTGATCTCAAGCGTAAGGCCGTCGGGGCTCTTCAAGGTGTAGAGAGACGCCTTCTCCCCGAATTTCGTCGTGCCAAAGGGCTTAACGTCATCAGTGTTGCAGCAGCACCCCGCCATAAGGGCGGCAAGGGCCAGAAACGATAGCTTGTTCATTCCGACAATTCTCCTTTATGAGTTACGGGATATTTTACCTTATTCTGCCGAGAATTGAAAGTGCGTTGCGGGTCGTCAGGGCAGCGAAGTCTTCAAGCGGCATCCCGCGCAAGTCGGCGAGAAACCGCGCCGTATGGACGAGAAACGCAGGTTCGTTTGGATTGCCGCGCATCGGAACGGGCGCGAGGAATGGCGAATCCGTCTCTATGAGGATGCGGCCGTCCGGCACGATTCGAGCCGATTCGCGGACATTCTCGGCCGCGCGAAACGTCACTATGCCAGAAATGGAAATGTAGAACCCGAGGTCGAGAAGCGCACGGCAAAACGTGGGCGAGCCGGTGAAGCAGTGGATTATCCCCTTCGACGGAATTTCGCGCAAGATTCCGAGCGTATCGTCGTCTGCGTCGCGCGTATGGATGACGACGGGGAGGCCAAACATGTTCGCGAGATCGAGCTGCCGCGCGAAAAGCTCGCACTGGGCATCGCGCGTCTCGGGCGAATAGTGGTAGTCGAGCCCTATCTCCCCTACTGCGGCAACTCCTGTGTAGTCAAGCGCAGGGAGTTCCTTCCCCGCCTGGTCGCGGTCCCAGCCGATTGCGCGATACTCGAAGCCCTCCGTACCCACATTAAGAGACTCGCTCCCGCCGACGGCCATTATGCGCGTTACGCCAGCGGCCTTGGCGCGCTCTACGGCCGCGGCGGATTCGCCGCGCGTTCCCTCGAAGTGCGCGTGTGTATCGAAAAGCTCCAGCAATTCAGCGCTCCGTAAGCATTATGGAGCGGAACTTCGCGATGTCGTCATCGGTGAATCCAAGGTCGCGCACGTACTTTACGACGGACTCCTGGATCGTGTCGGCTGGATAGTTCTTTACGAAGCCGCTGACGAGGTGGTCGAACCGTTCCTTGTGGTTGAACTTGGCGCTGTGGTTCCAGAACCCCGTAAGCTCCCAGTCAAGATACAGGACGTCTTCGTCATAGCCGAGAAGCGCACCGAGAATGAACGCGACGGCTCCCGTGCGGTCTTGGCCCGCAATGCAGTGGAAGTCGATCGGGTAGTTCTTCTCGTCTAAGAACACCTTGAACACCTTGGCAAACGCCTCCTTGCCGGACTTGCTCTGCATACCACCGTAGGCGCTCGACGAGTAGTGGAACCACGTAACCGTGTCGCCAAGCGGCGAGCCCGTCATGCCGTGGCACTCGCCGTCCGAACGAAGGTCTATGTCGCTCTTGATGCCAAAGCGAGCTCGGATGTACGCCCCGTTCTCGCCGTCGACACGGCTCTTCCCGGGCTCCTTGCCCTTCTTCACCTTGAGATCGCCGCCCTTCTTGACGACCGACTTGGCCCGGTGGACGCGAGAGGAAAGGAACTTCGTGACCGGCTCGCCGTCATGACGGGAACACCAATCCTTGTACTCGGCGTCTTCGCGATCCAACGTCTTGGGGTCGGCCTGCCACGCAAGCAGCTGGTCGAGGCGCTTCTGCGCCGCATCCGCTGCCGCCTTGATTTCGTCGAACTTCCCCATCTCCTTGAGTTCGTCGATGGTATAGTACGTGTCGCGCGCGTTGTCGTTGAGGCCTGCCGAACGGATGATCATGCCCTGCTTCGCGCGGCGACCGCCGAGGCCGATGTAGCCGCCGAAGTCGCGGACATTCGGAACGCCTGGATAGCGTATGAGCCGCGGCGCTCTATCTTCGGTCTTGAACGTCCCCTTGCCGGAATCGCCGTCGCCTTCGACCGTCCACTCGTACGACGCAGCGATTTCGAGGTTGTCGATATACAGCTCGCCGCACTTCGCCTTTTCGTCGATCACGACCGTACCCTTCGCCGTGTCGCGCACCGTAACGCGGTACTCCACGCCGTCCTTCGCCTCCCATGCGAGACGGACGGTCTTCGGCCAATACGCCTCACGGGGCTTCTTCGCGCCTGGAACCGTCTCGGCCGGGAGGCCCATTTCCTTGCGCCTGTACGTAGCATCTGCGAATTTCTCTCGGCGTGTCTGACTGTCCATCGACACATACGCCTTCTGCGCGTCGGTAAGCAGTGGAACGACCGCGCCAGCTGTGGGCTCGATGATCTTGATTTCCGAGTAAGCCGCAGATGCGGCTACAATCGACAACGACAGAGCTATTATCTTTTTCATGGTGACATTATCCTATAAATTGCAGCCGAAGTCAAGACGACTACTTCCCCGCTGATGCCGCTTTTGCGGCGAGGTCCGCAAAGACGGTCTTGTCGCGCGGATGCACGTCGTTCGGATCGCCCAGCCCCGCCGCGAAGGTATCAACGAAAATCGCACCCGTCTCGTCGCATACTTGCTTCTGCACGGCACGGTACTGCTCCCACGGACGGTTCATCTTCGGAAGCCCCATCATTATAAAAGTTGGGAGTTGGGAGTTGGGAGTTGAGAGTTGGGATACGGACCTAAGTTCCGAGACGAGGGCGCGAAGCGTCTCAAGCTGGTAGTCGCGGTCGGTCGGCGTATCGGGCGCGACGCAGGTCGTCGCGTTCGACTCACCCTGGTACCAGAGGATGCCATCGATATTGACGCCGCTTTCCTTGATGCACTTTATGCCTTCGTCGTACATCTTCGACACGGGCCACCAGTAGGCCTCTTCCTTGTTCGCGCGGCGGCGCGGATACTCGCGCGCGACCCAGGCACAAGGGAAGTCCTTGTTCTGGTCGAGGCGGTGTCGGTTCGTCGCAATCGCGGCGAGGTGCGGATAGAGCGGCTTGCCGTCCTTCCCGACCGCGCACATCGTCTGCTCCGAAAGGAACGATTCCGTAGGTGCGCCGCCGGCCGCGACATAGAGCATGAAGACCGCCTTGCCCGTTGCCTCGGCGCGTCGGATCGCGAACGAAACGCCAAATGCGCTCTTCCTGAGGGCGTTGTCAGGCGAGAGCTTCGTCCACTTGCCGTCGTTGAAATCCCAGAACCAGATGTTGCATTTCGCGAGCCGTGCCATCTCGCCTTTCACGCGCTCCTTCTCCTCTTGCGTTGCGTTGAACTCATTCCAGCCTTTCTGCATGTTCGACTGCCCCGCGCAAAGCCAGACCTCTGAAGGAGTTGAAAGTTTAAAGTTTAAAGTTGAAAGTGAATCGCCGCCGACTTTTTTCCTGTCAATCATTGCCTTGAATGTCGCCTCCGCGATGATGCGCGCGCCTTCGGCATTGGGATGAATCTTGTCGTGCGCAAAGATTTCGTCCATCTTTTCGCGCAGGGGTTCCTGCATGTCGATGCAGACGGCGTCCATCTTCTTCGCAACCGCCTCAAGGTCGGCCTGCATCAGAAACGGCTCGGGACTGCGGTAGAACTTCTGCCCTTCCGCGAGCGGCGACAGCTTCGTCCAAATGGCGAACTTCACATTTGGGTTTGCCTTGCGGTAGTCGTCAAGGAGCGCGAGGTAGTCGCTCTCGAACTGTCCACGCTTCCGTCCGCCGGTGTATTCCTTGATGTACTCCCCGCAGTCGTTGATGCCGAGGTTGCAGACCACGATGTCGGGCTTCCAGGCGAGCGCCGCCTTGTGCTCGGGCATATAGCGGAAGCCGCGCTTCTCGCTCCCGCGCATCGAGTCGAGGTAGATGCCGCGCCCCGAGTTGCCGAAGTTCCTCACCTCGTACTTGCCGGGCTCAAACTCGTCGAGCAGCTTCTGGAGCTGCGCGGGGTACGACTCTTTCGTGCGGTCGGCAAGTCCAAGTCCGTACGTTATCGAGTCACCTATGCACGCGACCTTGACCGCGTCGGACGAATGCGCGGCCAACGCCGCAAAGAGAACCAATGCGGCAGAAGCGAAGTGTTTCATCTGCATGTTCATTGTAGTGTCCTCCCTATGATGTCAAAAAACTTGAATGAGAAAGCTACGGCGCAGGCAAGCGACAAGACGGCGACGAAAAACGGGAATGCGCGCTTCATCACTTCGCTTTCACGGCCGGCAAGCCCGGCCGCCGCGCATCCGAGCACGATAGACTGCGGGCAAACCATCTTCCCGATTCCCGCGCCCATGACGTTCGCCGCGGCAAATAGAAGCCGCTCTGCGTCTGACGATCCGACGGAAGCCTGCAACGCGCCGAAAAGGACATTTGTGCTCGTGCCTGAGCCAGTGACGAAACCTCCAAGTGCGCCTACGATTCCGGAGACCGCTGCATATCCCCCGCCCGTCGCGGCGACAAGTCCTTCGGCAAGATTCCGCGTCAAACCCGCCGCGACCATCGTTTTCGCAAGTGCGAGCACCGTGCAGATCGTCAGCACAGCGAGAACATAGCGCTTCGCTGTCTTCGCCGCGACACCGAAAAGACGGAAGACGCCTACGCCTTGGCATAACCCGCCGATAGCACCAGCCGCGAGAACGACGATACCAGGCGACGGCTTCCATTCCTGCGGCATCAGGGAAACGGCGCCAAGCGCAACGACGACAAAGCCAAAAGGCATCCATGCCCAAAGCTGGCGACGCACGTTCGTTTCGCCGCGCTTTCCGAGAAAGGCGAAAAGCGCCATGACGGCGATGCCGCCAACAATGTCGGGAAGTTCGCATCCCGTAAACCGCGCCGCGAAAAACCACGGCACTACAAACGCAACCGAAGCGCCAAGCGCGAGCTTCCAGCATTCGCGAAGTCCGCGCCAGCCGTCCGCCGCGACAAGAACGAAAAACGGCAGAAGCGCCGTCACCGCCAGCTGCAGCAACACGATGGAAGAAGTCAACACGCCGACGTCAAGCCCCGTCTCGCCTGCAAGGACGCTCGTCGGCACTCCAACGGAACCAAAGGCGGTAGGCGTCGTATTCGCGACGAGACAGCAGAGGACAGCCCTTGCGGGATCAAAGCCGACGCCGACAAGAATCGCACACGGAATCGCGACGGCGGTGCCGAAGCCGGCCATTCCCTCCATGAAGTTCCCGAAGCCCCATGCGACGAGAAGCGCGAGAAAGCGACTATCGGAGGACAGCGAACAAAGCCCGCCTTTTATGTCGGCGATTGCCCCCGAGGTTTCCGTTATCGCGTACGTAAAGAGCGCGGCAAAGATGACAAGCCCTATCGGGAACAAGCCAGTGGAGACGCCCTGCGCCGCATACCCTGCAAATTCCCCCACGGGCATCCCGCGCCAGAGAAGCGCCTCGGCGGCCCCAACCGCAAGCGCGGCGAGCGCCGCCTTCCATGCAGGCGCCTTCACGACGACAAGCGCCGCGACAAGAACCGCAATCGGCAGAAGTGAAAGGACGAATGTCATGCTTACCAAGTCACCTTGACGCGGAAGATGCGGTTGGTGTCGCCGGCCTAGTTTGGCTTCACCGGTACGACCTTGATCCGGTAGAACCGCGTAGCCCCTTCCTTCGGCGCGTCAAGCGTCAGCGTCGCGCCGGTTGCCTGGACAGGCTCGGTTTCGCCCGTCGCGCCGCCGATGCCGCCGCCGACGAGCGCGTCGCCGTAGATCACGGAATACCAAAGTCCCGAAATCGCCTTGATAAAGACTTTTTCTTTCGTCGCATCATATGGCGTGGCGATGCTCAAATCCAGTTCCGGCCGCACGGCGACATCGTTCACCGTCGCCTCTGGATCGAGCGAGATCGAAAAGCCGTTCGCGTCAAACGCGATCGAGCCTTCGCCTGTGACTGCGGCTTTCCCGAGCGCGATATTGTGATATTGCGCCTTAAACGTCACCGTCTTGCCATCGTCTATCTCGATTGTCGCGCCGTCGAGGATGGCGGCGTCGTCGACGCCGGAACTGAAGACGACGTCGCGTGAGACGCGAATCTTGTTCGCATAGTCGGGAAGCGGACCGAAGTAGATGCCGCCGGAAGACTTGTCGTCGATGACGATCGTGTCGCCCTCCCTGAGCGTCGTCTCCGTTCCGTCCGCAAGCGTCACGACGAGCGACGTGTCGCCGCCGGTCCCCCAGTAGCCGCTCTTGTAATAGACAGTGCGCTCCGACGGCTCCTGCGCCGACGCAAGCGCGACACTCTTGATGCGCACCGTCTCGCCGCTTACGTAGCCGCTGCGATGGGAATAGGTGAAATCGACCTTGTGCGTCCCTTCGGGAATCGCGATGTCGGTCGAAACCCAGCTGCCGATTGTGTTCGTCGCGCCGCGCAGCATATAGACCGGCTCGTTGTCCACCCAGACCGTGAAGGACGAGTCGGCGAACGTGTGCGGCCAGCTGCCACGGTAAGGGTTGTCCTTCAAAAGTTCGCTGTGCTGGAACGAAAGCGTATCAGGTCCGACGACAGTCGTCGAAAGCGTGCTTTCGGAAGTGCGCGAACCGGTGAAGCTGTCGGCGACTTCAAGATATTCTTCGCCGCTTGCCGCCGCCCATCCGCCGTCGATGGATTCGGCTGTCGTCCAAGGCAATTTTGGAGAACCGAGAAGCGTATCCATCTCGGAATTGAAGGGGTTGTAGGCCACAATGCTAGTAGCTGACTGAGCACCGTTCGTGATAACGTATGCATCGATGTAGGCCCAGGTCTTGCCATCGGCCGTTACGGTGAACGGACCGTTGTAAGTCTGATACTCGTCGTTGTTTTCACCCCAGACCATATAATGGATTTCAGCGTCCGGGTCGGGATAAGATAGCTCAAACACAGTATCGCCGGTTAGATACGAACCGTATGTTACCGAGCACTTGATCTCCTGCGTCTCCGGCACGCGCGTCGAGCGCCAGTCGGCGACGTAGGGTGCCGCTTCGAGCAAAACGCCCGTCGAATCGAGGTGGTTGGAAATCGAGAGACGCGAGCCGTGGTAGATGTGGTTCTTCGAGGAGAAGCCGCCGCAGAAGTCGGCGTAGCCCTGCTCGGCCATGACGGACGACATGCTCGTGCCATCGACGGCGATCTTGTGCTGGAAGCCGAGCCCGCGCCACGTATTGGCCGGGTCGAAGTTCGCGGGCGGGTAGTGGTTGAGGCTCATGTTGTGGCCGATTTCGTGAACCCATGCGTGGGTCTGCGAATAATTGAGCAGCACCGTGGCGAAATGGTACGCCGCATTCTGTCCGCGGCTCTTGATTTCGGCGAGCGTGTTGAGACGCGCAAGACCGCCGAATCCGCCACCGTTCGGCGACGGGCAGACGATAACGTCCGCGCCGTAGCGGTCGCGAAGCTCCAGCATGTGCGTGTATTCGCCAGTAAGCCCTTCGCACTTGCCGAGGATTTCCTTGAGCGTCCCGCCAGTGCCATCGACCGTGTGGACGCCGACCATGCGAAACCAGAAATTCGTGTCCATGTCGGTCGTGCAAAGAATCTGGTTCATCTTCGCCGTCGCCTTGGCGGAATAGACTTCGAGCGCACTCGCCCCGTTCCAGGCGCTCTCGTTCGATTCGACATACGCCTTGCCGGGCGCGTCATAGACGAAGAGGACGTCTATCGTACTGAAGTCCGCGTCCGCCTTGCCCTCCGGCACGGGACGCTTCGCGACGCCAGTAATCTGCGTCTGCCAATTCGTTATGACTGCGCGGTTCGCGTCATTGTCGTGATATACCGTGCCATCAAGCCGCGTCACATAGTCGAGGCGCGGGAAATTCTCATTTTCCTCGTCCGGTTCGGTGGGCTGCTTGCCGACGCGGAAGTTCAGGTTCTTCACCTTCAAGCCCGCGAGCACGTCGTCAGGCGAGCCGAGCGCCGAACCGCCGAGGGCAAGGCGCGACGTAAGATAGTCCGTGAACTTGAGACTTCCGGAAGCATAGTACGTCTCGCCATCCACCTTGATCGTCGCGCCGCTGTTGTGGACCCAGTTCAATTCGATGTAGTGCTCTCCAGACTGAATCAGCTCGCTCGTCGTGTATGCCACCGTCGAAAGCGTGCCGTTCGCCTTGCGCCAGATGACCTGCTTCGCCGCATCGTTCGTCATCACGACGCGCGAATCCAAGGTAGTCGTCCCCAAAACCGAATCCCAGCTCAAAAGCGTACCGTACACGCCGTCGGGAATATCCGCATCGAAAGAAAGCGTAAAGGAGTTCGTGGCAGAGCCGAGCGTGATATAGATTGGCTTTGTGCCGATCTCTGCCCATTCGCCGTCGATGGAAAGCGAGACGTTTTCCTGCGTAAGTTCTATGCTGCTGACCGTGCCCGGGATTTCCGAAATCGTTTTCAGAATCGTGCCGTATTCCGTGCCGGAGTCCGCCGGTGAAACGTAGCTCCAGCCGGACGGTATCGCTTCGGAAATCGAATCGCGCGCCGCAAGCAGTTCAACGACGCCGATATTCTGCAAATCGGCTTCTTCGCACGCCGCAGCGAGCGTCGTGAATTCCAGCAAGATGATACCGTTGTCGATTTTTGCAATAACGGTTTTGATCTTGCTGTAGGTCTGCGTCGCGGCATCGTATTCGAAACCGAGGCCCAAGTAATCGACCGAACTGCCGTCAAGCACCTGCACGGTGTCGGCATCTATGTCGCCGTTGAGTATTTCGTAAAACGCAACGGTGATGTCCCTGTAGTATTTCACATTGCCGTCCTGAAGCGTTACCGATGCGACAGCCCACGAAGGAACGACGGCCTTCGCCTCCGGGAACTCGTAAAGCGCGAGGGCTGAGGGATCGACCCACTCGTTTGCGAAAAGCGCGACGCCTTTGATTTCCATCCCCGCCCACGGTTTTGCGCCGGCCAGAGTCGGTCCGCCGATGCCTGCCTTTGTCACGCGGTTGTTGGCGCCTGCAAAGCGCAATGTCGTGTTTATCCCGCCGCTAAGCGCGTCGATCGACGTCCCGGAGTAGAATGCCGTGCCATGCGAACCGTGGTTTACGTTTATCGCCCAGACTTCGAGAAGCATATAGCCTTCGGTCTGCAGGGTAGGCGCAGGATTGGAAAACCCATAGTTGCTCTGCGCCGTGACAGTAGAACCGTTGAGATAGTAACCCGTCATGCTCGATGAACCGGCGGACGTTGCCACGGCGCCCATGTCTTTGGTGTCATACATAGACAGCGGAACGGCATTGGCCGCCGGCGCGCCGTTTGAAGGCAGCGAATACCACACCAGGAGCGAAGCGTTTGTGCAATTGGCGTCGGAAAGGTCGATCACCGCGCCGAGGGTGGTCGCAGAACCGATGACGATGTTGCCGCTGTCATTTACGGCATTGTCGTTGCGTGTGATCGCGTAGCCGCCGTGGAGCGTCGCTTCGTCCTCGAACTCGCCCGTCACCCACGTCGCCGTCGGCATCGGGCCGTCATAGGTCGGCTCGGCTGGGGTAGGGTCATCAGGCTCTTCGCTCGGGTCGTAGGCGTAAACGACGCTGACGTTGCGAACGGCAGCGTTGTTTATGCTCGCCAAGTTTTGATTGACGGTGAAGGAGAACGTGACCGTCTGACTCCCTTCGGGGATGGGGATTTCTCCAGACGAACGCCAATCAGAATTATAGTCGGTAGCGGTAAAAACGCTTTCCGAGCCGACCGTAACGTTGAACACGTCAGAATCCATGAGTTCAGTCCTGTATTCGAACGAGAGCGTCGCAGGGCCGGTGATGACGGTGGAAAGCGTCGAAGTCACGCCATCTGAGCTGATTACTCCGCTTCTGGCAACGCCACTATCAACATACCATGCAGGCGAGGAAGTCGTCCAGGCGAGTTCCGTATTGCCGAGAGCGGCGGCGAGGGGGAGAACGGAATATTCTCTCGCGAACACGTCGCCGGCGTTGTTGTTCGCGTCGTAGCTTCTCGCCTTGATTGTTGTTGTCTGCGTCAGGGAAATGGGTACGGAGTAGAGCGTGCCGTTTGTCTTTGTCGGCTCTGTGCCGTCGGTGGTGTAATAGACGGAGCAGTTGTCGGAGAGGGATGAGAGAGTAATCTTGTCGGCCTTGCCGTTCACGACGGAGGCGTCGCCCGCCTTGGTGAACTTGACGCCCAAATGCCAGCGGCTCGCGTAGCCGCAGTTGTCGATAAGCACCTGGCGGTTGTTGTGCGTCGTGTCGCCCATCGGCACGTATGTGCCAGCGTCATAGTGCGCCGTCGCCCACGATGTCGGAACTACCGTCGCCGCGCTCGAATTCATCGTCACGAAGCAGAGGTCGGGAGACGAGAAATACGGGAGCATGTTGCAGTAGTTCCATATGCCTTTGGCGTATGTTGTGCCGTAGCTGCTGTCGAAATTGTTCCAGAGATGTACGCGGTCGTCGGCATCCGTCCAGCCCGTAAGCGCCAACACATCTTCCGCCGACATGAACGTGCCGTCGGCGTTCTTGAAGAAATGCTCTTTGTAGGCCATGACGGTGCAGCCCCACCATGCCTGATAGGAATTGTTCTGGTAGAGCGTGTAGTTCTGATCTCCGGGATAGTCGAACTGGTAGCCGAAGGAATACGAGGACGATTGTTGGCCCGACTGGGTGTCCTGCGTGTCGGCATGTCCGCAGCCAAGCGTGTGCGCAACTTCGTGAGAGCAAATCTGGAACGCGCCGAACGCGCCGGACGCCTCGGCGACGGCCATTTCAACATCCACGACGCTCACGGCCTTGCCGGCGAAATTGACCGCATATTCCGCGTCCGTCCCCTGATATGGCGTCGAGTTGCCGTCCGCGCCGCTAGAGCGGTAAATAAGCATAACAATGATGTCGGCGGCGTAGCGTGCGCGCTCTTCGAGAAGCCCGTCCATCGAGACTGCGGATTCCGCCGTATTGCCGAGAACGACGTTGTATGCCTGGCTCCAGGCGGTGGCGGTCTTTGAGTTGCGAGCCTGGACGGTCGTGACGCCGGCGAGCGTGTATGAGAAATAGTCGTTGCTTTGTTGCGTCAGGTTGTCAGTGCCGGTCAAGCGTGAATTTGCAAGGACATTGTTCATCTGCGTGACGCACGACGATGCAACCGAATAGGCGTCCAAACTGTTCTGGCTAAGGTAGTCCGCAGCTCCTGCGTCATAGACGAACAACAGCCGAACCGACACCGCCGCCTCGGCGGTAAACGCTGCGAATCCAACAGCCGCGCAAACGACCAAGCGCATAAGAAAACTCTTCATACTGTTCTCCATGTTCATATACAACCTCCTGCATTGTTTGTCGGCGGTTTTGCCGTATCACTCATCTGCGATCGAGCAGCCGATATGCTTGCGGTACGGCCATCGCCAGAGGCGCAGTTCCTGCCCGCCCGCGGTCGCGGTGCATCCGCACGGGCTACGGCGCGGCGTCAGGTCGTTCATCGGCGAGCCCTGTCCCCAGTTCGCGCCGAGCATCGGCGCGACGAAGATGTCGCTCGTATCGGCCGACGGCGCGGCCTGCATCGACAAGGCCGCCGCGGCGACTATCGACGAAATTGCAAATGCTGTTCTGCAGAAGCGCATAGCCACCCTCCCTATGTCTAATGGCTGTATTTTACCATTTCTACACTCGCGCCGCAATTACGAGCTGCGATCATCGCGCTACCAGCGCGAAAAATCAATCATTTGTAATCCGTGCTTTTTGCCGAATATGAAAGCCCCGGAACTTCGTGCGGATGGTCGCTCGTCCCGAGAATGGGCGTGAAAGTCCCGATCCATTTCCAGCCGCCCTTCTTAGGCAGCGTCATCTTGACGTAGTTGACGCCCTTCTTCAAGTGAATCGGAGTCGGCTCGCGGTACCAGTAGTCTTCGTCGACAAGCGGCGTCTCCTTGGGATTCCCCTTCACTCCCGGATGTGTCCATTTCGGCGGCTCAATCTTGCGGCCATTTAACTCAATCGTCGCGCCGTGCTTGTTCCACTGACCGATCGCAGGCGTCGGGGCGTCGCGGCTACGTCCATCGGAGCGCGAAAAACCCGTCATGCCGATCCATGCGCCGCAGTCAATCTCGCGCTCGCTCGTAATCCACGTCTCAAGCGTCACAACACCGTCGTTCCTCGGCACATACGCGCTCCCGGGAAACCAGAAATGCCGCGGATAGATCGTCGCCTGCGGAATATCCTCCCCCAGAACGTTGCCGTCCACATCCGTCATGCGCCAACGCATCTGCGTCTGCGCGACATACGGGAACGGATGCCGTAGCCCCTTCAAGACCTTGTCGCGCTGGGCGAGAGTGCGCCGCTCCAAATCGGCCGCAAGCGCGAAGCGCGGATCGTCCGGATGCGGCAGCCGCGCATAGAGCGACGGCTCGTCCTTCTCGCGGCCGCGCCAGAAGTTGTCTGAGAGAAGCACGATAGCGGGATAGACGGCGTTCATGCGGACGACATCCTCGGTGTCGGCAATCGCGTCGTCATGCCACACGCAGACGATCGCACCAAGCTTTTCGTCCTTCTCGCCCCATCTGCATGGCTGCTGGTAGGCGGCAACGGAAAGCAGCTCCTCGGGGTCTACATGGTTGATGTAGTAGCTGTTCTGCGAGTCGATGTACGGCGTCTTGTCGCCGCGCGGATCCTTCGCGCCCATCCAAAGCTGCTTGATCGACTGCCCGGGGAGACGTAGCCCCGGTGACCAGCCCATCAGCGTGCGCCCATTGTCCGTCACCTTCTTCGCCCAATAGTCGAGGTGGCTCTGCGGAACCTTCTCGCCGCGCTCACGCGCCTCGTCCGTGCCGAGGTGAACGATCGGCATGTCGGCGGCAGGTGCGAGCGAGCAGAGTTCGTCGATCAGCTCGCCCAGGGTGACCTTAGCCTCTTCGCACGAAAGATCGTTGATGCCTGTGGCCTTTCGGAACGCAAGCGTGTGACCCGGCATGTCGAGCTCCGGGATTACCGTCACGCCGCGCTTCTTCGCGAAGGCGAGGACATCCTTGAACTCGGCCTGCGAGTAGAATCTTCCGACCTGTCGCGTGAACGCCTCTTTCTTCTGTAGTTCTGGATACTTCTTCGATTCAAGCCGCCAGCCGTAGTTGTCCGTCAGATGCCAGTGAAACACGTTGTACTTGTAATCCGCGATAGTCGCGATGATGTCCTTGATCGACTCGACGCTCTGGTAGTTGCGCCCGCAGTCGAGCATCAGCCCGCGATACTTGAACTCCGGCCAGTCGTAGATATCGCAATCGGGAATTGCGGTTCCATCGGCTTCAGACAATTTCTTCAGCTGGTTGAAGGTCGCCATCGCGTATCGCCGACCTTCCTCGTCGCGAGCATGGACCGATGGCTTTCCTCTGCGCACGACAAGCAGGTACGAACCAGGGAGACCGATGGGGTCAGACCCCGCTGGTCGAAGACCATGGGGGTCTGACCCCTTGCGGTCTCCCATACGTTCCACGATCCTCGGGCGGGGCATAAGTTCGTCCAAGCAGTCAGCATGCGCAGCATGGCAAGCCGCCGCGCATGCACATAATGCAACGGCAATCCAGCGATGTGGATTGCAAACATCAACCCAATTTTTCATGCCGATATTATACCAAATCCTTGTGACGCGCAACGTGCGCGACATGCAGGGTATGGGCGTAAAGCTGCTTAATCCGTTTTCAGCCAGTCGCGCTACTGCTTGACTATCAGGGCCATGAAGACGAGGCCTTCGGAACCCGCCGGCATCGTCACCTTGGCATAGAGCCCGCACTTGTCTCCAAGTTCCTCGTCAAGGACGAGATCAAGCTAGAGCTCGCCCTTGCCGTTTCCACTCGGCATAGTGATTGTCTTCTTTATATTTTCCTTATTAAATTGCTTAGCGCAGGCGGATGGAGAACGACATCTCTTTTTTCAACTTGTAGCCAAGTCCATCCGACGTCTTTACCAATGACCATCTCTTCGGGAGCTCTCCACAGGAGAAGGCCATTTTTTCGGTCTCGGGAAGCATCTCGGGCAAACCCACCTTGAAAAGCGGCACCGTCGACACCGCGTCAAAGTTAATGCCGCTCACGTCATTCGTAAGAACACTTGGCAACGTCAGCGATTCCGTAATCGTGAGATAGCCCGTTCCCGTCGGCTTGAACACCGCACCTTCCGCCAGCGTCAGCTTGGGCGTCGTGCCGTTGCCGGTTATATAGCCGGTGACCGTAAGGGCGATGTCTTCTGTCGTCTCATATGATGTTGTGCCAAAAATCACAACGCCAGACAGTTCAAGATTCTTGACCGTAAGGTTCGGCGCCCTGTGAAGTCCGTCCGGGTAATAGTGCTCCAACTTCAAGACGGCTCCGTCTGCAACTTTGACAGTGCCGTCCGCACAAGCGCTTGAAGAACCGTTGTATCCATTTATTATTTTTACGGAGCCTTCCTGA
The DNA here is from genome assembly GCA_045535455.1 of Kiritimatiellia bacterium. GTDB lineage: Bacteria > Verrucomicrobiota > Kiritimatiellia > RFP12 > UBA1067 > UBA1067. The sequence continues at coordinate 3,697 of JAZSLQ010000241.1, read as the reverse complement.
ATGTCAAACACTCCAGTGCCTGTTATCGTGACCTGCGAAACAAAGAACTCGTTGGTCCCCGTCTTGGCCAGGGTATATTCGCCGAGTTCCAGCCACGACGACCAGTAATTCAGATGCAAACCGATGTGAACAGCCGCTGCATCCGCCACAACCGCAGCGTTTCCGGCAAGCTGGAGAGTCTGCACGGCGGACAATTTTTCGTCCGAGTGCGCCGTTGACGAGGTAAAGACCGCACCATCCTCCAGAATAATCTGGTTTTTTCTTTTATTGTACTCGTTGCTTGTGGCAGAAGCATGATTGGCATCCAGCGTCGCGCCACCCTTGACACGAACATAACTCGTGCGTCCCGCAGGCCCGAAGCACAGACCATTCCCCATTTTCACCGTTCCGCTCTTTATAACGGCTTCGCCGGTGAACGACGTGTTCGCATACGACATGGTGTTCGTCTTGCCCTCGCCCGGATCGAGAACCAACGTGCCCGAACCTGTCAACTGCCCTTCGGGAATCGTCAGCGATTCGTTGGCGAATGTGAATTCCGTGCCGGCGCCCAGCGCGATTCCTCCAACGGAAAGCGGCGTCTCGATGCGGACGGGGGCAAGCCCGGAAACCGTGAGATTGCCGGTGGACGTGACGCCTAACGCGTCCGTACGCGCAGCGGGCGCGAGAGTATAGGACGTGTCGTCGGCGAGGAATGTGATGCTGTTGACGGTAGGCGCATTGTTGACCGTCACCGTGACGGCCTCCTCCGGCTGTTCTCCTTGCGAGAAGAATACGGCCTGAGACTCCGTGCCGAGTTGCTTGCCGTCAAACTGCGTGGCAGTCCAATTTCCGCTTGCACCCGTCCATTCGGGGAATTCGGCTTCGGAATCCGCGAGCACCATGCCGTCCCCGGTAAGGTGAACCGAATAGCCGACCGGCGCGTTTGAAACATGAACGCGGCTCGCAGGAGCATGGACGCCAGGCAGAATCGTGTATCCGGTTGCGGACGGATTTTCTTCGATCTCCGTCAGGAAATCGCTTGTCAACTCGACCTCGATGTCGCCCGACCCGGAATACGATGTGATTTTCGTTCCGGCGACCTGTCCATCCGTTTCGCCGCCATAGACGACTTTGACGGTCGCATTGTTGACGAGAGATGCGATTGTCGTATCGCCAAACACGACCGTTCCTTCATTGACGGTGAACGTACCCGCATAGCCCGACAAATCGCCGTTGAGATCGAGCGAGCCCTCGCCCCACTTTGCGAGCGGCGCACCCGCAACGCCGGCGATGTCGAGGTTGATATCGAGAGTGGAATACTCGCCGACATAGATGCCGAGGCCCGCGGTGGCATCGCTGGCGAGGAATATGCCCGTATTCCCCTCGACGCCATTTATCACGGCCGTGCCATGATTGTCGGCGGGCGATGCCGGAACGTAAATCTGCTCCGCGCCTTCCACCGCGCCGCCATTGAAGCGGAGGTGCGAATTCCCGTCGCCGGACGTCGTCACATACGAGGTGATCGTCGCCCCGGGGCAAATCGTGTAACGACCTTGATAGTATGTAGTTCCGGCTCCGTCGAGGCGAATGTTCAACTGCCCGCCATCGTCCACCTGTATATTGCAGGTCGGCACCTTTACGGCGGCGGAACCCAGCCAGCCGGAAAGATCGTGCTGATAGAAATCGAGCGTTGTGCCGTCCAGAACCTCGAGTATGGGCTGGCTCGCATTGCTGCCGATGGTGCTGTCGTTGGAACCGTCGATCGTGACGGCATGCGTGCCGCCGTCGAACACGATGTGCGAGGAGATGTACATCGACGCGGCGTTCAGATATCCGAAGTTCAGCGTCGCACCGTTCGAGCCGTCGCCCAAGATGCGGACGTTGCGGTACGTCGTGCGAATGCTCCCGAGCATATCGCTGTCTGTCGTAGTATAGCCTTCGGTCGCGTCGATGACAATCTCCGAGACGCCGGACGTCGCACCGGACGGCATGATCTGAATCGCCGCAATTCCGCCGCGCGCGGCCTCTCCGCCATAGCTGGTATTCCGTCCGCCGTTGATCGAAAGCACACCCGAAAGTCCCTTGACGATCATGGCGTTCGTCCCGTAAACGGCGGTCTGATTTTTCGAAGCGCCCCATGCCGAATCGCCTGCGACGGCAATACCGTCGCTTCCGCACGTGTATGTCGTACCGTTCACGGTCTTCGGCGAGAACTTGCGGTTTGCCGTATCCGTCGAAGCATAGATGATGACATCGTATGTTTCGTATGGAATCTGCGAAACGGTGACGCTCGCTCCGCTTCCGCCGTCGTCAAGGTAGCCCTGCACGAACGTTTGGCCCTGAAGGTTGCCGCCATTCGCATACACATTGGCGCTGCTCCACGATATTTTCGTGAGGCCGTCGGCAAACAGCGCGGTACTGCTGCCGTTTGCCGACGAAGCGTCGGCAAGCCATTCGCCGTCGGCCAGAGCGCCCGACGTGTCCGCCGCGCCATCGACATAGGTCGTCCCCCACGAAGCGCCATTGGCGTTGAAATTGAACCCGACAACACCGGGATTGAGCCATGTGCGAATGACCGATCCCTGCACACCGGACAAGTCAAGCTTCGCAAACTCGGTTGCGCTCGGCGGCGCTTTGGCGGCGAACCGTACATTGCCGGACGAAGTGAAGTGCACTGCCGAAGCGGAGAAGGCGGCGTCATACGTAATGGTTACATCCGGCGAAACCGTCAAATTCACTTCGCCCGCGCCGGCAAGCGCCGTGTTCAAAGCCGAAACGGACGTATCGGAAGTCACCGGATAATCCGTGGCGGGAAAACTGTATTCATTCAATTCGGCAGCCGACACACGCCCCTCGAAAACGGCAATGCCGGTAATATTCATGCCCTTCGCCGCCTCCCAGCCGCTCACGGCCTGGCGCAAGCCGCCCAGTGTCACGCCGGAGATCGCCGAATCCGCCTGATAGGACAATTGATATGTTCCCCACGAAGAGTTGGAGGGATATGTGCCGCCAGCCGTTTTGAAGTAGATGAAAGTGCCGCGCGCATTCGCATCCGTGCCCCCTTTGTAAACGAACGCCATATATCCGCTGTTAGGCGCAGAGCCCGCCGCAGAACCATAGTTGGAAAGCGTTCCCGAATTTGTGCTGCCGTTACCGCAACCGGCAAGATAGCCACCCGTCGTCAGACGGATGCCCGTGCGGTCGTAGCCGGAATCGACATTGCTGGTGACGAGAACCCTGTCGTGCGAACCTACCGCAAGTCCCGAATAGCGCACGATGACCGTCACGCCGTCAACGGCCGTATCCGCATCGAGCCGAACACCGTTGTTGTCGCGATCGATCGTGATGGTGGAATTGTCGGCGCTCAAGGCATTGCCCATCAAATTCAACGTCCAGCCGTTCTTGGATAGCGACTCCGCGCTGAAATCCCCGTCCCAGACGGCGACTGGTGTTGCGGCGGTAAGTGTTAGTGCGCCAGAAAGTGTGGCGGCGAAAAGCGCGGCGAGTTTTTTCATGTTATCCCCCTGTATGGAGTGGAGCAAAGCCGAAAGACATTTTCAACTTCGGCAATAGTTTATCAAAAATTAGCCCACCCCGCAAGTATGCCGCTAAAACATGGGGGGAAGTTGTACAATCTCGTGGGTCAAATTGGAAAGGCAAGCTGTCGAGGTGGAGGAAGGAGGTTCTGAAGAAGAAGGACAGGGACCGAAAGCGGAGG
>JAZSLQ010000105.1:0-12417 GCA_045535455.1 Kiritimatiellia bacterium | reverse complement strand
CGACACGCTGTACCTCGGCGTAATCAAGCAGAAGGGCGGCAAGGGCTTCTACAAGATTACAGTTAGCGAGCAATAGCAGCTGCGCTGGACTTCTGATTGGCGAGATAGATAGCACAAGGCGGCGCGGGATTTCCGCGCCGCTTCGTTTTGCGACGCCGCTCAACAGCTGTTTGTGGTGTAATGCGGGAGCGGAGAAGAGAAAAGTGTTCGTTAGGAAGCAACACATGGCAAGGTCGGTAGTGCTTTGCGTTGCGCCCCGCACGCTTGACGAGTTAAAACTTACTCAATATTTGGACGGAGTTTGAAGTATGAAAACTCTGGGGCCTCGCGGAACCGTTGTAAAAGGCCTGTTTGCGCGTTGGTGACGTTTTGCGTGCTGGCGAGGCACCATATCCACCGAGGCCGTAGGCCGAGCCGAGCGGAACCCTTTTAGGCGAGGCGGATTGCACAGGACTCGACCCCGAAGCCGTATATGTATACGGCGAGTGGGTCGAAGGACGGGCAAGGCGCCCGCCTCAAAGGGCGAGCACGATTGCCCGAAACAAAGCCGCACACTGGAAGGCAAACCAGCACACGCAAGCAACAGCTGGATGCGCTGCTTGAATACGCCGTCATGCATGGGGATGAAGCCGAGGCCGTAGGCCGCGCCACGCCGCGCCGATGGTCGCGGGTGAAGCGCAGGCCTCTCCATCGGGCGGCGCGGCTCAGCGAGCAGGTCGGACGAAGACCCCACTTTGGCTTCATCACATTGCAAATAATTGGTTTTGCCCCCTTGTCAGGAGGGGCTAATTAATGATATACTATCCCCCACTTTGGAAAAGCACAAGGAAAAACGATAAATGCCGACAATCAACCAGTTGATCCGCAAGGGGCGCAGCCCCCTCGCGACGCATTCGAAGTCGCCCGCGCTCAAGGCGTGCCCTCAGCGCCGCGGCGTCTGTCTCGTCGTCAAGACGATGACCCCCAAGAAGCCTAACTCCGCTCTCCGCAAGGTCGCCCGTGTGCGCCTTACGACCGGCGTGGAAGTGACGGCCTACATCCCCGGCGAAGGCCACAACCTCCAGGAGCACAGCGTCGTGCTCGTGCGCGGAGGCCGTGTGAAGGACCTTCCTGGCGTCCGCTACCACATCGTTCGCGGCAAGCTCGACTCCCTCGGCGTCGCAGGTCGCAACCGCAGCCGTTCGAAGTACGGCATGAAGCGCCAGAAGAAAGAGGAGAAGTAAGACATGAGCCGCAGAGGTAAGACTATCGTCAAGCGCGTCGTTCTCGATCCGAAGTTCAATTCGGAGCTCGTCGCGCACATGATCCGCGTCATCATGAAGGACGGCAAGAAGACCGTCGCCGAGAAGATCGTCTACGGCGCGATCGAGAAGGTCGCCGAGAAGATGAAGGAGGATCCCTCCAAGTTCGTCAAGGACGAGAAGCAGTTCGAAGATCCGCTCGAGGTCGTTTCCGCCGCGATCGACAACATGAAGCCGCAGGTCGAGGTCAAGACGCGCCGCGTCGGCGGCACGACCTACCCGGTTCCCGTGCCGATCGCCGCCAACCGCCAGCTCTCGCTCGCCCTCCGCTGGACGACGCAGTTCGCCGGCGCGCGCCACGGCATGGGCATGCCCGCCGCAGTCGCAGCTGAGATCATCGACGCATTCCAGGGCCAGGGCAACGTCATCAAGAAGCGCGACGACGTGCACAAGATGGCGCAGGCCAACAAGGCGTTCGCGCATTACGCCTGGTAACGGCCAAGTGCTTTTCCGAACAACAAGGGGGACGTGGCCTGCGGCTACGTCCCCTTGCGTTTAGATTGACGGCATCTAACCCTACATAGAAGGGCAAAGGTTTGGTATAATATGTCCATGCAGATTTTAGGAGAACCGATTTTCGCAAAAGCGCCGGACGGTACATTGCTGAGCCGCGTGGGGACGATGTTCTTCAAAACGCCCGGTCTTGTGACGAGACGTGGCGTCCACGCCATGCAGCGTGCGATGTGGGTCGATCACATTAACGAGGATCGCGCCGTCGCTGGGCTTCAGCCCTTGTCCGCCGCCGAAGAGGAAGCGGAGTTTGCTGAGTCTGTCGATCTCGTCTTTACCGAAGACCACGTGCTTATCAGACCTGATCCAGACCGCATGGATATCGCGTTCCGGGCCGACGAGGAACTGCAGAAGATCGTCAACAAGCGCAAGATACGCTTTCTCAACACTCATGCGGCGAAAGTCAGGAACGCCCTCAGGGACCGCGGCGAGAACTGGCGCATGACGCGTGCGCCGATTTCGCAGGACGACATGGCGGAGATCGTCAAGAGTGCACGTGTGGCGATAGGCGAAAAGCCGGTCTACTACTACAACCAGGCCGTTGGTACCCGCTACGTGACTGCTGGCGGCTACAACGTCGTTGCGGTTCTCCCAGCGGACGAGTATCGCGCTCAGATCAAGGAGGTCGTCTCGTTCCTCAAGAAGCGCAACAGGATGGGGCATCCCGAGGTCGACATCTTCCCGACGACCACTCCGATAGAGATTAAGAAGGCCTTCAGGGATCTTGATGTCGATGCGCTGGGCGACGCCGAGCTGCGCGCGGCGGTAGACAAGATAGCCCTCGATTGGCGCATGTCCCTCCCAGCCGAGCTGCGCGAGGAGTCGGTCGAGAACTTTGATTGGCGCAACGCTATGTGCTCCGCCGTCACGGCCGGCACGAACGAGACGAACGCCGCCGAGCAGGACCTCATCCAAGGCATTTCGCCCGAGTTCTACCGTCAGATCGAGTGGCTCCCAGGCGCCCGAATCGACCGCGGCGAGGTGATTTTCGATCCGCTTTGGGACGAGTTCAACCGCACGCGCGATCCGTCGCTCGCGCCACTATGCGACTTCCACGTCCGCAATATCATCTTCAACTTGATGCGTCTCTTCAACGACATCGAGTTCGTCAATGTCGGGCGCATCGCCCGCTCGCTTGCGAGATCTCCGATCGAGGGCTCTCGCCATGGCAGCGTCTATGTCATCCAGTGCAAGACGGCCGAATCAGACGAGGTGCGGCTTGTCCTCCTTCGTTTCCAGAAGTGGGGCGTTGCCGAGCATCTCGACGAAGGCAAGGACATTTTGCAGGCGACGATAGAGGCGAACGAATACGCGGACTACATTCTCGATCGCCGTCTTATGTGCTGCCAGCTCGGGATGAACCTCCCCCCGCGTGTCGCGATAGCGCAGTTCCCCGAGACGTATCGTGGCCACAACCAGTACAACGGCACTACGGTGCGTGCCTACGGGTATGTCCGCGACTATGTGCACGGCACGGCCTCCGACAAGGTTCCTCCGGTGCGCTTCCGCAATCCGGCGTTTGCGCTTGCGTTTGCGTGGTTAATGGGCGTTGCCGCGGCGCACGACCTGATCGTCGGTCGCCGTTCGTCCGAGACTAAGGAAAACCTCTTCGACAAGAACTACGAGGTCGTGCAGTTCGGCCCGGACGGACTCCCCGTCAAGGTCGTCGCCACCGACCACGCCGGAAGTTTCGTGAACTACCTGCACACGTTCGAGGATTCGGTCGCCCCCTACGCGAACGTCGTCATTCGCCGCGCGAAGTTCGTGCCCGACGTGGCCGCGTTCACAGACGCCTACGTGACGGCCTTCGAACGCACGCTTGCCGACGTGCAGGCGAAGTACCGCAGTCGCCGCAGGGCGTTTGACGAGCTTTTCGTGCATCGTCCGTTCGACATCGCCGGTTCCGGCGCGTATCGCTGGGCAAAGACCCTTGAGCGTCTCGACCAGTGCGACCCGAAGGCGGTGTCCGCCATGTTGCGTACAGCCATAGAGGAAGGAAAGCAATGTTGAAGTATGTGTTCAGGCGCATCGTGGAAGTGATCCCCACTACGGCGGGAATAGTCCTCCTTGCCTTTGCGCTTTTCAACATCGTCGGCGGCTCGCCGGCTGAGGCGATTCTCGGGAAGAACGCCACTGCTGAGTCGATTGCCGCCTTCAACCACAAGTTCGGCTATGACAAGCCGCTCATCGTCGGCAAGATCGGCGAGGGCTTCTTCGACAGCCAGCTCTTCAACTTTGTTGGCGATCTCGCGAAGGGCGATCTCGGCTATTCCGTCGAGATGAAAGAGCCCGTAGTCGATATCCTGAAACGCGGCGTCGGGCCGAGTCTCTCGCTCACTGTCCCGATTCTCGTCGGCGGGACGGTGCTCGGGCTTCTCCTCGCTTTTGTCGCCGCGGCGTGGAGAGGGCGGTTCCCCGACAAGACGATCCTCTTCGGCTCGACTGTCCTCATGAGCGTCAACTACGTGGTGTGGGTGCTCGCCGGCCAGTTTCTCCTCTCCTACAAGATGGGGCTTTTCCCGATATGGGGCTACCGCAGCTGGTTCTATCTCGCGCTTCCGGTGCTGATCGGCATACTTTCGTCGCTCGGCGTGGACGTCAGGTTCTTCCGCATGGCAATCCTCGACGAGCTCTACAAGCCGTATGTTCTTACCGCACGCGCCAAGGGGCTTTCCGGCGCGGCGATCCTCGTGAAGCACGTCCTGAGGAACGCGCTCATCCCGATCGTCACCTACATTTCGCTTGCCATCCCATATCTTTTCACGGGCTCACTTCTTCTCGAGTCGTTCTTCGGCATTCCAGGCCTCGGATCGGTTTCGATCAATGCGATACACTCCGCCGACATGGCCGTCGTCCGGGCGGTTGTCGTTCTCGGGGCTCTTCTGTACCAGTTCGTAAACCTCGTCACGGACCTTGCCTACGCGGCGCTCGATCCGCGTGTCAGGTTCCAGAATGGCTGAAATGGTCGTTGCGTCCATAGTCGATCTCGCACGGGGCGCCGATTTATTCAAGGGGTTTGCCTCTTCGGAGGTGGAGTCGCTGCTGTATCGCTTCAACGGCGTAAAGAAGTCTGTCGCAAAGGGCGAGACCGTGGCGCTCGCCGGGCTTGAGGCGAAGCGGCTCTTCGTTGTCGTGTCGGGTCGGCTCCGCGTCTACGAGAAGACGGCTCGCGATCACCAGATCTTCGTCAGGGAGATATGCGCCGGCGAAGTCCTTGGGCTCTGGATACTTTTCACTCCTGAGATTACCTGCTGGCCCGGCACCGTCGTGGCTGCCGAACCTGGCCTCCTCATTTCGCTCGACATGTCGGTCGTGCGCCAGATGATGGAGATGGCCGCACCGGAGATGGCGAGATTCTCGTCGAACGTGTCGAAGATCCTCGCCCGAGAGTTCTTCTCGGCCTGGCGCAAGATGACGGTGATGAACGCGCCGACGATTGAGGCGAAGATTCAGATGTACCTGACGGAGCTTGACAACGAGACGGGGAAGACCGGCGTTGTCAAGGTTCCGTTCGACCGAGAGCGCATGGCCGAGTACTTCGGCGTTACCCGTCCGGCGCTTTCGCGCGCCTTAGGCCACATGCGCGACCGCGGGCTCCTCTCCTGGCACAAAAGCGAGTTTAGAATAAACTTCTGAATTCACCCTTGCCATCTTCTTTGTTTTCATATATAATATGCCCGTATGAAAACATGGCTGTCTTTTTGGTACGGGATATTCAAGAACAATCCCATCTTCCGTCTTGTGCTCGGACTTTGCCCGACGCTCGCCGTCACCACGAGCCTTGAAAACGCGCTCGGCATGGGCCTTGCGGCGACGTTCGTCCTCATCTGCTCCAATGGTCTCGTCTCGGCGCTGAGGAAGGTAATACCGCCGGCCGTCCACATTCCCTGCTACATCGTCATTATTGCGACGTTCGTCACGGCCATCGATCTTTTGATGCAGGCGTATCTCCCAGACCTCTCGGCCTCGCTCGGCATCTTCATACCGTTGATCGTCGTCAACTGCATCATCCTCGGCCGTGCCGAGGCGTTCGCCTCGAAGAACGGCGTTATCGACTCGCTTGCGGATGGCCTCGGGAGCGGCATTGGCTTCACGCTGTCGCTCTCGCTAATTGCGACGGTCCGCGAGATCGTCGGTGCCGGCACTTTGACGGTTTGGGGCGACATCGCCGTCAAGGGGCTCAACCCAGGGCCTGTCACGCTCGCCATCCTTCCCGCCGGCGGGTTTATCACCCTTGGGCTTCTCCTCGCTCTCATCAACCGCATCGGCGAGTGGAACGCGCGCCGCCACGGCGCCCCTGCGCCGCTTCCCGTGAACCTCGACTGCCGCCACTGCACGATGTGCGGCCGTGGCAAGGAAGGCGACGCCGAAGGAGACAGGCCATGAAGTGTCCGAAGTGCGGCGTCGACGACGACAAGGTGCTCGACTCTCGCGCGGCGCGCGACGGCGCGGCGATACGCCGCCGCCGCGAGTGCCTGAAGTGCGGCTACAGGTTCACCACCTACGAGGAGATTGACCGCGACGAGGTTCTCGTGATAAAGCGCGACGGCACGCGTCAGACGTTTGACCGCTCCAAGGTCGACAAGGCCATCAGGATCGCGTGCGGCAAGCGTCCCGTCAGCGACGAGCAGATCCGCACTATGATCGACCACGTCGTTGCAAATCTCGAGGGTGACGAGGTGTCGGCCGACAAGATCGCGGAGCTCGTGATGCACGAGCTCCACAAGGTCGACGAGGTCGCGTACATACGTTTCGCGAGCGTCTACCGACAGTTCAAGGACGTGGCGCAGTTCCTGTCCGCAATAACGGAGATCGTGAAGAAGTGAACGCCGAAAGCCATAGACCACCGGTGCGCGTGGCCCTCATGGGGCTTGGCCGCGCAATGTTCGAAGACCACTATTCCGTCTTCAAGGCGCATCCCGCGCTCTTCAGGGTAGTCGCCGCGTGTGATCTCATGAAGGAACGCCGCGACATCATAGCGAAGGACTTTCCCGACTGCAAGATGTTCCGCAGGTTCTCCGACATGCTCGACGAGCGCGACATAGACGTCGTCGACATTGCGACTTGCTCGATCGACCACGTGAACCATGCGCTCATGTCGCTCGAGAAGGGGTTCTGGACTCTCCTCGAGACGCCCCTCGCGCTTACATTCGACGATGCGCAGGTGCTGCGCGGCGCTGCGCAGAAAGCGAAAAACAGGTTGCTTGTCTTCCAGCGTGGTCTTTTCGCCCCCGACTTCCTGCTTGCGAAGATGGCGATGGCCGACGCGCGGCTTGGCGACATATACCAGGTGTGCATCAGGCGTGAGGACTTTATTCGTCGCGACGACTGGCAGACTGTCAAGCGGCTCGGTGGCGGTGCGGCTTACTACGCGATGCCCGACCTCGTTCTCCAGGCACTGCGACTTCTGCCGCTTCCCCCGATACAGATGTGGAGCGAGCTGAAGCGCGTTGCGTCGCTTGGCGACGCCGAGGACTGCGTCCACGTCTGCCTGAAGACCCGCGGCGTGGTGTCTGCCGACATCGAGTTCAACGGCGGTGTCCTTGCGGACGATAGGTTGCCTTCCTTTGTCATACGCGGCTCGCGCGGCACCTTCAAGGTTCTCCCCGGCGCGACCGAGGGCGTGCTCACCGTGATAGACCCCGACTTCTCGTTCCCGCGCCGCCGCTCGTCCGTGAGGACGCCCGAGATAGTGGACATGCACGAAGACGTGCCGGTGAAGAAGATTCCCGTCTCGCTGCCGAAGGGCACGCTTCACGGCCAGAGCGCCTTCTGGCGCCACGTCTACGACACGGTGCGCACGGCGGCGGCGTTCCCGCTCGCCCTCGAAGAGTCGATTGAGGCCGTCAAGTTTGCGCATCTCATGAAGAAGACAAGCCCCTTTGGGAAGTGACAACATGACGCAGAGCTTAGAAGACTACCTTGAGACGATTTTCGTCCTTATCGAAGAAGGCAAGTCCGCGCAAGTGCGCGATGTCGCCCGTCTTCTTGACGTCAAGATGCCGTCCGTCGTCAAGGCGATCCACGAGTTGAAGAAACTGGGACTCGTCGTGCAGGAACCGTATTCCCCGATCTACCTGACGCCGAAGGGCGAAAGGGTTGCGCGTCACGTCCTGAACAGGCACAAGCTGCTAAGGTCCTTTCTCGTCAAGCTCGGCGTCAGCCGTCGCATAGCCGACAGGGACGCGTGCATGATGGAGCACATACTTTCGGCGGAGACAATAGACAAGATCCGCGCATATACCGAGAAAAGCAAATGAAAAGCCAGATAAACATACTGAGGCAGCTCCAGGAGCTCGTCCTCACCCGCGACGAACACCACCAGACGGGCGACGGAAGTCACCTCGATTCCCTTAACGAGTCCATAGACGAGCTTCAGAAGAAACTCGACCCGCAGAGCGGCGGGCTTTACGCGCGGCTTTACAAGAAGAGCCATATCGTTCTTGCCGCGATGTCGAACGGCTGCTGCAGCGTGTGCGGCATGCAGGTTCCGATTGCGCAGTCCCAGCAGGTCCGTCTCGGGCAGCATCTCGTTGCGTGCTCGAGCTGCGGGCGCATCCTCTTCGCGGACGACGCCGATGCAGCGCGCAATGTCGCGGAGAAGAGCGACAGGGACGATCCGAAGACAGGCATCTCCCGCTTTTCCGCCGAGGAGCTCATGGTCGTCGATCTTGGCGCAATGTCGCGGGAGGAGGCGATTGCCACGCTCGCCAAGGCGATGGAGGACAACCATTTCATCTCGAACGCCGACAGTCTCGTGTCTTCTGCGATGGACCGCGAAGCCGTGCTTTCAACGGCGATGGACGACATCGCGTTCCCGCACGTGAGAGGCGTCGAGGGCGGCGGGCTCACTCTTGCGATGGGTGTTTCGAAGGATGGCATAGACTGGGCTGGCGAGAAGGTTCACATCGTGTTCCTCTCGGCGATCCCCGTTGCCGTCAGCGCCTTCTACCTCCGTCTCATGGCCGGGCTTGCTCAGGCCTTTTCGAAGAAGGAGGTCCGCGCCGCCGCCGTCGCCGCCAAGGATTCCTCCGCGCTCTGGAAAATACTTGTCAAGGCCACGCGCCACGCCGTGAAGTGAGGCTTCACGCTGTCATATCGGCGGTTGCCGTTCTTGCTGCCGTTGCCGCATTTGCGGCTCCGGCGAAAAAGCAGGTTTCTCCCGCGTCGCGCCGCGCGGCCGTCGCGCCCGTCCAGACGGCGCATCGCCGCTCGCCGTATGTTGGCGCGATTTGCGCCGACGCCACTACGGGGCGAGTCCTCTTCACCGACAATTCCGATGTCGAGGCGTATCCAGCAAGCGTGACAAAGCTAATGACGCTTTTTCTCGTCCTTGAGGACGTTCATGCGGGAAAGTACTCGCTTGATTCCCTTGCCGTCGCGACACCCGATGTAAATCGATGCGAGGCGAGCTGGATAGGAATCAAGGTGGGTGAGTCGATGACCGTCCGCGACCTCTGCCTTGCGCTGATGGTCAAGAGTGCGAACGACGCGGCGATAGTGCTTGCCGTCCATTCTGCGGGGTCGTTTGACGGTTTCGTCTCCAGAATGAACGCGCGAGCGGCGGAACTCGGCATGTCGCGGACGCGGTACTACAATCCGAACGGGCTTCCACCAAATTCCACGAAGCGCTATCCGTGGAAGTCCTTCAACGTCTCGACCGCCGGCGACCAGCTTAAGCTTGCGCTTGCACTGCTCAAGTTCCCGGAGACTCTCGAGTTCACTTCCGTCAAGACGTGCGACCTTGTGAAGACTGCGAATGGGTATCGCACGTCAGTTACGCGCCGTGTCAACGAGCCGCTGCGCAAGACGGAGCTCTCGCCCGGCGAAAGCATTGTAAAAAGTCTCTGCAACCACAACAACGTGATGGTGAAGGACAAGCAGAAGATTTTCAATCCCGACGGCTGCGAGGCGGTTGACGGGCTCAAGACCGGCTACATCGATGCCGGCGGTTCGTCGGTCGTGATTACGGGAACGCGCAGCGGAAAGCGCGCCGTTGCCGTCGTCCTCGGCTCCTCGTCCTCCAAGGAGCGCGACGAAAATGCCGCGCGGCTCATTACAGACGCCCTTGGCGCCCTTGCCTGGTAGTCACTCGAGGTTCAGGCGGATAAGCCCGAAGACGTCGCATGCCCTGATTGGCCAGAGCCGATTGGGCCTTTCCGCTTCCAGCGGATCCTGTATAAACTTCGGCAGGTCTGGCAGGAAGTCGAGCCCCGTCTCCTCTTCGAGTTCGTCTATCGAGACGATGTGCCTCGCGGCCCATTCGCGCCACGGCGTATGCTGGTCGAAGATTACGGCGAGGGCCCTTACGTCCATTCCGCTCTGCGCAACAATCAACTGGAAAAAACGCCCTGGAACTTCGATGTCCGTCCCGCTCAGCGTCTCGCCGAGCCCGTTAGGGACGCAGCCGACGATGACCCAGATCTCTCCGTATTTCGCCGGCCAGAAGTCGGCTATGCGATGCTCTACGTTGCGCCAGACGCCTTGATTGAGGGCGGGAGTCTGCGGCGCGATGTTCGACATGAGGAAGGTCTTTTTCTGGTCGTCGGTCCCGTAGCGCGATTCTATCGCGTGGTTCGGGACCATGTGGCCACGGTCGTAGCCGCTGCGCTTGTAGTCGGAGGGGTCGGGAGAGTTTGGGGCTTCCTTGTCCTTGGCGAAGTTCGGACGCTTTCCCGGCTCGTAGAGCTTCTGCGGCGTCACGTGGTAGGCGCACCAGACGGGGCGCTTGAGAGAGGGCGACCAGCCGACGGCGAATTCGCCGCGGTCGAGAACCGTTATGTCGGACGGCTGCACGTTCCCTGTCCGCTTCGGGGCGCCGGCAAAGAAGACGCTTCCAGTAGGCGGCTCGTCGTCGTATTCATAGACAGAGTCAAACCCGGTTATGTCGAGGGCGTCTGTTATGTCGCCGAGCCCGTTTCCATTCCAATAGAGTGCGGAGAAGAGGAACTTGGGAAGGGATTCCTCCTTTTGCCGCAGCCATTCGCGCGGATGGTGTACGAACCAGACGGCGACAGCTGCCAGAAGGACGTATCCGCAGGCAGTCGCCGTCATGGCGATCATGGCCGCCCGCCTTGCGGCGGACGGCCGTTTTTTCTTTCCTCGCCTTGCGCTCATATATCGCCGAGTTCGATACGTATCGTGCGACTCTTTATCGCATGAGTCCGGTTAGGATCGACGTCGTCGGACGAATGGCGTGTGATGCCGTCGTCGCGGTTGTCCGGCACGGTGAGCTTGGCGCCGCACGCCGGACATTCGGTTTCCTGGCCGATCAGGTCGAAGGTGGCTTCGATCTCGGTGTGGCAATGGTCGCAGAGGAAGCTTGTGAACCCGTCGTCGTTCATAGCCCAAGCTTGGTGGCGCTGCGCCACGCGTAGTACTTTTTGAGTTTGAGCTTCTTGGCGGCCGCTTCGTCGCAGAAGATCCACGCGTCGTTGTGCGCCTGGAGCGCCGAGGCCGTGCAGAACTGGCTCATCGGGCCTTCGACGCAGCCCTTGATGGCGTCCTGCTTGTTAGCGCCGAACGCGAGCAGGATAATCTTCTTCGCCTCGCAGATCGTGCCGACGCCCATCGAAAGGGCGCTCTTCGGGACGGCCTTCATGTCGCCCTTGAAGAAGAGACGCGCATTGTCCTTGACCGTCGATGGGGTGAGGTAAACGATCGAGGTGCGGCTCTTGAGCGAAGTGCCTGGCTCGTTGAACGCGATGTGTCCGTCGGAGCCAATGCCGAGCACCTGAATGTCGATGCCGCCGGCCTTCTTGATCTGCGCTTCGTACGCCTTGCACTCCTTCTCGGGGTCCTTGGCGAGCCCGTTGAGGACGTGCGTGTTCGAGAGCTTGATGTCGATCTTCTCGAACAGGTTCTTGTTCATGAAGTAGCGGTAGCTCTGGTCGTGAGTGCCAGGGAGCCCGTAGTACTCGTCGAGGTTCCAGCTCTTCACCTGCTTGTAGCTCACTTTCTTCGCCTTGACGGCCTTGGCCATCTCGGTGTACATGAGGACAGGCGTCGAGCCGGTGGCGAGTCCGAGAACCGTCTTGGGGTTCTTCTTCACTGCGGCGGTGATCATGTCGGCGGCCAGTTTGGAGGCCTCCTCTTTAGTCTTGCATATTACGACTTCCATGTTTTATTTCTCCGTTTCTGTTTGGTGGTTGGAATCAATGTAAAAAGGTTTTAGCGGAAGGGGTTTCCGGTCGACTGGCGCTTTCGCGGGAGGTTGAGTCTCAGTTGGAGTGGGGACAGCGACTTCCGTTGTCTCGACTTTGTCTGTCGGGGCGGTCATCGTCACGCGGTAGAGCGCACGAACGCCGAAAATCGCGATAAGGAGAATCGCCACGGCCGCTGCACCGAGCGCTATCATGCGCCAGTTGACGACGGGCATCGAGAAGCCGTCGTCGATCGGCATCGGCGCCGCATAGCGCGAAGTCTGAGCCGGAGAAGGGGGGTCGGCCACTATGCTCGCGGGAGCGCTGAAGTCAATCGTCGTCTGGATTTTCTGTGGCGCTTCCGGCGCGGTCTGACCTGCCGAAAGGGGCGTAGGTTCCGTGGCAACGGGTTTAGGGGACGCTGGAGGGGGCGTGGCCGGTACTGGCTTCGCGGCACTTGCGCC
>JAZSLQ010000169.1:0-17630 GCA_045535455.1 Kiritimatiellia bacterium | reverse complement strand
ACGCCGTCCTTCACCGCGTCTCCCGCCACGGCGAGCCAGCGGCGCCTCTTCGCCTGCATGTCGGCCTTGCACGTCGCGGGCGAGTCGCTGCCCTCGGCGTTCTTGACGGGAGAGAACTCGTCCTTCTGCTCGAAGGCGAGGAACGCCGCGCGACGCGCGTTCGGGAGGACGTCGAAGATGAACTTCTCGAACTTGTATCCGTTCGGCTCGGACGGCTTCACGACCTTGCCCTTCGCGTCGACGAACGGGATCTTCTTGAACGCGAGGTGGAGCGGCATGGGCTTGCTGGCCTCGCGCTCGAGAAACGCGCGATCGAAGACGTGGATCGCAGGCGAGCCATAGAGGAAGTAGAGCTTGCCGTCCTTGCCCTTGCGCACGCACTGCTCCTTCGTCATCTCGGTGTATTCGACCATGCGGAAGGACTTGCCGAACTGCATCGGCATGCCGACCTTCTCAAAGGGATCGCGCTTCGCGCAGAGCTTGAGCGAATACTCCGACTTGTTTGCGACGTGGTAGCCGATGAACGCGGGATCGGCGATCTCGACGAGGGGATTGTCGACCTGGAAGAAGAACACCGACTTGATGCCGCGCTTCTTCATGTCGGCAAGGGCTCCCGAGCGCTTGAGCGCGGCGAGAAGGCCGCCGTGGCCGTCGGGGCTCATGAAGACATGGCCGGGCGCATCCATGATGATCTTGCCGTCGTTCGTCATGCCGGGCCACATGCCCTGCGTGAAGAAGAACACGTCCTTCGGATTGAGCCCGAAGTATTCGTTCTCCTCGAAGCAGCGGATCGTCGCCTCGTTGTTGGCCTCGCTCGTCATCACGTAAAACGGAATCGTGCGCCCGTAGCGGATGGTGCGCGCGAGGATCTTGCGGGCGTGGAAGTAGAAGAGCGGCGCACCTGTGATCGGGCCGATAGAGTAGCAGCCCTTGGGGCCGTCGTAGCCGAGGCGCGAGCCCTGGCCGCCAGCGACGAGAAGCGCGGCGACTCGGCCAGCCTTAAGCTCCTTCTCTCCGAGCGCAACGGCATCGGCGAGCTTCTTGCCCTTGAGGACGGCGACCTTCGGGGCCTTGCCCTTCGAGTTGTCGATTGCGGCCGTGCCGGCCTTAAGCGCCTTCTGGCAGTAGGCCAAGCTCTTCGGGTCGATCTTCCCGATCTGTTCAAGGAGGGCGCCCTGCCCCTTCTTCGAAAGCTTGTTCCACCAGGCGAGGACATGTCCCTGTCCGCACTTGTCGAGCATCTTCTTGGCCTCTGCGTAGTTCATTTTTCTTCTCCTTAGTTTTACCGTTAAATCACTTCACGACGCGCTGGACGCGCGAGCCGAGAGAACAAATTATATCATAAGCGTGCGTTCCCTTCAGCATCGCCCAGTCGTCAGGGGTTATCGAGTCGCGCCCGCAAGAGCCGAAGCAGACCACCTCGTCGCCGGGCTTCACCCCAGGGACATCCGACACGTCAACAGTCGTATAGTCCATGGAAATACGGCCTATTATCTTGCAGCGGCGTCCGCCGATGAAGACGTGGCCGCGGTTCGTGAGCGCGAGCGGAAGCCCGTCGGCGTAGCCCGCCGAGATCGTCGCGACCTTTGTCGGCTGCGCGAGGCACCATGTGCGCCCATAGCCGAGCGTCGTGCCCGCGGGCAGTTCGCGCACCTGCGCGACACGCGTCCGAAGGGAGAGAACCGGCTCGACATTCAGCGCCTTGCGGCCGTTTGGGTCGAAACTGCCGTGAAGGTTGATGCCGGTCCTCACCATCGTGAACGGAGGTTTTGCCGTCTCGGGGAAGTTGTTGATCGCGTCCGACGCGGCCATGTGGATCTTGCGGAACGCGATGCCCTCCTTCGCGCACGATGCGACTATCGACTTAAAGAGCTTTATCTGCCGCTTCGTGAACGGGTCCTTCGGGTCGTACGCCATCGGGCAGTGCGAGAAAATTCCCTCGCAGTCGAGGTTCGGGAGTTTCCTCACGACGCGAATCGTCTCAAGCGCGTCCTTCGCGAGGATGCCGAGGCGGCCCATGCCGGTATCGAGCTTAAAGTGGACGCGCGCCGTCTTCTTCGCGCGCTTCGCAGCGTCGCTTATGAGTTTCGCCGTCGCGACATCGGTCACGGGGAGTATGACGCCCGCCTTCACCATCGGCACGATTTCATCTGGAAGTATCGACGAGAGAATCTGCACGTCCGCGGCAAATCCGCCGCGCTTCAGAACTGCGAGGAGTTCGAGCGCCTCGAACGGCTCCGCGACGCCAAACTCGCGGCAACCTGCTTCAGCGAGAGCTTTCGCGTACGCGCCGACGCCAAGGCCGTAGGCGTTCGCCTTGAGGACGGAGAGAACGCGCATCGGCTTCACGTGCGCAACGATCTTCCTGTAGTTCCTAACCAAAGCGCCGAGATCGATCTCGACGCGAACGCGGCGTTTCAGCGCTTTTCCCTTCTGCCCGACATTCCCGCATTTGTTCTTCATCACAGGGAAATTATACCACATTACAGCGAAGAATTGGGAAGGACTACTTTACAAGCTTGTAGCCGACGCCTCGGGCGTTGGCAATTAGTTCACCGGCGCGGCCAAGCTTCACCTTGAGGCGCTTAACTATGCAGCGGACGGCGTTGTCGTCGCCAATATACCCTTCGCCGCGCAAGGCAGCGAAGATCTCATCGAAAGAAAAGCATTTTCCTCGCTCCGAGGCGAGAAGCCGGAGAAAAAGCGCTTCTGACTTCGTGAGCTCATCGGAAACGCCGTCGCCCAAGGCCGTCATCGTCGAAAAGTCTATGCTGACGCCGCCGAGAGAGAGGACGTCGGCGCACGGACGCGCGGCGGATGCACGGCGCAAAACCGCCGCGACGCGGGCAAGCAACTCCTCTGGCGATTTCGCCTTGTCGATGTAGTCGTCCGCACCGAGGCCGAGCGCACGAACCGCGCCAACATCGGACGGCATAGCCGTAAAGAATAGTATCGGGACGAGAGGGTCTAACTTGCGTATCTCGGCACAGGCGACGATGCCGTTCATCTTCGGCATCATCACATCAAGAAGAACGACGTCGGGGCGCTGATCCTTGAACTTCGCAAGCGCTTCCTCTCCGTCGCGAGCCGTGCGTACTGCATATCCCTCACCCTCAAAAAGGGCACGAAAGCCCTTTCGAGCTGGCGGTTCGTCTTCTGCGATGAGTATCTCAGCGCAAGACGCCACGGCGTTATCCCTTTCCAACAAGAACGCCGTCCTCGAGCGAGAGCGTGCGGTCGCAGACTGCCGCCGCCGCAGGCGAGTGAGTCACCATAACGAGCGAGGTCTTGCCGTCGCCGGAAAGGTCGGAGAGCATGCGCAGGATATCGGCGCCCGTCATGGCGTCGAGGTTGCCTGTCGGCTCGTCGGCAAGGACAAGCGCGGGGTCTGTGACGAGTGCGCGGGCAAGCGCGACGCGCTGGCGCTCGCCGCCCGAAAGCTCGGCGGGGAGGTGGTCAAGCCGTTTGCCAAGCCCCACTTTCTCAAGGAGATCGCGTGCACGCGCCTCGCTCGCGGCCCGCGTCGCAAGTGCTGCGGCGCGGCGGGCCATCGTCGGGAGAAGCACGTTTTCAAGGACCGTCAGCTCGGGCATCAGGTGGTAGGACTGAAACACGAAGCCAAAGTTCTTGGGGCGCGAGACCGTTCCCGAGGTCGGCTTCAGGAGCCCGCCGAGAATGTTGAGCAATGTTGACTTGCCAGCGCCCGAGCGCCCGACTATCGCGACCTTCTCGCCCTCGCGGACGGAAAAGGTCACGCCCTTCAAGACCTCGATGGGCTTCTGCCCCGGGATCTTGAATCTCTTCGTCACGTCCAATGTGCTCAAGACAGCCATTTTAATCTTTCCAATGCTACTCCAGTGCTTTTACAGGATCTTTTGTGGAGGCGATGAGAGCGGGGATGAACGATGCGAGGAGTCCGAACGCATAGACGAACGCGACAGCCCAGAGGATATCCGAGAATATCACGCGGTGCGGTATTTCCGCGAGCCCGTAGACCGACTCGGGGAAGACTGGAACGCCTATCGAACCAAGCCACTCAACGATGCGCTGAAGATTCGAGAGGACTCCCCAACTCGCGAGAAGCCCAAGGACGATTCCCGCCGTGCACTGGACAAGCCCGTGCGTCATGAATACGCCCATTATCTCGCGGCGCGAGAAGCCAAGCGCCTTCAAAAGCCCGATCTCGGGCGTCTTCTGGACGGTGAGAACGAGAAGCGTGTTCATCACGCAGAAGAGCGCGACGAGGGAAATGAGAAGCAACAAGACCGCCGTCATGTTCTTCTCGACGGCAAGCGCGGCAAATAGCTCGCGGTCGGCCTCGCGCCAGGTGAGGGCGCGGACATGAGTGGAGGAGTTGGCGAGTGGGGGAGTGGGGGAGTTTGCAGTTTCCACGACCGTTTCGACAAGAGCGCGGAACTTCGCGGGGTCTGTCGGGCAATCGGTCTTCACGTGGATCGCGAAGACGCCCTTTTCGAGCCCCATCAAGTCGCGCACATTCGCAAGCGACGCAACTGCATAGCCGGAGTCGTAGTCGTACTGTCCGCAAGAGAATATTCCCACGACCTTCCACTTGATCGGAAGAAACACTTCGTCCTGCGAGGCGAGCGTCTTCGGGGAATAGACAGTAACTTCGTCGCCGACCCAGCAGCCGAGCGTCCGCGCCGCATGGACGCCGAGCACGATGGAGTCGCCATCGAGGTCGAAAGTGCCCGCGCGGGGAGCACCGATCTTGTAGGCCGCCGTGAAGTCGCCCGCATCTACGCCGAGAAGAACGGGCGCAAGGACGCGATTGCGGTATGAAAGGAGAACGCGAGTGTCAACCTCGGGCGTGACGCATGTTACGCCGGGAAGCGCACGGACTGCCGCCGCGATATTGTCCTCGTTCGCGACGACATTGCCCCGTATCGGCAAGATCGAGATGTGGGGCTTGAAGCTGAGGATCTTCTTTTCCCACTCGTCGCCAAAGCCGGTCATCACGCTTCTAACGATGATGACGGCGGCTACGCCGAGCATCACGCCGAGAATCGAAACGCACGTAATGACCGACGCGACCGAGCGCTTCGGCTTAAGGTATTTGGTGGCGAGAAAAACCGAAAAGCTCACGTCAGTTGGTCGAGTTGTTTTTTAACGCAGAGTCGCGTAACCGCCGCGCAAGCGGGGCTCGCGATTTGTAGCGAGCCAAGCCGAGCGAAGCGAGTGCCGAGAGCCGCAGAGAACGCGAAGTGCTTTCACCATTTCACCATTTCACTATTTCACTATTTCACCATCTTCAGATGTCGACCGTGACGGCGACGTCCTTAGACTTGTCTATCGCCTGCGCGGCGTCTTCCCCGCCAGCGCCCGCTTCATCCTCGCCGGCCTTGACCGACGTAGTCGGGAGGTAGCGATAATAGACCATCAGCTGGAGCGCCGCAAGGCACGTGTCCATGTACGGACGCGATGTGTGCGCGTCCTTGTTTTCGAAGTAGCCCTGCTTGTGTTCCTTGCCCGTGTAGTCCTTAACCTTCTCGGGAAGGTCGATGATGGACGACGTGTAGAGCTTCTTCATGGCGACATTCCAGTTCTGCCACGTCACCTCGTCGTTCTTGAGCGCACCTGCCTTCATGCCCGCCTGGTACTTGCACTGCGTAGCGTAGTAACAGTAGTACTGGGGGCTGCCGCCTGGCTTCTTGGCCGAAAGCTGGTCGGGATCGAACGACGGTTTCCAGTCGCGCATGACCTCGAGCGCGTTCTGCGCCTCGGGCTCGGAGCCGCGACCGAGAAGCTGCATCGCCAAGGTGCCGACGCCGGCGAGCCCGGTTGCACCGCCGTTGTTGCCTTTCGTCGGCGTGTAGGTGAAGCCGCCGGACTTCGAGTAGCTGCGCCTCTTAAGGCAGTTGATCGCCTTGTTGATCGCCGTCTGGAGGCCTTCGGGGTGGAGACCAGCCATCTTGCCGGCCTTGAGCGCCTGAATCGCCCAGCCAGCGAAGGAGAGGTCGTCGCGCGTCGAGTTCTTGTTGAGCTTGTAGTCCCAGCCGCCAGTCGAGGACTGGTTTTCGACGATGCGGTAGAGGCACTGGTGCGCCGCTTCCTTGCAGTTCGGGTTCTTCGTCATGCCATACGCCTCGCAGAGCGCGTAGGTCGCCATGAGGAAGCTGTACTCGTTGCCGTCGGTAGGGCTGAAGTGCGGCACGTTGTCTGCGCCAGTATGGATGTGGCTGATCAGGTAGTCAATCGCCATCTGCACAGTCGGCCCGAAGTCGCGCTTGTAGGGGGACGGGGAGCCAGGATATTCGCCATGCGCGAGGTAGGTGAGGACTGCGAGGGCGGTATTGGCCACTTGATTCCCCTTGCCCCAGCTGCCGTCGGTGTTCTGATGGGCCTTGAGCCACCAGAGAACCTTCATGACGCATGCCTCGGTATTGGCGTCGCCATAGCCGGCGCCGCCGCGCGTCGCAGCGCCGATGGAGCCCGGGGTGCGAGAGCCCGTCATCGACTTCATGGTGACTGGGGACTTGACGATTGCGACAGAATCCATCGGGGCGGGCTTCACCGAAACCTGCGCAGACGGCGGAGACGGCACGGGCGTCACGGTCGAGACCGGGTTTGGGTTCGGCGTGTCGACCGTGATCTCGACTTCCTCCATCGGAGGCGGCTCGATGTCGTCGGGCGGAATCTCCTCTTCTTCCTTGAGCTCCTCGGCCTCTTCCTCGATCTGGGCGATGTCGGCGATAATGACGTCCTTCTTCTGCCCGGAGATCATCGTCACGACGCAGAGAACTACGCCAAACACGATGGGCACGACGATTGCCGTGAGGGG
Source organism: Kiritimatiellia bacterium (assembly GCA_045535455.1). Lineage (GTDB taxonomy): Bacteria > Verrucomicrobiota > Kiritimatiellia > RFP12 > UBA1067 > UBA1067. The sequence goes on along the minus strand of JAZSLQ010000169.1, from coordinate 10,831 downwards.
AGCGGCGAGGCGCTGGAGCTCTATTCTCGCAATCTTGTATTCGCGAGTGTCATGGGGCTTGCCGAGCCCCTTGAACATTTCGCTGAGACGCTTGAAGAAGCCCTTTTCCTCGTATTTCTTCGCAATCTCGTCGAGGTCAATGCCAACCTCTTCTTCCATCTCTTCTATAATTTCTTCGCTCATGTCTTTTGCTTCCCCCTGGGGTGGGTGAACTACAGCGTAAACACGCTTACGCTGAAGAGTTCGTTGTGATAGCAAATGTCCAAGACATCGACGAGGGCCTTGTGCGGGCTGTCCTCGGCGCACTTCACGATAATCGGCGTCGTCTTCTTGACCTTGGCGATCTCGCGGAGGGCGGCATCGAGCTCGGTGCGCTTCACCTCGCGCTTGTTGTAGAGGATGACGCCCTGCGGGCTGCCGTCGTAGCGGCGGCCGATCTCGATGTTGACAGTGATGTCCTTGTCCTCGGTGGCCTGACCCGTCGCCGGGGCGGGGCGGTTGCAGTTAAGCTTGGAGAATATGTCCTCCTGCTTGATCGTGACAACGAAGAAGATGATGAGCTCGAACACGACGTCGATCATCGGCGTCATGTCAAGCTGAGGGTTTTCCTGCGGTTTTCTCGCCATTTAGATGCCTCCGCTACTTCCTGATCTTCTTCAACCGCTTGCGCTCGTTGGTCTTGTCCTCCTGGACGGCGACGAACGAAATCTTCCAGACGCCCGCTTCGGTGCAGGCGTTCATGACCTGCGCAACCGCCTTGTGCGGAACCGCGAAGTCGGCGCGGACCATCACCGGGAAGTCCTTGTACTTCTTGAGACGGTCCCTGACGCGCTTCGAGATTTCCGCCGGAGATATCTCAACGTCGCCCATGGAGATGCGGGGCTTGCCCTTCTTCGGCCCGCTCTGGTAGAGGCCGATGTCGATCTGCATGTGCGTAGGCGGCAATTCCTCCGGCGTAAGCACGATGCCGTGCTTGCCGTCCTCCAGCTCGATCGTCTCGTCCTTCTTCTGCGCCTCGACGAGCGTGACGACGAAGAAGATGATGAGTTCGAACACGACGTCGATCATCGGCGTCATGTCGAGCTGAGGGTTTTCCTGTGGCTTCTTGCCCATGGTGTTTTTCTATGCGCCTGTCCCTTACGCCATCTCCGCCGCGCCCTCCTCGGGGGCGACTTCGACGTTCCTAAGCCCGTTCAGGAACTCCATCGTGACAGCGGTCATGCGGAGAATGAGACGGTTGGCGTTGTTACGCAGAGAGTAGAACACGGTGATCGTCGGGATCGACACGATAAGGCCGCCTGCGGTCGTCCAAAGCGCCTGGCCGATCGAGCTTGCGAGCGCGGCCGCGTCGCCGGCGCCGCCCTGCGCGAGGGCCTGGAACGTCAGAATCATGCCTTGCACCGTACCGAGAAGGCCGAGAGACGGGCCGAGGTTCGAGCAGACCGAAACCCACGTCAGGCGCTGCATCAGCTTCTCCTGCTCAAGGTCGGAAGCCGCGTTGACCGCCTCCTGGATGACATCGAAACCCTCTTCGACGTGCTGGAACGCCGCGGTGAGGATGTTGGACATGACGGAAGGCGTGTTCTGGCAGGCCTCCATAGCCGCCACGATGTCGCCTTCGCTCATCGCCTTCTGGACCTGGTCGATGAGGCGGGCGGGCATGAGCTTTTCGGGCTTGATGAGAATGAAGCAGTCAACCGAGAAGTAGATTGCAAGCGCACCGTCGCCGAAGAGGGCGAACCACAGGAGCATGCCTACGACGCCAGAACCAAAGACGATGTCAACGAAGCCGCCGCCCTTCTTGCCGCTCGTCTGCGCCGTGTTCTGCGCTACGACGTTGCCGTTTTCATCGGTCAGCTCCTGGCCCATGGACTGGAGTGCCGCCATCGGGGCCACGCAGGTTCCGACGAGGATCATGAATGCCATCAACGATTTTCTTGCCTTGCTCATTTTGTTTTTCCTTCGGTGGTTGGTTAAGAGTGGTTAGAGGGTTAAAGGGTTATGGGGTCTAAGGGTTAGGGGGTTTTAGAGTTTGCGGGCCTGGGAGCGGAGCTGCTCCGCGCGGGCAGCCTGGCCAAGCTTGTCGAAGCAGTCTGCCGCGCGCTGCATCGCGTCGATACGCGCCTCGCGGCACGGCTCGTCGGCGTACATGAGAACGACCCTGAGGTACGCGTCGGTGAGCGCCTTGCGGAGACCTTCGGGCGACGTGCCCTCGGAGGCGAGAATCATGTCGCCGCGCATGACGAGCGCGTTTGCACTCGCTGCGCGATCGCCGCTGATCGCCGCCTTCTTGACGAGACCTTCAAGCTGCTGCGTCTTGCCGAGCTTCAGGAGCGCCTGCCAGTAGGCCGGGGCAAGATCGCCCTTCCAGGCGGCGGACTTGTCCTCGTTGATGATGCTCGTCGCGATCTCGTACGCCTTCTGGGCGTTGTTCGCCGAGATATACGCCTCGACGAGGTAGCGGCCAGCCGGCTTGTCCCACACGAGCATCTTGTAGTCCTGGACTACTTTCGTAAGGACGCCGATCGCCGCGGCACCGTTGCCGCGCTTGACGTTCTCGACGGCCTTTTCGTAGCCAGCGGGCTTTTCGATGTCGAGCTCGACGACGTCCGCAAGGGGATACTCGGCGCTCACGACGGTATTGCCCTTCTTGAACGAGATGGCATACGATTTCGAGCGGCTCTGCCACTTGATGTCGCCCTTCTTGGAGTCGGTCTCCGTGCGAATCGTGCCCTGGATAGCCCAGAGCGGCGAAGTCGCTGCGGCGACGGCTAACAGAATCATCAGTCTCTTCATTAGTTCTTCTCCTTAAGAAATCAGTTTTCGGCGGCGGGCTCTGCCGCAGGTTCAGCCGCAGGCTCGGCCTCGGGTTCTGCCGCAGGGGCCTCGGCGGCGGGAGCGGTGTCGGTCGCAGGAGCCGCCACTGGCGCGGCCACCTTGCCGCCAGCAGTCTTGGCCTGGTTCATCGCGTTCTGCACATCGACGCGTGCCTTGCCGTTCGGGAAGAGGTCGAGATACTCCTGGCCGAACTTCAAGATGTTGTCGGCAAAGTCGCTGCCGAGTTTCGCGCAGAGAGGGATTAGCGTCGCGTAGCAGCGCTCGAGGTTTGCGAGCTCGCCAGCAGACATCTTGTCGGCCGGGTGGCTCTCGTCAACGCAGTGCGACTGCAGAAACGCGAGAAGCGTCGAAACCGCCGTGCGCCCAGACTGGTCGGCCTCTTCCTTAAGCCCCATCACCTCTTCGGCGGCCATCTGGCGGAGCTTGACGTCGGCAGACATGAGATCGACGGAATCCTGCTCCCACTGCGGCTTGTTCTTCCAGTAGTTGCGGAGCTTCTTGACGGAGCCAATCGCCTTGCCGAAGTGCTTGGAGCGGAGATCGGGGTCCTTTTCGGTACGGCCCTGCTCCGAGGCGACTTCGATCATGAGACGGTGCGCATCGACGGCGATGGACATCTTCGACATCTTCGGGTCGTCGAGGAACTGGTCGAGCGCGTCGCGCGCCTGGACGTAGGCCTTCTGCTTGTAGAGGGACATGGCCTCGCCAAGACGCGCCCTCGCCACGGTCAGGAGCTGGTTGGTGCCGGCCTTGTGGATGGCCTTCTCGAACGCGTCGTTCGCGAGCGACCAGCTCTTGGCCTCGATAAGGGCCTCGCCGGCGTTCACGAACTGCCATGCGGTGTAGGCGCCGTCGGTCCTAAGCATCTCTGCGTAGATATCGGTGCCCTCCTTCTTCATGCCCATTTCGATAAGCGACTTCGCAAGCTGGGGCTTGGCGTTCTTCGCTTCAAGCGAGTTGGGGAACGCCTTGGAGAGGCGGTCGAGGGCGTCGCGCGACTTCTCTGTGTCGCCGAGCGCGGTGTAGATCGTGCCAAGGCGGACATACGCGTTGGTGGAGAAACGCCCCTCGGGATAGGCCGCAAGATATTCCTCGTAGCTCTTCGCGGCGTTTTCGCGGAACGACTGGATCTTGGCCTCGGGCTTCGTCATGCGGCGCCAGCAGTCGCCCACGAGGAAGAGGGCCTGTTCCCTAAGGAGGTTGTACTTCGCCTTGTCGGCCTTGGTGAGCGAGGGGTTGGCGAGCGCCTTGTCGGCCTCGTCGGCGAAAGCGCGGAACTCCTTTATGCCGCGGACAATCTGGGCGGAACCCGCCTTGAGAGCGGCGGCGACGGCCTCGGGCGTCTCGTTCGTCTCGGCGCCGGAGACGATGTCGAAGCCCTCCTTCTGGTACATCTGCGCAAGCGCCATGCGAGCCTGCTCGCGCGCGATGCCGTCCTTCTCGACCTCGACGTACTTCTTCATTGCGGCAATCGCCTCGGCCTGCTCGCCAAGCTTGGTGTGGCAGTAGGACTCCTGGGAATAGGAAGTAGCGTAGTAGAGGGAGTTGGTGTAGTACTGCTGGATGATGCCGCAGAACTTTAGCGCATCGGCCCAGCGCTCGCCCTGAATCGCCTCGCTAAGCAGCATGGAGGCCTGGTTTGGGGCGCTGACGTGGCGGCGGTAGTTCGTGAGGAACTCGCCATAGAGCCGATCGGCGCGGGCGAGCTGGCCAAGTTGCTTCTCGTAGGCCGCAAGACGCAGGACCGACTCGCCGGCCATCGTCATGAGCTCGCGGTCCTTGAAACCGGCGAAACGCTCGGCGAGATAGCCCTCAATCGCGTCGGCGTCGATGCGCCAGTCTGAGACCCTGGGATCGTCCTTGTTGGCCTGAATGAGCCCGAGAAGCCCGCGAATCACCTCTTCGACGGCGTAGATAGACTCCTTGACCTCTGGATAGCGGGAAAGGACTTCGAGATACTCCTTGACCGCCTCCTCGACCTTGTCCTCGGCCATCTTCTCGGAAGGCGAGCGGAACTGCATCTGGCGGACCTTGGCAAGCTGCTCGGGAGTGATCACTACGTTGAGTTTCGCGCTATAGTTCTTCTCGGCGAATTCCTTGATCTTCTCGGACATCTCGCCCGCGTCGGAGGCCCACGTGGACTCTGGATACTGGATGAAGACGTTGAGCGCGTGGTTGTACGCGCCGAGACCGTTGCGCTTGCCAGAAGGCAGCTTGTCGCCGAAGAGGAGCGCCTTGATGCGGTCGTCGTCGCGCTTCGGCTTCTTGAACTCGGCCTGGGCCTCGTCCCACAGCATCTTAGCGAGCATGAAGCGGCAGAGTGGCATCGGCGAGAACTTCCTCAGGCCCTCCTTGCCCTCGGGGTCGAACTCGACAATCGACTGGTGGAGCTGCTCGAGCTGCGGCATGTACTCGTTGATCGTCTGCTGGGCCTTGGCGACGTCGCCCTTCAAAAGCTCGGAGTTCGCCTTCATCGCGATGGCTCGCCCGAAGTAAACAGGGCGGTCGGACTCCCAGAGAAGCGCATCGATGATCTTCCTCGCGGGATCGATGTACTGCTTGCGCTTCTTGACGTCAGGCTGGTCGGACGCGAGCTTCAGGTACATCTCGGCCGTCTCGCACGCGACGTTGCACCACGTGTTCGCGTCGTCCTCGCTCTTCTTCTTGTTGATCTGCGAAAGAAGCCCGGCGTAAACCTTCACGGCCTCCTCGAAGCGCTTGTCGCCGACGAGGATCTGCCCCCAGGCGTAGCACGCCTGCATGTAGAACTCGCGAATTTCCTTCGTGGGCTTCGGGAACGCCTTGAAGAACTCGTCGTAGATCTTCGAGCACTCGGCCTTCTTGCCGCGGAAGAAGAGGTTGTTGGCGACTTCGAGACGCGCCGCCCAGTATTTCGGGCCGTTGCGGTCGGGGAGCGCCGCGATCTTCTTCTCGGCCTCGTCGAACTTGCCCAAGGAGAGCATGCCGCGAATCTCGATGGCGAAGAACTTCGTCTCGGCCTCGGGCCATTTCTTCTTCGTCGCCTCTATGACGGGCTCGGCGAAGTCTGGATAGCCGTACTCTATCAGCGCCTCGACATAGCGGATTTCGAGTTCAAGCGCGGGATCGGTCTCCTCGACGGGAGCCTCGGCCGCGGGCGCAGGCGCAGGATCGTCGGCGACGGCCACGAAAGGCGTGGACGACGCCAAAAGCAGGGCTGCGCACCCGCAAAAAACTGGTACCTTCCTGTACATCATGCCGTCAGTATACTAAATTCTACGTCTGAAGCGCAAGTGAAAACCACGGAGTTGTTCGCGCATGAAAAGAAGCGAGAGGACGCCGTAGACGACTGCGCCAAGCGCGATAAGCACTGCAAGAGCCGCAATCGCGGGGCCGTTGGCAACAAGCGGCTTGGCCGCCGCGACCGCAAACCCCATGAGGATCGAGGCCCCGAGCATCTTCAGGAGCGGACCCGGCGCGCCGAGCACGCCAAAGGCCTTGCGCAAGCCGAGCGAGCCGTTGCGCCGCCGCGCGATGGCGACGAGCAGGGCGCAGCCGATCGCCGCGCATAGCACCGTCGAGAGCGCGAGCCCGACGTGCCGCCACTCCACGGGAAGAAGCCACACGGCGAGAATGTTGAGAACCGCGTTCACGGCCACGGTCAGCACGGAGACCCTGAGAGGCGTCTTCATGTCGTTCTGCGCATGAAACCACGGGACAAGCGTCTTCTGGAAGCCGAAGAAGCCGAGCCCTGCCGCATAAACCGCAAGCGCGCGCGACACGCGCACAGTCGCGAGCGCGGCGAATTCGCCGCGCCCGTAGACTACGCGCGCTATCTCGGGCGCAAGCACGAGGAGTCCGGCCGCCGATGGCAACATGACGAACATCAGCGAGTGGACGGAAGACGCAAGCGCCTCCCTCGCGCCTTCGACGTCGCCTTTCGCGAAGAACCCCGCGAACGTCGGCAGAAGCACGGTTCCGAAAGCGACGCCGATCACTCCGAGCGGAAGGTCCATAAGCCGCTCCGCATAGCCGATCACACCGGCCGCCCACGGACTCGCCAGCTGTCCGAGGACCTGGTCGAGCATGTAATTCACCTGCACCGCCCCGGCGCCAAGCGCCGCTATGCCGAGGTTCCGCCAGACGAGCCGCACCTTCTCCGAGCCCCAGCCCGAGAATAGCGGACGCGCGCTCACTCCTGCGCGGGACATGCAGCGGAACATGAACGCCGTCTGCGCGAATCCAGCGACGAGAATCGCGCCGGCCACGATGCGCACGCGAACCGCGACGGGAAGAGCCGGAAACGGAACAAGCGCGACGAGCGCGGCGATCCAGAAAAGATTCAGGAACGCGGGCATGAAGCTCGAGGCCTTGAATCTGCCGAGCGCGTTCAGGACTCCCATCCCGAACGCCGCACCGCATATCGCGATCATGTACGGTACGAGAATGGTCACGAGGGAGATGACGAGGCATCGCCGGTCGTCGCCGGTGAACGCCCGCCATCCGGTAAGCAGTCCGTCGGCCGCGACGAGCGCCGCGAGCGCGACGGCAACGGCGCACGCAAGAATGGCAAGCACCATCGTCATGACGATGCGCGCGAGACGCTCCGCCTTTTCGAGCCCGACCGTCTCGACCTCCCCCTTGAAGACCGGGACGAACGCGGCGGTGAGAGCGCCCTCCCCGAAGAGCTTCCGGGCCATGTTCGGAACCGCGAACGCGAGGGCAAACGCGCTCTGCGCGATGCCCGCGCCTATCAGGCACGCCTGCAGCACCTCGCGGACAAGCCCGAGGACGCGGCTCAGCATCGTGAACGCCCCGACGGTAAACACATTTCTCAGTGTCTTCGGAGCGGACATCGGCTACCCTCTTTAGGCGATCGTCTTCGCGACGTTGTAGACGTTCTCGGGCGTGAAGCCGAACTTGACGGAGAGCGTCTGGTACGGCGCGGACGCGCCGAAGCGGTCGAGCGTGACGAACGCAGTGGTGCGGAAGTCAAGGCGGAAGCGGTCAAGCCCGTACCTCACGCCTGCTTCGACGATCACGCGGCGCTTCATCTCCTGCGGCATGACCTCGCAGCGGTACTCCGGCGTCGTCTCGAGGTAGAAGCGCTCGATGCACGGGAAGCTCGCGACCCTCACACCGCGGCCTTCCGCCGCGAGGCGCTTCGCGGCCTCGATGCAGATCGAGACTTCGGATCCAGTCGCGATGAAGAGAATCGTCTCGGAGTCCTGCTTGCCCGCCTGGTAGACGACATAGCCGCCCTTCGCGACGCCATCTGGCGTCACACCCTCGAGGATCGGCAGGTTCTGGCGCGTCGTCAGGATGCAGCTCGGGCCGTCGGTGCGCATAAGCGCCTCAACCCACGCGTATGCCGTCTCGTTTGCGTCGGCCGGGCGCCACGTGCGGACGTTCGGCATGGACCGGAGACTGGCGAGCTGCTCGATCGGCTCGTGCGTCGGGCCGTCCTCTCCGACACAGTAGCTGTCGTGGGAGAAGACGAAGATCGACGGGAGCTCCATGATCGCCGCGAGGCGAATCGCCGGCTTGCAGTAGTCGGAGAAGACGAAGAACGTCGCGCCGTAGCCGCGCAGGCCCTGGCCGAACGCCGTCAGGCCGTTGACGATCGCCGTCATCGCGAGCTCGCGGATGCCGAAGTGGATGTTGCGTCCCTCATATGAGCCAGGACCGACGTCGCCAAGCCCCTTGAGGACTGTCTTGTTCGACGGGCCTAGATCGGCCGAGCCGCCGACAAGCCCGGCGAAGACAGGCGCAAGCGCATTCATGACCGTGCCGCAGGCGGCGCGCGTCGCAACCGGCTTCGCGGGGTCGAACGCGGGCAGCGCCTTGAGGAGGTCCTTGCGCGTGGGCGCAGGGGCGGTCTCCTCGGCGGGTTTCGCCGTCTTCTTGGCGAAACGGTGCTGCTGGGTCGTGCGGAACTTGAAGACGGAGTAGACTTCCTCCGGAACGTAGAAGCTCTTCTCAGGGTCGAAGCCGAGCGCCTTCTTCGTGGCCGCGAGCTCATCGGCGCCGAGCGGCGCCCCGTGGCAGTCTGCCGTGTCGTGCTTCGTCGGCGCGCCGAAACCGATGTGCGTCGTCGCTATGATGATCGAGGGCTGTCCGGCGACCTTCTTCGCGCGGGAAAGGACGCGGTCGATCGCGACGGGATCGTGGCCGTCGACTTCGAAGACCTTCCAGCCGTAGCTCTCGAACCGCTTTTTGGCGTCGTCGGCCATCGCGAGGGCGGTGTCACCCTCGATTGTGATATGGTTGGAGTCGTATATAAGGGTAAGGTTGTCGAGCTTGAGGGCGCCCGCGAGGCTCGCCGCCTCGTGGGAGATGCCTTCCTCGAGGTCACCGTCGCCGCAGAAGACCCACGTGCGGTTAGCTACGTCCTTCCTCTTCGCCGCGAGCGCGAGACCAACGGCCATCGCGATGCCCTGGCCAAGCGGCCCAGTCGTCACCTCGACGCCGGGCGTCACGCCGCGCTCGGGGTGGCCGGCGCAACGGCTGCCCCACTGGCGGAAGGTCTTGAGCTCGTCCATCGAAAGGCCGCCCATGCCGGAAAGGTGGAAGAGAGCGTAAACGAGGGAAGAAGCGTGTCCGCCGGAGAAAACGAGGCGGTCGCGACCGGCCCATTCGGGGTCCTTGGGGTCGACATTGAGGTGCTTGAGCCAGAGGACGGAAGCGAGGTCGGCCATGCCCATTGCGGCGCCAGGGTGGCCCGATTTGGCCTTTTCAATCATGTCCGCACAGAGACAGCGGATGGTATTTGCGACAAGACGGAATGTATCTTCGGTAATTTTCATAGGGGGTATATTATACCATAGATAGGAGTTTCGCGGCGGCAAGAGCCTCGGCTTCCTTGTGGCTGCGCGCCGACGCGGAGGCGGTTCCAAGGCCGTCTACAGCGACTTCCACGGTAAAGACTGGCTCATGGTCGCTGCCCTCGGTCTTAACGAGCCGGTAGGCGGGGTGGCGCGGCGGAGTCATGGCCTGCGCGCGGATCTGGAGGTCGCCTTTGGGGTTGAAACCGGCGGCATCGGCCATCGAGGCGAGATTGAGCGTATCGAAGATCGTCCGCGCCGCGTCGAGACCGCCGTCGAGGAATGCGGCGCCGATCACCGCCTCGACTGCGTCGGCAAGCGTCTTCGAGTTTTCCGGCAACGGCGCCGCGCCCTTGTTGCGCCTGAGCCGAGGGGCGAGGTCGTGGCGCGCGGCCGCCTCGCAAAGCGCGGCGGAGGAGACCATGTGGGTGCGCTTCACGGTAAGAACGCCCTCCGGCGCGTCTGGCAGGGAGCCGTAGAGCCGCTCCGCCGCGATGAAGCCGAGAACGGCGTCGCCGAGGAATTCGAGCCGCTGGTTGTCGGCCGCATCCGGACTGCTCATCTTGAACGACGGCGTCGTCAGCGCTTCTTCGAGAAGCGCGGCGTTTTTGAAAGAGTAGCCGAATATTTCCATGATGGACATCTCTGTGTTCTCTGCGCCTCTGCGTGAGACACTTGCGAAGTTTAGGTCTGGTGCCGGAGACGGGACTCGAACCCGTACGCCCGATTACCGGGCTGCGGATTTTAAGTCCGCTGCGTCTGCCATTCCACCACTCCGGCTCTTCGCGTAGTCTATCAAATCGCGCCCCTCGTGGCAATGCCCCGCAACCAGCTTCGCGTTAGATGTTGGCTGCTTAGTGTCGCCCTATGCTGGTTTGCCTTCCAGTGTGCGGCTTTGTTTCGGGCAACCGTGCTCGCCTTGCGAGAGCGGCCGATTCCGACGTCCTCCGCCCCGCTCGGCGTATACATATACGCCTTCGGGGACGAGTCCTGCCGTAATCGTCTCACTCTCGAAGGTTCCGCTCGGCTTCGGCCCGAAACAAAGCCGCGCGTGGCACCTCTGGTCGAGTTCGTCGCGTGGAGAGTGCCCTCGGCTTCGCTACCGTTCCACGCGGTGGTGCTCCCGCGTCTTTCGCTCGCCATCCGCGTCGTGATGCCGTGTCGCCGGGATACCGGCTCCTTGCCTCACT
>JAZSLQ010000042.1:0-15738 GCA_045535455.1 Kiritimatiellia bacterium | reverse complement strand
ATGTTGCGGATGAGGATGCCCTGCTCGTTGACGGTGACAGGCCCCTGACCGGCTCGGTTCACCTGGAAATGCGAGAGCTTGGCGGAATGGCCTTCGAGAAGCGCAGTGATGTCAATGCCGAACGCAAGCGCACACTTGTGGAGGAACGTGAACGGCGGGTCCATGTGCCCGGACTCGATGGCAATGTAATCCCTCTCGGGGACCTCCGTTAGACGAGCCATGTCGGCCGTCGTCTTGCCACCGATCTCGCGCAGTTCCTTTATGCGCGACGATATCTCCTTCAGTTCGTTCATTTTTGCCTTTCGTGTTTTTTTGCGGTCGCCATTATGCAGAAAGGCGAATCGCCGTTTTGGTGATCCGCCTTTTTACTTGGGTGCCTTGGGTCTGTTGTCGAACTATGCAACGGAAAACCCGGCGGATCTGCACCCGTCAAGTCCAATGATAATTCGAATGATGATATTTCTTGTCATCGGCGCGTATTGTACCATATTTGCCCGCGTTGTGCGTAACCAAGTGATACAAAATCAAAAAATTATGGATTCCTAAGTCTCTCTGTCTGCTGCGCTAAACAAGCTGTCTGAGTCTGCGCTGCGACTGTGCTGCGATTTCTTTGTAGAGTGGAGATGGATGCCCTGTGTCGGAAAGCTCTGCGGACACATCGTCCATCGCGTCGGATAATTCGTCGGAAAGCTTCGCGATCCTGTCTCGCACGAACTTCGGATTTATGTCGCACTTCTCCGCAAACATATCGAACGACGCCGCTGTCACTTCGTCGAAGTCGTGTGCGCCACCGATGCTCATGGCCATGCGCGGCGTCAGATTGGGATAGGCAGCCGTCGAGAGAGTGTCGTAAAGCGGCGCGAGCGACGCTTTGCCATCACGATAGAGGATGGCGAAGTTCTTCGCGTGAGCATCGGCATTCCCGACGATGAAATTGAATGCGAGTGCATCGACAAAGCCCGCAAGCGCGGAAAACCCGAAACCATTATCACGCAGGAACCGAAAGCACCGAACTGCCGAAGGACCGCCGTCGGTCTCGTACTTCTCTTCGGCTGGGACTCCCATCGCCTGGCAAAAATCTTCCTGGAGAATGCGTCGAACGGATCCACCGTTCTCCTCGCGGTCGTACCGCTCCGACACATAATACGCCCTCGACTTGATGTCAAGTATAGACGCCTCTGCCGCCGCCATACCGAGCCTAGAGGCAAGACGCTGGCAAAAGCACTCGTTTTCGACAGAACCATGACAAATCGACATTTCCGGCTTGACAATGTGAGTCGATGCCGCACCATAGAGAGGCAAGGATAGCCGTCCGTCGCGGACTCTGACAACGAGTTTGTCCTGCGCTCCTGCAACGGAAATTCGATACCCCTCGACAAGACCTTGAAGCAGAGGTCTCTCCGGCAATGCCCTCAGTATTTCATCGGCCTCATCTTCCGAAAGTTCTCGGATGTTGTCATCGACACTTCCCGGTTCGACATTTTCTGGACAAAGTGATATGGCACCAGCACAGTCACCGCCAAGCTCCTTCAAAAAGGCAAAAGTATTGCGCCAATCGTGATGAAGGATCTTCTCCAACTTGCGGCGGACAACTTCCGGCGGAAGAAGGTTCTCGAAAAAAGTTCGCGAGGCAAGGGCGTCGAAAGCGTCTTCTCTAAGTGGCAGCGACTTTGATATTGGCACCGCCCTGTCTCGCCCAAGATAATCGGAAATGTATCTAAACGAGAAAACATCAAGTTCAGAATCCCATGTAAGGTATCCCGCCTGTATTCCGCTCAGATAGACTTTGAGCCGTTCTGTCATGCCGTCGTCTCTTCGTTCGTAAGAATATCGACTGTAATGCCAAGAACAGATAAAATGCGCATCAACTTGTCAAAATGCACAGATGGTTTGCCGTCTTCGACATCCCGCAAAAAGCGAATTCCAACATTGGCAACTTGAGACAACTCGACCTGTGTTGCTCCTTGACGCTTTCTCTCTCGGCGGACAATGCCAGCTATATCTGCCATTGATGTCGTTTTCATGCCGTGAAGTATATCATCTCCCATTGCCACCTGTCAACCCGTTCGGGTTGATATTCCTAAAATCTGATGCCCGACGGGCAATATCAACCCGAACGGGGCGACAATAAGAAAGTATCGCAATCTTCATCGCGGCGTATTATACCAAAAAAGCCCTTTGGAAAAGGGCATAAAAAAAGCTGGCGACGTCCTACTCTCCCCGCTACGCGGGGTCGTTGCCGACTCTAACCGATCCTAACCAACTCTAATTGACCCTATGCGACTCTACTCGACCCTACCCCGCCTCTTCGCCATCGCCCCGCCAAAGGCGGGCGCGGCACTTTTGCCGCGCACAGAGAGGGCGAGACGCCCGCCCGAGGCGCAAAACCGAGCGCATATCCCCCGAGCGATAGCGAGTCGCGAAGCGATGCTCTGGCAGGGGTGCAGTTCGCGCTCAATCTCCTGCACGAATCTTCCTTGCAGTTTCCTTGCGAGAATCACGAAGTCGTCCGCGTAGCGCACGATCGACATGACTTGGTTCATTCCCTTGGCGACCAACGTGGCGCACGTCTCGAACCAGTGCAGGTAGATGTTCGACAGAAGAGGCGAGATGACCCCTCCTTGCGGGGTGCCCCTGCCCTTGGGATTGTTCCTTATGCCGTTCGGCTCGACTATCGTGGACTTCAGCCACTGGCGTATCAGCGCCAGCACGCTCCCGTCCGTGACGCGCCTTCGGATGGCAAGGAAGAGCTTGTCGTGCGGTATCGTGTCGAAGTAGCTCGACAGGTCGGCGTCGTAGACTTCCGTCTTGCCGCCCTTGATTTCCGCAGCGATTTTCTCGACCGCCATCTTCGCGTTCCTGTTCGGCCTGAACCCGTACGAGCATTCGTGGAAGTCGGCCTCGAATATCGGCTCGACTATCAGCTTCACCGCGGCCTGCACAACCCTGTCCTTTATGGTCGGGATGCCGAGCGGGCGGAGCTTGCCGTTCGCCTTCTCGATGTAAACCCGTTTGACGGGGCTTGCCCTGTAGGTCTTGGCTTTGAGTTCCCGTCGGATGTCTCCGAGGAAGCCCTCCACACCTTCCACATCATGCTCAATCCGTTCAAATGTCACCCCGTCGACGCCAGGCGAACCCTGGTTGGCTCGCACGGCTTCGTAGGCGCATCTCAGCACGTCCTCCCTCAGCAGTTGCCCATACAGGCAGTAGAATCTGAACTGTGGCTCCTCCTTTGCCTTCCGCGACAGCTTCTCCCTCAAGAGCGCAATCTTCGGATAGCGCGGCATCTTGTGCTTTTGCGCAATCGCCGCGATCTCCTCGTCCGTATAGGATTTCTCAATCAATCTGGTTTCCGCTCTTTCGTTTGAAACATCCCTTTTACACGCAGAGGCCCTTCGCATCCACGGGCATTGCCCCGCTTCCCCGCTACTATGGCCCCATCCGACTACTGCTTTCGCTTTCGCTACTCGCAGTCCTCCCGAGTTCCCTTGCTGAACTTTCCGGACACGCGACCCTCCTATGCCCCGCCGCGTTTCCACCGCCCAAGTCGATTCGACGGCTTCATGTAGGCTTCATGTTGACACGACACTGGCCACGCGGGATTGTGGTAACGAGGCTTTACGAAAAAGGTTCACTTGCGTTGTCGCTTATCCGTTCGTCCGGCGAGACTCGCGCACATCGGTCGCCCTCTGCACGCCCCGCCTTCCTAACTGTATGCCGACTTCTTTACAGTGCAGACTCCTTTCATTCTGCTAGTCCAGCCGAGTTTTGCTCGGCGTACGTGTCCCTCGCCCGTTCATCACGGCGAGGAACGGGCGCGTCCAGGCCTCGCCTTCCTGCCGTACGACAAGGACTGGCGTGCGCGAATCGCGCGTGATGCCGTAGTTCGGGTCCTTTATGCGCGAGAGCCCCTCGGTCGCAGGCGCGAGCGCCTTGATGAACGTGCGCCCTTCCGCGCCGTTCATGAAGACGCGCATCCGCACTTCCGACCTCGCCGCAAGCCAGTTGCCGGACCACATCACCGACGCAAACGGGACATTCCACAAGCCACCCAAATGGTGATCGACTTGCTGCCGTTCTTCCCTTAATCTCGTTTCGCCGCGTCACTTCGTCACTTCAAACACGCAGCCGTCGTTTTCGCGGATTGAGAGAACGCCGTCCTTGAGAGTGCCGTTCCACACTTTGCCTACCGTGCCCGCGACCTTGATCGGTGCTTCAATGGGCGTATCGTGTGTGTTGACGGCGACAACGAGACATGAACCGTCCAAGCGAGGATGTTCGGTCAGGATGAGGCGCGGATCGTCCTTCGTGACGAGGCGCTTCACGCCCGCTTCATCCGCCGCAATCGCATAGAGCGGCCAACCCGCTATCGGCGCGTTCGTCTCCAGCGCTCCGTTGACAAACAGCACCTTCCCCGCCCCCGATTTCCTGACCGTCATGACCGGATTGCCGTCTGCATCCTTGACACGAACATCTGCGCCAACAGGCGTAATCCTGCGCACATGCGAATCACGGAGGTCGAACGCACCCCTGGCGCTTTCGACGCGACGCGTAGAACCGCGCTTGAAATGCGCTTCCGTACGAACCCCTGCGACGGCCTCGAGGTCGGACAACACTGCGCCGTTTCCGAGAGTGACAAGGACGGTCGCGCCATACCCGGCCTTTTCGGCAAGCTTCTTCCATGCGCGTCCCGAATACGTCTTGTAGCTCGCCCCGCCGGAAGGGAGGATGTAGAACGCGGATTCCGGCCACTCCCCTTCCGCCGACGCATACCGGATGTCGAAGCCGGCCTGGCGCGAAAGCATCCACGCTCCTAGCGCCTGCTCCCAGAAGTCCTCCTTTTCGCTCGTGAGGACAACGGCGTCGATGCGGCGCGGCGGAAGCGCCGCGAACGGAAGCGTATTCACGAACGCGGCGAAATCCTTCATCGCCTTCGCTGTCGGCTTGGGCGTCCCGTCCGCCTTGAACAGCCCGAGCTCGCGTTCGATGGCCGTCCAGTCGTAAGGCGCGAAGTCAAGATGCCCCTGGTCGAATGCGCACCACCACACGAACGCCGGAACGCCCGCGGCCCAGCACGAGAACATCTGCATCCGCATCGCCGCCGCCGCACGCTCCTCCGAGGCGATCCCCGGTCCCATGGACCCAGCTTCCTCGACGAAGGCCGGACGGCCCGAAAGATTGGCGTAGAGCGTCGTCTCGCACGCCGGGTGGCATGCGTTTCGCAGCGTGTCGAACGGCTCGAGGTTGCATTCCGGCGTCCAGAGCGGATACGGATGGGTCGTAAGCCAGTCCACGAGCTCGCCCTGCTGTCGCATGTTGGCCTTGGCGCTCCGCGCCGTCCCCACCGAATGCATTCCCGAGACAACGGGACGCGACGGATCGTTCACGCGGATTTCGGACGACACGGCGTGCATCCACATCCAGAACTGCGCCTGATCGGCCTCGCCCATGCAGTTGCACTCGTTTCCGAGGTCCCACGCCGCAATCGCGGGATGGTCCTTGAGCGCATTCACGAAGTACCGTACGAAGCGGCACTGCCACGCGACGGCATCTGGGTCGGTCAGGACGTTTTTCGCCTCAAGCGCGGGAGGGACGAAAAGCCGCCCCGACATCCAGCCGGTGACGAGTCCGACGACAAGCTTCATCTTCCGCTTTTCGGCCGCATCACAGAGAAAACGGAAGCGTTCGACCATCTCATCGTCAACCGCCGCATAGTTCCTGAGCGGTCCGCCGCTCTGGGCGTAGCCCTGAAACGCGCCGCATCCACCGTACTCCGCCGTGAGCGGCTGGAAGTCCGGCCAAAGGGGGAAGACGCGCAGAACCGTCATGCCATGAGCGGCGAGACGATCCAGGTCCTTCTCGACCTGTCCGGCATTCCAGTTCCGCCACATGTATGTCCCCGCATGGCTTGCCCAGTAGTTGCAGCCGACCTCAAACGCCCCGCCCTCGAACGGAGTCCGCGCCGCATTCGCAGACACGGCCATCGCCGCCGCAAGAATCAATCGTATCACTTTCATCCCCTCCCGTCAGAAGTTGCGCGTAGCAGGCGCACCGAGGCGAACGCGATGCCCGCCGGCCTCAAGCATGTCGCCGTCTGGCAGCACAAACGCAGCAGTCCCGAAATTCACGGTAACCGTCGTTCCGTCCGCGAACCGACTCTGCTGCACAGTCCTGTCCGGCGTGAGTATTATGTGGTCGAGCATTTCGCTGTAGCCCGTAGCGCGGGCGATGGGCGACGTGAGGCGGTAGCTGCGAACGAAGCTTGCCTTGTTCTCGGCCCATTGGCGGTCGTTGAAGAGATACATGCCCATCGTTCCGTACAGCATGTTGAAGAGGTCGCGCTTCCACCATATAGCGGGCAGCTTGTTGTTATAGTCGCCCCAATACCAATGGGCACAGACGCATTCGTGGTACACGAGTTCCCAGAGCGGGAGCCTGTACGCCTCCCCTACCTGGTACTTGGCGACGCGAGGCGGCACGTTCGTCCATATCTGCTCCATGTTGCGCCCAGAGTCCGGCACACGATATGGGCCAAGCGAAAGCATGCCCTCGAAGTAGTCGCAGAACGGCACGGCCGCGTCGTGTCCGGTTTCGCTTCCGACAACGAGTTTGAACTCGTCGCCAAGGATGCGCAGCAGCTCCATCTTCCAATGGCGGCTGTCCGAACGCGTCATCGGATGCGCCGGATTCCAGCACGTCTGCCAGGGCGCAGCAACAGTCGTATCGACAAAACGCGCAGTGTACGGAAATGACTTCAGGTCGTCCTTCACATGGCGACGGGCGTACATTGGGGCCATGCGGTCGCACATCATCGCGCAATACGTCCATTTGCCGTCCGGGGACTTTATCCCCCACGCGTGCCGCCAGTCGTTCGAGTCAGCGCTGTCCCAGACGACGTCGTGCGGCCATGCCTCCTTGTTGTAGGGCCACCCCGCCTTTCCGCCCAGCTTTCTTATCTGCTCTGGGTGGAAAACGTCCTGATAGTTGTCGTATCGGCCGACCAGCACGTTATCGAGCCCCGCAATGAACGACACATCCGACGCCGAGCCGCCCCCGCTCCACAGGAAACGGTCGATTCCCGCCGCCTTCATCTCTTTCGCAATGGAAATCCTGTCTTTCGCACCCATGCACCATACGTTCACAGCCCCGAGAAGCCTGTCGACGAGCGGACGCTCCCCGACCTTCTCCCTGAAGGTCTTGAATTTCCCGATTTCCTTCGCATGGGCGCGGTAGCGCTTGCACATCGCGACATATCCGCCCTTGTCGAAGAACACATAGCGGATTCGCCTCGCATATCCGAAACGCCCTTTTTGGCTATCCCAGCGCGGGCCGAGCGTCCAAAGGTTGGTCGTGGCGTCGCGACGCGCCACAAGCGCCGCATCGTCAGGGGTCTCGAGAATCGCCATCCATCCCGAACCTGTTGCATCGTCCTGCACGCCGAAGAACGGCATGCACAGCCCCTGTCCGCCGTAGGCGATCAGCTGCTCGGGTATCTTGTCCGGCTCGTCCGCCGGATAGCTTATTCCCTCGTTGAGAGGCACGATAAGACGATCGCCCTTCCGCGTGGAAAACGCCGCCGGAAAGCAGAGCGACCCCGGCATGTCACCATCCCCCTCCACTGCCACGACTATTTCGGGCCGGTCGCTCTCCGCCATGAACGATACGCGAAAGCGTTTCATCCGCTCCAGATGGAGCATCTCTGCGCAAACCACGCCGTCGGCATTTGTCCGAAGGCCGGTTGTCTCCGTCTCGCGCAACAACGGGATCGACGGATTCCACGTTCTGCCGGTCCGCACGTCCTCCACCCGCAGCCCGCCGTCCACGACGGCGCATCTCAGCGAGCCGTTTCCAAACGCGCACTCGCCAGCCGGCGCATGCCACTTGCCGCGACTTGTTCGCACCGCCCTTGCGTTTCTCAACCGCGCACCTGTCGCGCCGTACCCTTCTATCCGAGGCCGAACAGTCGCGACACCCGACGGCACCTTGAATGCAGTCTTGATCGGATGTCCTGGCCGCGCCTTGGACAAGGCGAACGACCAGGACAGCACCTTGCCATTCGAGTCCCGCAAAACCGCTCCAATGCCGACATGGGCCGCATCCGAGACATCGGCAAGTGCCTCTGTATCGCATGTCAGCTCGAACGTGTCCCCTTGCGTCACGGGGATGCCGGGGAAGCCGTCCACGCTCCAACCGCTCCATCCGTCGTCTGCGTGGCGGACCTCCAAGGCACCATCCACAGACTTCAACTTTACGGCACCCGGCTTGGCGGACCATGCAACGGGGTCTGCCATCGTCCAAGATTCGCCGTCTTCGGCAGGCACTCCAAATGCGGAAAGCGCAACGGCGGCCCATGCGATTGCAATGTTCGGGGAAAGCCCTTTCATGGCGTATGGCGTGCTGTATTTAGTGTCCATCGTCAGCTCCTTGCCGTTAGGCGTTCAATCGGCGATCATGGTGTATCAAAGGGACGCAATACATACTTGACCCTTTCAGCGCTGCGAACAGCCAGTCTGCCGGTTCGTCACGCTCTTCCGGTTTCATTTCGTCAGCCTGCGCGTTCAGGGTGAACAGCGCGGCGGACAACATGAAAATCGCCGTTGGTCTCATCGTATTATGATCGTCATCCCGCATGCGCCGGGACCCGGAGCCTCTTCCGCGCTCGCCACGAACGCCTTGCCACACTTGAAGTTGTAGAATATCTCGCCGCTGACGTTGTCGAACAAACCGACCTGCCCGACTTCGTCCACACATGGATACATATCCACCTTCAACGTCGCCCCATCGTCGTCGTATGCCTTGAACGAATACAGGCGCATTTTCGCATAGTTTCCGTTGGCAACAGGAACAGTCCCCGCATCTGCCTGATAGGAGGCAAAAAGAACCATCCGGTTCTCGGGCGTAAAGCTCTGCGGTGTCGTCGCAAGATTGGGAACCGCAGCTCCATTCACCCAGACGCCAAGGCTGGTCGCCCGAATCCTAGCCACGCCGTTGGTAAGCCCCTTGGACCCGTATTGTTGGATGACGCTCTTGTAGTCCCAGCGCAGTCCGCCCATTGCAGGCAGGTAGAAGAGCGTGAAGGAATTGCCGCTTGAGCTGTTGCGCGAACAGAAGACCGTGTGCTGCGACGTTTCGTCGAGGAACGTCGCCCGAGCCTCGACCACCGAGTTCGATGATGGCGTGTAGTCAAGAAGCACATACTCGCCTGGCGTCGATGTTGCGCCATCGCTCTCGACGTAGCGCACGAACTTCAGCGGAGCGACCTTGAACTTGAAATCTTCGCCGTTTCCCGCGTTGACGAGGAACCTTCCGCGAATGAGATCGTAAACGCCCGGCTTGCCGTCCGCCAACCGTTTCACCGGCACAAAGTCGCACACCAGCTGCTCGCCACGCCACACCTTGCCACCGCCAAAGTACATCTTAGCCCGCGCCCAATTCACGCCATTGACGTCGAACAGCCATGCCGTGCCGGCACAGGCGAACTGGTTGTGGTATTCCGTCGTATTCGAGTAGAATGACGGCGCAAGGCCTACATTTACGGCGAGCGTTCGAATCGCCGGACTGTTGGTAACCACCAGCCAATGATGCCGCGTACAGCTGGCGATGTCCAATGCGAGAAGACGGGCTATGGTGTAATCGCTGTTGGAGTAATCAAGTCCGATATCTCTATGCGAGTTGATGAAAAACGTGATGTTCTGGTTGTTGACACCATCGTTACGTGCGCCGAAGATACCCATGTTGCCTGAAGCGGGTACGGCGATTGGCGCCACCCGCATCTCGAACCCATCTCCGCCCCCCAAGGTGTAACCTGTGTCGATGTATTGCTCTCCCGTACCCACGATGCAGGGCACCCGTTCATACTCAGCCGGCGGCTCCTCCGGCGGAAGCAGAAAATCGTCCC
The DNA here is from genome assembly GCA_045535455.1 of Kiritimatiellia bacterium. Taxonomy (GTDB): domain Bacteria; phylum Verrucomicrobiota; class Kiritimatiellia; order RFP12; family UBA1067; genus UBA1067. The sequence continues at coordinate 5,840 of JAZSLQ010000042.1, read as the reverse complement.
CGCTCGCCGCGTTGACGAGAAACGTCTCGCGCACGAAATCGTACGCGCCCGGCTTGCCATCCGCCAGCCGCTTGACCGGCACGATGTCGCACGAAAGAACCCCCTCCCGCCAGACCTTCACCCGTTCAAACCGCATTTTCGCAAGCTGCCAGTCACTGCTGCCATTCGTCCCGAAGATCCACGCCGATCCGGCGCACGCGAACGAATCGGAATTCGCAACGGTGCTTGATTGCGCGTCCCGCTCCCCGTTGACGTCCATGACCACGCTTCTCGCCGCCGGCGAATTCGAGATGCAGCACCGATACTCCCTCGCATTGACAACCGTGAAGTCTATTGTCGTCCACCACACCAACCGGGAAGTGGTCGAGCTGTTGTTGTAGTCGCAAAAGAATCCGGAAATGCTGTTGTACGCGCAGCTGATGTTCTGGCGGTTCGAGTCGACATAGCGCGCACCGAAGACGCCGGCGTTCACCATGCTGCCGCTTGGGTCGACCGGCAATCCGATCGGCACGAACGACACCTCGAAAGCATCCCCGCTCTGCAGCGTGAATCCCGTGTCAATGTACTGCGTGCCGGTACTTTCGATATACGCCACGCGCTCATACGCCTCGGGCAGCGTCGCCGCACAGGCGACGCCCGCCGCAAGGAGAGAAGCCATGATAACCGCCGTGTTCCTGAGGTTCTTGCCGGTTGTATTCCGTTGCATCTTGCACTCCTATTTTTGTTGTTTCGTTTGTTGTTTATCCCCTTCCGCGTCAAGATGTCGCATAACGCATGTGCGCAACACGACGGGTCCCAGCAACCCAGAAGGGAGAAGATAGCTGGAAGATTCATAGAACCTGGCGGAGGCGAACGTTCTGCGTCCAGTGGGGCCAGGCATACCTTTGGCCACCCAATCTGGAAGTTTCCCCTTTCCAATCATCTGCCACATCCCATCGTCCGGCAGCTTTTCGTCCCCGATAATCCTGTTCGTCCACAGATTCGTCACCTGGACCTTCAACAGCAGGCGGCCGCCGGAATTCCTCGCGACATCGGACACGTCCACTGCGAAAGGACGTAGCACGAGCGAAGGATACTTTCGCCCGTTCACCTCTACATCGGCGAAGTTCCTCACCTCCCCAAGATCGAGAACAAGCCTCTCTTTCTCGTTCGGGATGTGCTCAAGAACCACTTCGTTCTCGTAGGTGGCGGTGCCGGAGAAATGCCTGATGTCGAAACTGCTGCTTCCAGTCCAGGAGCCCAAGCTGTCAAACTCAACGGTGTTGGTAGAACCTTCCGGCAGGGGGAAGCACACCTTCCATCCCTTCGACACAACTTGCGGCGGAGGAACGGCGGCACATTCGTTCCCGGGAACGGTGTCGAATCCCGCGCCGTGAACCGCCCCGGCGTCCTTCCTGAACACAACGAACCATGATCCCTGCGGAACAAAATCGAGCCGGACGACAGTGCGCCCTCCAGACTCCTTCCATGCCGGCGCAAAGGAAGCACTGCCGTCAACGGCATTCCAGAGTTCGGGAATCTTGCCTGACACCCTGAAACTCACCTCCCTGATGGTCGCATTAGTCTCTGAAGTTGCAACAAAATAGACCTCGCCACCGTCAATTCTGCGATGAGTCCATCCAAGGCGTTCGGTTTCGTCGGAGGCCACGTCAGGAATTATGCCGAATTTCTCCAGAGACTCGACGATTGTGGCGGACTGGACAAGTCCGCTGTCCCAAAGACTGGCGGCAATTCTGTTCAGTTCTGCATCGGCGAACGGATAATCCTTAAGCCCCGGCGTTCTCGACGGCTTGGGCCCGACAATCTTTGCCCCGGCACGGGCGAGTCTATCAATGATCCGAATCGTCTCAAGGCGCATCGTGTCGAGTTTCGGCAGCATCAGCACCTCATACTCCATGCCGGAGGGGAGAACCAGTTTTCCATCCCTTACGGCAAGGAGCTTGAGCGCGTCGAACGGACAACTGTCGCACTTGTAGCCCCATGGCACTGCGCCGCGCCTTCCGCTTTGCGGAGCGCCGTCGCCCGTGAAGTACAGAATGTCGGCGACAAATCTTCCCTGCTGCAAGAGGAATTGACAGCGGGAGTGGTACTGTATCCACGACTTCGCCGAACTCCACCATGTGTTCAGCCTGTCCATTCGCATTCCGTACCAGCCGAGGAAGAAGCCCGGTGCGCGATTCGTCGAATCCTTCCACGGTGAGTGGATGAAGGTGTGGTAGTAGAAGCGGTTGGCGCCTTCAGTAAAAGCGTGGTCACAATTCGCCTTGTTGTTGACAGGCGTGAATTCAACCGCGTCCCTCCCGACGGCAGTGAACGCCTCCGCCCCCGCGTATCGATGCCCGAATACATGGGCTAGGCTTGCCGCCTGCCAAACGTCCCCGTCTTCGTAGTCGCCCTCATTACGCTGACACCAGAACTCGCCCATGGGAACATCCGCGAACTGTCCGAACTGCAGATCCTCCATCGGAAGCATGCCATGCGGCTCCTGCGAGAAGGTCATGCCGTGTTCATGCGCATAGCGGGCCATTTCGGAGGTGTAGTTCTCCGCGAAAAGATCGGCGCATACACGCCTGTAGTCCCACAGAAAACGCTCGGTCTTGTTCCTTGTCTCAATGCATCGCCCGGAAAGGCACGCCAGCCATTTCACAGGATCGTACCCGCATTTGGCGAGAAACTTCCGATCCAAACCAGTCGTCCAGTTCTGAAGCTTGAACTCCATTCCGTCAAGGACTATTGAGTTCAATCCGCCCTTTGAAGCATCCATGGAGTACGGCTGCGACAGGTTCGCGATCTTGCCAACATAGGCGTCAAGGTGCATTCTGACTGCCGTTGCATCCATCTTGTCAACCTCAAGTCCGGTGCCTTCGGGCGGGGCAGGATGGTTGCGCGCCCCGGTGGACCTCGCACCGATTCTCATGACAGTCCATTCTCCAGCCGGGACCTTCCATTCCAGCGTACCGTCCGCCCGCATGTACGCCGTGACATTCCGTATCTCCGCAAGCGGCACCGCGCACCCCTGCTCTTCGGGCGTCGTGTCCTCCGCGATAACCTGATTGTAGGTCGGCACGTTCTCCCATCTGTCGGCACCGATTTTAATTCTCAAGTCCTTTACAAGTGCGCGATTCACGAACCCCATGAATCCGAAGCTACCGGGTATCGCCTCGGAAACCTTGAAAGAGGCTTTGAAATACCGTGCGCAAGTCGGGGCGAACGGCAAAGACAGTGGATACCATTTCTTTGCCCAGAAAGTAGGATATTCTTCAGCATCCCTCACGACCTTCCAATTGACCCCATCATCCGACGCCATGATTCCAACATCGAAGAAAGCGAATGCCCCCCTCTTGAAGTGCGACATCTCCGGGGTGAAGAGGAACGCGCTCTTCCTGACCGGCCTGCCGTAGTCCGCGACAAATTCCGGCACCGCCCTTTTGCCTCCAGGCGGCGGGTAATTGTGTCTGAGAACGAACGGTTTCTGAACGTCCTCAAACTCAATCGTCTTGCCGCCGGTGAGTCCATCGACGCTGGAAGACGAGAGGATGTTGGTTCCGCTCATGACAAACGCCGTGAACGACGAGGCCTTTTCGCGATCCTCCAATTCCAGGTTCGGCGTTGGGAAGGCGAGGACGGCTATGTCCTCGTAGAATCCATTGTCTTTTTCCTCTCGCGGCAGTCTGCCGGAATAGGCCATCGGCCCTTTGACGACCGTTTCCGAGAACACAAGTTCCTTCATGCTGTTTGAGGGTGCTACCCACGGTCCACCGCTGGCGGCCCAACCTGCGCAGTTCATCATTCCGAGCGAAATTCCAAGGCGGTGGGATTCCTTCGCAGCCCATCGGTAGCAATCGTACCATTCATCGGATCCGAACCCGACCGGACCCGCCGGGACATCGAGTCCGCCGGCGAATATGTTGGCTCCGGCGATTCCGTTGGCTTTCATTGCCTCAAGATCGGCGGTTATCCCCTCTTTGGACACATTCCCGCTCATCCAGTGCCACCAGGTGTGGGGTTTGGCGGAGTCCGGTGGATTGATGAAATTGTCGCGAAGCGAATCGCCGCAAGCGTCCATCCCGGTCAAAACCGACGCCACAGCGATGGCAATCGCCGCATTTATGCTCTTGATGTTCATCATCATCCTTTCCTCCGCGTGTTTCACATGCATAGGATATCATATTCCCTTAGATCATGCACTATCCTAAATCGGAAGTACACTATCTTTTTTAGGAAGCACATCAAAACGCCAATCGAGGCCGGCGACAAAATACATGAAATCGGTCTCGTCGCGGCGTGGACGGGCGCGGGTCTGGCGGCGCACCTCATGCGTCAAGGCGTCAAACTGCCTGACGCCGACATATAGCGAGAGGTCGCCCGTCAACGCCCATTTGAAAATGAGATGGAAATTAACCGCGTTGAATCCCGCACGATAATGCGCGTCGCCCGCCGCCTCGCCGAAGCGCCGACGGTTCCATCTTTCCGGGCCGAGGTCGAAATAGAGATGCGGTTCTACGGAAAGCGGCCCTGCAATCGCGTATTCCCGGCGAAAGCCTATCCGGTATGCCGGTGCACGATAGGGATGAGTCACCACCCATGCGAAGCCATACACGTCAAGCCATGGAGTGCGCAGGGTCTCGGTGCCGATCCACTGGTAGAACGTATCGGGCGCATCCTTGTAATGCATCGCGGAGTACTGGAATTCGACAAGCGAGTCCAGCGACCATCCGTCCGCAAGCGCGTATTCATACCCGTATCCAAGCTTGGGGTCGATCTCGTTGAAATGGCGACGGCGCTCGTCGTCGTAGCGCGGCGAAAGTTCGGATGCCGTCCAAACGCTGAACGCCGCACGGCCGTAGTCTTCCGTCCGCCAGCCGATGGAGGAATCTAAAACCCAGCGAGGCCGGTCGGTGACAATGCGTCCAAGCATGATATGGCCCGTCTCGACTTCCGTGCGGACATAGCCGAACATGTCCGCATGCGCCGGCATGACGGACACAACTCCCGCGATGAGCGCTCCAACGAGCACCTCCCGTCGCAGGTTCTGAATTTCGTTATCTCCTACACGCATTGTCAGCTTGCTATTATACACCACAGACGACACATTCGCACTATCTTATATCGGAAGTGCGCTATCTTTTTTAGGAAGAGCGCCTATTGCAACCCGAAGCACAATATGATACCATTCGTCATATATGAAACCATTGCGTGTAGCTGTATTGATGGAAACTTCGCTGGAGGTGTCACGGCAGATACTGTACGGCATCGCCCACTATGCAAAGAAGCACGGCCCCTGGATTCTTGAGTACATATCTGGCGGAATATCCGACCAGAGACTTCCAGAAGGCTGGGACGGCGATGGCATAATCGCACGAGTCCCGTCCGAGAAAGAGGCAAAGAAAATTGCAAACAACCCCGCCCCGAAGGTCATACTTGATCCGCAGAGGCCCTTCTCCGCCCCGAAGCATCCGATTTCGCGTCTGCCGCGCGTGGAATGCGACAATGTGGCAATCGGGCGGATGGCGGCGAAGCACTTCCTCTCCCGCAAATTCACGAACTTCGCATTCATCGGGCCCTCCAACGCGTCCATAGTAGTCTGCTTCGGGGCGTGGAACGACGAGCCCAACTGGTCGGAGGGACGGCGCATCGGCTACACTGAGGCGCTCGCGGAACGCGGCTTCGAAGTCAATCTGTACAAAGGCGCACAGAGTCGGCATGCGTCGGCGAACTGGACGCTTGAGATGCCGTCCGTCATAGAGTGGATCAAATCCCTGCCGAAGCCGGTCGCCGTGTTTGCGCCGCACGACGCACGGATGGAGAAGGCTCACTTCGTTGGGCAGTATCACAAAGCG
>JAZSLQ010000029.1:0-2997 GCA_045535455.1 Kiritimatiellia bacterium | reverse complement strand
CGGAGCCGAACGGCAAGCCGTACTATCTCGTCGCGACGATGGCGGAGAACATGGACTGGGATCTCGTGAAGGCGCCGCTGCAGGGCTTCGTCGACTGCTTCGAGGGCGCGAAGATAAAGGGCTTCCTCAAGGCCGGAGGCGTCTACGAACCCGGCGCCGTGAAGAAGACGAAGTTCATGAAGGCGGCTTTCGATCTTGGCAGGAGGATATGACATTACGCCGACCCCGACAGCTTTTCGTGTCCTCGCCGCCCGTAGAATCGAAAGCTTCGCCGCTCTACTGAACTGCAAAGATGAGTGCTTCAGAACTTGTAGGCACATTCTAATCCATAGACATTGATCGGCTCCCAGCCGGATTCGGCCCAGTCGTGCTGGACCATGTAATACGTACTGCAAACCAGCGCCAATGTCATTCCAATGGCCCGACAACAGCTCTTGCTGAAGACTCTCACTCAGATCCTTTCCGTTTCAATGCGCTCGGCGATGTTCTCGAGATGACGTGCGACATCCTTGACGGCGGACATCACAGTTAGGAACGCTATGTCATGCGGCGTATCGCCCGGAGAATCCTTCAGTCGGTCGGCAAATTTGCGCGTCAGGTCATGCGCAATCTCAACAATCCTCTTCTCGGACGCATCAGGGTCAAACGACAGCACCGCCCCAACCCGCAAGGCCTGAACGATGCCTGTTGCCATTGACCTCATCTCGCTCATCATTTCGTTCGTCAGCCGCAGGGTTTCGTCGGAAAATCCCTCCCTCTGGACACGCGACGCCTTCCTGAAGATCTTGAGCGCGATGTCGGAGATACGTTCGGCATCATTGACGCAATGGAGCATCTCCGGCAGCGTCTGCGCCTGACGTTCGGACAGCGTGCGTTGCGAAATCGCCACCAGATAGTCACGGAGATTCGCTTGTAGCCCGTCGATCTCGCGTTCGGCATCATAAAGGGATTCCTCGGCGACATGTGCCCGACCAAGGCAGGTGTTAAGCGCGACCGAAGCAACCGTCGACGCACGCCTTGCCATCTCCCCGAGCGTTCGCCGCGCCGCCAGGAGCGCCAAAGCGGGATTGCTCAGCAGGAGCGGTTCAAGTGCCTTGACCTTCTGATTGGAATTGTCGCGGATTATCCGCGAGCAGAGCCGAGCCAACAGAGGGATGAAGAACGCGAGAACGACGACATTTGTCACGTTGAAAAGCGTATGGGCCATCGCCACGTGCCGACCGGGATTCTCGCCCAGGAACGCATTGCCCTCGGCGCAGACATTGACTAGATGGAAAAAAGCCGGGGCCTTGACGCCTCCTTCGACGAAGACAAGCACGAACGTCATCACCAGCAGCAAGGTACCGATAATGTTGAACAGCGCATGTGCGAGCGCCGCACGACGGGCGTTCACATTCGTCCCGATCGAGGCTATCAGCGCGGTGACGGTCGTCCCGATGTTGTCACCAAGGACGATCGGAACCGCCGTCCAGAGGTTGATGATCCCTGCATTCGCGAGGGCGATGGTAATGCCGATCGTTGCAGAAGAACTCTGCACCGCGACCGTACAAAGAGTTCCAACCACAATCGCTCCCAGGACTGCCCCGAAGGGAAGGTATCCGCCCGCCGACGGCGCACAGTCGAAGTGCGAGAAGAAGGAGATGAACTCGGGCAGCTTTGCCAGCGCTTTGAGTTCATGGCTCATCATGTTCATGCCGAAGAAGAGGAGTCCGAATCCCAGGACGGTCCTCCAGGCCCCGCGCATCATCGAGCGCCGGGCGATCATCAGTCCGGCCACACCCAGCACAACGGCAGGGAGCGCCAGGTCGGTCACCTTGAGCGAGACGAGCTGACCCGTCACCGTCGTTCCGATGTTCGCGCCGAAGACGACGCCAATCGCCTGCGTCAGCGAAAGAAGCCCCGCGTTGACGAATCCGACGGTCATGACAGTCGTTGCCGATGAACTTTGAATTAGCGCCGTGATTCCCGCACCCGCCGCGATAGCCGCAACGCGGTTCTTCGTCACGTAGCCGAGGATGGCCTTCATCCGAGCTCCGGCGACCTGCGTGAGCCCCTCGGACATTAGCCCCATCCCGTAAATGAAGAGGGCGAGTCCGCCCAATACAGTCGTTGCGACCTGAATGTTCCCTGTCATGGTCTTTTTTCCTCTTCCGCTTCACTTGAGCCAGTCAAGGAGATAGAGCAGGATGACGACGGCAACTGCGATTGCAATTTCTATTTTCGTTCTCGTTTCGTGATTCATGGCCATTCCTCCGTTGGGATGGCCATATTATCGCAAACTCATGTTAAGATATAATGTGTTTCCCGTTAGGATTCCGTTAAAAATCAAAATCCCGCACGAATACTTTCTCACACAATTCTGACAATATTGTGAGATAATATACGCTGACATGGACAAAATAGTTCTCATCGAAGACGATCCGGGAATACGTACTGTAATCCGGCTCGCACTCAAAGGCGCGGGGTTCGCTTCGATACGCGAAGCGGGGAATGGCACGGAGGGTCTTGCCCTCGTCCAGAGTGAAAAGCCCGCACTTGTAATCCTCGACTTGATGCTGCCGGGGATGGACGGGCTGTCCGTGTGCAGCGCCATACGCCGGACTCCATCCGTGTCCGGAACGCCAATTGTCATATTGACGGCCCGCACCGCCGAGGAAGACGTTGTGCGCGGACTGGAGCTTGGCGCGGACGACTATATCACAAAACCGTTTTCAAAGGCGATTCTCGTAGCCCGCGTCAAGGCCGCGCTTCGCCGCTCCTCGCAACCTAAAGGGCCAATCCGCACGCTCGGAGCGTTCGTCCTTGACGAAACCACGCGGATAGCATCCATAGACGGCGCCGCGCTGTCGTTGACGCGCAGCGAATTCGATCTGTTGGACATTCTGTCCGCGCATCCAGGCCGCGTCTATACGCGGCAGCAGATCATCTCACGCATCCAGCGCGAGGAGAAGGATGTCACGGACCGCACCGTCGACCCGCTGATGGGCAAGTCGGAGG
>JAZSLQ010000206.1:0-9294 GCA_045535455.1 Kiritimatiellia bacterium | reverse complement strand
CGGGCGCGACGCGTCCGGGCAGTTCGCCGGGCAGTTGGAGCTGCGCGCCGCCGCGCTCTACTCCGCCACGAGGTCGCTCTCGCCGGCGTCATTCGAGCTGCACCGCGACACCGAGGCCGAGCTTGACGTCTTCGAGGGAACGAACGGATTTCGCCAGGTGATGGCGAAGGAGTGCATGGCTGAGATTGCGGACGTCCCGGCGGACGGAGTTGTGCGCGTGTCGTTCTACCTGCCATCGCAGGTTTCGAGCGAGCTGGGGACAAACGGCGAGTACGTCGTGGAGGCGGGCGCGCCTTTTGTGGAATATTCCGCATCGGTCGTCTCGAACGCCGACGGGCGTGCCGTGCGCATCGTGGAGACGCGCGACGGCGCCGTGGCGTCAGTGCGCGAGTTCTCGCGTGGCGAGGAAGACGGCTGCCCCGTGTTTGCCGTGTCTGAGGGTGAAGGACTTCGCACGAGGAGGCTGAAGGTGCTGTCCCACTCGTCCTCGGCGCGAACCGTCCTTGAAACCATTTCTGGCCCGGGCGGCGCAGTGCGCGCGACTTTGAGGAATTTCGCTGTCGTCGGCGGACGCGAGCTGCTTGTGCGCTCAGTGGATGATCCCAGCGGCGAGGCTCGCACTAACAGCTACGAGTACGTGACGAATCCAATGGCGAACGGGTACGGATTCGTCTCGCGGCACGTCGCGCCGAACGGACTCGTCACAGCGTACGCATACGACTCTGACAACCGTAGGCTGTCCGTCGTAGAGCATGTCCCCGGCGGGGCGCTGCCGGCCCGACGCAGGACGTTCTCCTACTCCCCGATCGGCGTGAGGCCGCGCGTCCCGGACTCGACTGGCGAGGGCGTCGCGGACGACACCGGCGAGGAGGACTTCTTCACCCCGCGCGTTGAGACGGAGTATGTCGGGGGCGTCGCGGTCTCGAAGACGCTCCGCTTCGTTTCGACCGACACAATGAACCATCGCATCGTCGAGGAGGTGCGCCTCTCCAATCCGTCGTCTACGAATCTTGTCGCCGAATGGGAGAGCCACGCGAACGCCCGCCGGTACACCGACTACATGCCCTACGACCGCTGCAGGGCATGCAGCGAGCGGCCTTCGCTCGTCGTTCACGAGAATGGCGTTGTGGAGAAGTACGACTATGCGTCTGGAAGGTTCAGCAGGCTGACGTCGTATGGCGGCCCTGTGGACGGGGCCTGGACGTTCGAGCCGATGGCTGGAGGGGAGTGGTTCCGCACCGTGAAGACGCGATATTCCGCAGGGGCCATGACGAACGATGGCGGCGTTGCGACGTTCATCCAGGTTCCTTTCAAGACCGTGCGCGAGACGACAGTCGAGGTGCGCTCGTCGAAGAAGACGGTCATGTTTGACCGCCGTGTATGCACCGGAGTCGGAGACGGCGACTTCGCGCGCGTTGCGTGGACCGCGACAAAGCTTGACGAATATGGGCGAGAGCTGCGAGTCCAGTCGTCCGGAATCTCCGACGCTTCGAAGGTGTGGGAAGGCGGGCGTGTCGCGCATGAGACGGACTCCATGGGCGTACTGACTGAGTACGCCTATGACGCGCTTGGACGCGTCGTCTCCGCCGTGCGCACAGGCGGCGGCGTTCCCGCCGAGACGACTTCGACGGCCTACGACGCGGAGGGGCGCGTCCTTTCCCGCACGGTGTCGGCAGGCGGCCTCTCGCGGACAACTCAGCGTTCCTACGACGCGCTCGGGCGGCTCATCTCCGAGACTGCCGAGGACGGCGTCGTCACGCGGCGGCTGTATTCTCTTGACCCTGCGGCGGGAACCGAGACCGTCGCCACCGTGCGCGGATGGGGCGCGGACTGCGCCGTCACCAACACGACCGTTTCCTACGCCGACGGGCGGCTGCTGTCGTCGTCGCTGAACGGCGTCGTCAAGTCGGTTGTCGCCTACGGTGCGGACGTTGGCGGCGTGACGTGGCAGAATACGTGGCTCGGCTCGGCTGGAACGAACTCCCCGCGCTGGACTATCTCCCGCACCAATCCGCTCGGCCATGAGGTCGAGACGCGCTCGCCCGGCTTCGGCGGCGCAGACCTGGTGACCTCCAACTTCTACAGCGTCGCCGGGCAGCTTCTCGCGACGCGGACGTTCGGCGGGACGGACGGTCACGTCCTCTCTTCGCGGCTCTACGCATACGACGACTTCGGCGAGCGCGTCCTTGATGTGACAGACCTCGACTTGGACGGCGAGATCGGCTGGACGACCGACCGGATAGCTTCGAACGACGTCAGGTACGTGTCGTCCGGCGGCGCATGGTGGCGGGAGTTGACGACATGGGCGGCCAGGACCGACGGATCCCCCGCGCTCTCCCCGACCGGCGGCACGCGCACGCGGCTCATAACCTCGGGTCCTGGCCAGAGCCTTCAAGACAGGTTGTTTGTAGCGGCGGAGTCTGTATCCGTGGATGCGTTCGGTAACGAGACCACAAACATCGTCCGGCGCACCCGATATGGATGCACAGAGACGCGCGAACGCGCTTTGCCGGGATCTTTGTTTGCCGAGCGGACGGAGCTTGTGCGCGGACGAGAGGTTCTGCGCAGCTCTTCGACTGGCGTCGAGACGACGACGGCGTACGATGCGCTCGGACGCGTCACGGAGGTGCGTGACGGCCGCGGCAACGTGACGACGACTGCCTACGACGCCAACGGGCGCGTCGCGTCCGTCAACGACGGCGCTGGCAACGCGACCGTCTACGGCTACGACGCGCTCGGGCGGCGCGTCTCCGAGACCGACCCGAACGGACTCGCAACGACGCCCGCCTACGACGCGGAGGGGCGGATAGTCTCGCGGCGCGGGGCGACGTATCCTGTGGACTACGAATACGACGAGTGGGGCGACCGCGTCGCCATGGCGACGTACCGCGACGCGTCGCTCTCGCAGGGCGACGTCACGCTCTGGCTCAGGGACGAGGCGACGGGTCTTGTCACGAACAAGGTGTATGCAGACGGCATGGGGCCGACATACGCTTACACGCCGGACGGCAAGCTCGCGCTCCGCACGTGGGCGCGCGGTGTTTCGACTTCGTATTCCTACGACGGCGCGGGGAACCTAGTCTCGACAGCGTACTCCGACGGAACGCCGTCAATAGCCTGCGCGTACGACAGAAGCGGCAACATCGTCTCGGCTGTAACCGACGGCGTGGCGACCAACCTCTACGCGTATTCTGCCGAGGGGCTGCTCACGAACGAGGTGCAGAACGGCGCAACGCTCGCCCGCTCCTACGACTCCCTCGGCCGCCCGACAGGCTACACTCTCCGCGCCTCGGCGCCACCGCGCGATGTCTCCTTCTCCTACGACGCGCTCGGCCGCCTCGCGACCGTAGCCTCCGGCACCAACCTCTTCGTCTACTCGTATCTGCCCGGCACCGACCTCGTCTCTGGCTACACGTGCGGCGGCTTCTCGCGCTCAGTCGTCTACGAGCCGCACCGCGACCTCGTCTCGGCGATTACCAACCGCTTCGGGAGCCGCGTCATCTCGACGTTCGAATACACGAACGACGCGGCGGGGCGCCGCACGGCGATCAAGCGCGGCGGCGACGCCATGGGTCCGCTCTCAGGAGCAAAGGACACCTACGGCTACAATGGACGCAACGAGGTGGTCTCCGCGCGCCGCACGCTCGGCGGTGAGTCCGTCGCGGGCTTCAACGAAGACTTCGCATACGACCCAATCGGCAACAGAATCTCGTCCACCGACTACGACGAAACCGGCGCGGCGCGGACTTCCACGTACACGGCCAACAACCTGAATCAGTACACCGCTCGCACGGTGCCAGGCTGGGCGGCGGTGCGCGGCCTCGCCGATGCGAACGCGACTGTTGCGGTCAATGGTAATCTTGCGTATGCGCTCGCCTCGGGCGACCTCGCCTACTTCTTCGGCTCCGACGACTTCGACAACTCGGTGGGCGGCGGCTTCGCGGAACTCGAGGTGTCTGCCGTCGTCTCAGACGGCACCAGCGACCTCGTTTCCGTCGCTACGAACAAGGTCTTCGTCCCGCCCGCGAACGAGGCGTACGTATACGACGCGGACGGGAACCAGACGCTCGTCACGACAGGCACGGGCGCATGGCAGGTCGAGTACAATGGCGAGAACAGGCCGGTCAAGTGGACTCGTGTTTCGCCAGACTCCTCCACTCCCACACTTATCTCAATGGCATTCGACCACCAAGGTAGAAGACGGTTGTATGTCGAAGCTACGGCTGGGGTGACGAACAAGCTACACCGCTTCACGTACGACGACTATGTATGCATCGCCCGCAACCGCGAAGTCGATGCACAGTACGGCGCCGGCTCTGATGACTTCATCTGGGATCCGACCGAGCCGATTGCGACGCGGCCTCTCATATGCAACCCGTCCACGGCACCGCCATTCCTCTACTGCCACGACGGCAACAAGAATGTCAGCGACATTATATTGACGGATGGCACCATCGCCGCGCACTACGAGTATTCTTCTTTCGGCAAGGTAGTGCTGGTTACGTCGGAGAACGAAGGCCAATCAACGCCCAATCTCAATCCCTACCGATTCTCCTCCGAATACGCCGACGATGCACTTGAGTTGGTGTATTACAACTATCGGCACTATAATCCGAAGGATGGAAGATGGACGAGTAGGGATAAGTTAGAGGAACCCAACAAATCTGTTAATAGCGTGTGTTTTGCCGCAAACAATTCAATCGTTGATTCAGATTGGATTGGACTTCTGGTTTATGTTTATCCGCCTTTTGATCCTGAAAAGGCAAAGAAGGAATTTGACGACTGGTATGAAACGGAAAAGAAGAAACTTGAAGAGAGAGATGCGAATGGTAAAAATTGGGTTGATCGGTTACCAGAGTGTCCTAAGAAACTTGCTAAAGCTGGGGATGGTTTCGCGTCTCCCAATCCAGAGGAATGGGAGATGTCTGGTTTTTGGGGTGAATTGGTGTTGCCGTTCTTCCACTCTGGTGGTGCTCATGAATTGAGGACTAAAGATCCAGCAAAATATGGGGGGGCAGGAAATCAATGCGTTTATGACGAGTGTGGGAATCTTATGGCCGAAATCCCCGCAGCTGGTACAGCGGACAGCGTGTCTCCGAATTATAATTTTGTGGGGCATCAAATGAATGATGTCCGGCCATTTAATCTGGCACGAGATATAGATGGCCATATTGGAGATGGCACAGACGCATATGTCAGAAAGTACTATGAAGTTCGCCCTAGCAAATAAGGGAAAGTGATGACTTTTTATCTCACATTTCTTATGCTTGCAATTGGCGTGCAACTTTTGCTCTCTAGTTGGCCTGGGGCTTTGGTTGGCGTAGGTGTATTTTTGATGTTGCTAGGAGGTACAATTGGATATAAAGCTATGGAAGGGACGATTCTTCGTGTGAGAAAGCCAATTTTATTTATCATTCTACTGTTTATATTCTGGGGTTCGCCTTTATTGTTCTTCTTTACGGATATCACAGGATTGATTAAGGGATGTCTCTATGACTTCCCCGAAGCACGTATGCTTCTTCCGTTGGGGGTTTGTACTGTGTTTGGTTATCTTTATCTGTATCCATGTAAGATTTGCAACGGATTCCTTGCGCGTCAAGATTGGCTGGTCGTCTTTGTCTTCTGGGGGCTCTACGCTATGATTTTTGTGTCTCAGTTTATTATGTTTTTCTATGTTTTTTACAGTGACCGATGGGGTCGAATATTTGCAGCTATAACATGCATTGTTTATAGCATTCTCATGCTCATGTCCTTCAAGCCTTTTGCCATGCCATTAAAGCAGTGCCATTGGAAGCATTTTCTGATTGATGTTATAACTGTATTCTTTTATCACGCGATTTTCCGTACTTCTTATCTTGTGTCCCTTGCATTTGTCTTTCTTCTAACTTTTTTTCAATGTAAAGGAGAGAAGAGGATAAGGGCAATATGTTTGATTTTTTGCCATGTGGCCTTGATTATGATGCCAGGATTGGCATTTTATTTTCAATCAGATGCTATATGGCATGAGGCGCAGTCGTTCAGAGTAAATTCCATAAAATCACTGGTCGTCTATGAATTCTTTGCCGTATTTTATGCAATTGTGACAGTGTTGCGAGCTTGTGGGAAAAATGAGCATCGCAAGCGTGAATGATAATAGAGAATGAGGCGCAAGTAAAGAATGACGATAATTTCGGCTAGGTTGACGTTTCACTGTCGAGCGCGGCGGTTCTGCCGAGACCGTCCGGGCATTATACGCCATCGTCGTCTTGCGGCGGGGCGGCGCACGGCGATCATGCGCGGCGGCGACGCTATGGGCCCGCTCTCGGGTGCGACGGACGCCTACGGCTACAATGGACGCAACGAGGTGGCCTCCGCGCGCCGCACGCTCGGCGGTGAGTCCGTCGCGGGCTTCAACGAAGACTTCGCATACGACCCAATCGGCAACAGAATCTCGTCCACCGACTACGACGAAACCGGCGCGACGCGAACTTCTATGTATACGGCCAACAACCTGAACCAGTACACCGCTCGCACGGTGCCAGGCTGGGCGGCGGTGCGCGGCCTCGCCGATGCAGATGCGACTGTCGCGGTCAATGGTAATCTTGCGTATGCGCTCGCCTTGGGCGACCTTGCCTACTTCTTTGGCTCCGACGACTTCGACAACTCGACCGGCGGCGGCTTCGCGTCGCTTGAGGTTTCGGCCACGGTGAACACAGGCACCAGCGACCTCGTTTCCGTCGCTACTAACAAGGCCTTCGTACCTCCCGCGAACGAGACGTACGCCTACGACGCGGACGGGAACCAGACGCTCGTCACGACAGGGACAGGCGCATGGCAGGTGGAGTACAACTGCGAAAACAGGCCGGCCAAGTGGACTCGTGTTTCGCCAGACTCCTCCACTCCCAACTCCTTCACTCCCACACTTATCTCAATGGCATACGATCACCAAGGCCGGAGGCGGTTGTATGCCGAAGTCGCGGCGGGCGTGACGAATAAACTGCACCGCTTCACATACGATGACTATGTATGTGTCGCGCGCAATCGCGAAGTCGACGTGGTGCATGGCGTCGGAACAGATGATTTTATCTGGGATCCAACGGAGCTGATAGCGACACGGCCGCTTATGTGCAGCCTCGCAACTCCACAGTCTCTCAACTCTTCGGCCTTCTTTTACTCGCTCGACGGTAACAAGAACGTGACGGAGCTTGTGGGCGAAGACGGCGATCTCGCCGCGCACTACGAGTATTCCGCCTTCGGCAAGACGCTGCTCTCGTTGTCGGCGGACGGCCTCGCCGACAAGTTGAACCCGTGGCGGTTCAGCTCGGAATACGCCGACGACGCCTTGGGGCTGGTGTACTACAACTATCGGCATTACAATCCGCAGGATGGGAGGTGGATGAGCAGAGATCGTGTTGATGAAGTTGGCGGAATTAACCTTTATTCGTTTTGTGATAGTTCTCCCGAAAATCGTTATGATGTTAGAGGAGACATTGTTCCCGGGATGTGGCGAGCGTCGACAGTATTGGCGTGTATGTTGTATGCTAAAGATGTAGTGGGAGATAAATGTGATGCTGACAGACCCGGAGAAGATGGCTATAAGCATTGTATGGTAGCATGTGAATTCGCAAAATGCATGATTTTGGGCAATCTAGACCTTTCCCCATTTGACAGATTTAAAGACTGGTTAATTACATTCGCTGGGATGATCACATGGGAAGTGGTATCGGGATGGGAATTTGATGCTATGCGAGATATTGGTTCTGGCGCGAGAGGTTTGCAAGGCGCGATGAATAATAAGCCATGTGGTGATGTTTGTAACTGCGAAGGGAAAAATGGCTAAGATTATGGTAGGTGCAGATAAAAAACAAAGAATGGAAGGCATAAGAGACACATGTATGTGTGTTTCTCTTACGTTAAATGGTGTTTTAATATATATCATTTTGATCCTATGTGTTTTCCTATCACCTATGAGCTTAATCAATGCGTTTCAACAGATCGCAAGTGGCCGAAATATTAGGGAGATAGAGGAAATGCGAAATGAAAAGGTATTTAGACTGAATCGGCAAGAGGTGAAAGATGATTGGTATGGATTCTGGAGACATTTTCCACCCTGGATAATAGGCGTTCATGTTGATGAAGATGGCTATGTTGATCAAATGCGAGTGATTTTTAATTGATTGTATTATGAAACGAAGAAAATGGCTGCTTGTGCTGTCTATTTGCCTGAATGTTAGCCTTGTGCTTTTTCTTGTGGCTCACATTTTTATTTCGAGGGGTCCTGAATATAAGTTGATTCATTGTTTAGGTCACATGTGTACAGTTGAAGAGATAAGCTTGCAGTTGCAGAATCATTTTGTGAGATTATGCAGAACCATTGAACTCCCCGTTGAACTGCGATCAGCATGTAAAGGGGGGAGCTCTGTTGCAATTTTCCGTATTGCGGACAAATTTTGGTATTTGTTTTATGATGAAAATGGCTATGTAGTCAATGTTCGGGTTGTTAGAGTATCTCCAGCGAGTTTGCCCTGATTTCTGATGCCTGCCATGAGAAGAACTATAATATTGAGAATCGTGATTGTGACTTTGTCATTCCTTGCCGGATGCCGCAGCGAGGTTTCGGTGGTTGGTGATGATGCAGTTAGGGAAATGACATTCTCTCTCGTCGATGCCCACTATTTCCCGACAGCCGATGGCAAGGGCGACGAGACGTACGAGGTTGTGCTACGCAACGACGGCGACAAACCCGTGTCTCTTTGCTCCGTGCTTCTCGACGGGCGCGAGCTGAAGAGCGCCGATGTGGCGGCGGTTTCCGCGCTTAAGTCGTTCTCGTTCGACGTCGGCGGGCGTTCCGCCGCGCAGAAGCGCATCCGCAACCCATCCGATCCCGACGTGCGCTGGTGGCAGTTCTATCCTTCGCCGACCATCCCCCCGGGCGGCTTCGCCTCTTTCATGGTGAACTTCATTGGAAGCACAAGGCCGCACTCACTCGAACTGCGCACTGCCGACGGCACGGCGATTTGCCACCGGATTCCGCGCCATGTCCCCGGCGGGCGCGCGATAACATATCTTGGTTTCATCGGCGACGGCAGCACCGCCCTCGTCCGCCACTCGAAGGGCGCGCCGCCATGCGGCGTGTCGGTGAACGGCAAGGCCGTCGCCGGAGCGCGGGTGCTCTTGCCTTCAAACGCTGGGCTCCCCGGGGGTGTTGTCGTGCCGCTTGAGCGTCCTGTCGCGAAAGGTGACGCCGTGTTTGTCGAGCTGTCTTTCCCAGATGGGGCGCGCGCGTCCGCGTTCGTCCGCGCCATGCCGGGGGTG
>JAZSLQ010000182.1:0-9911 GCA_045535455.1 Kiritimatiellia bacterium | reverse complement strand
AACCCCCTACCATGCGATCGCGCGGCTCGGACTGGGCGGGGAGACGGCGCGCGTCGCCGATCCGCCGCCGCTCGTCGAGTATTCCGCGCAGGACGACAAGTGGTCGCGTGACAAGAACCTCCTCTACGAAGGAATGGACGCGGCGAGATACGCGATCTTCGCCTACTGGGGGCCGTTCGGACACAGCGGGCGCAATTCGAAGGTCCTCCCGAAAAACGATCTCGTCGGGTCGTTCAACGTGTTCGACGTCCGGCTCGACGAGCCGTATGTCGCGTTTTCGTCTGCGTCGTGCAACGATCCGATGCCGTGGCCGGACGGCTTCATGGACAAGAAGCATCCGCTTGGGCTTGCGTCGGGGCAGCGCAACGCGTATTTCCGCTGGGGGAACGTCGTAGACGAAGCCGATGCCTTTGAAGTCGACTTGCGCCTGCTTGGCGCTTCCGAATGGAAAAGCCGGCGTTTCGAGTTCCCGGAAACTGCCTTTGCAGACGTGACGCCAAGACGCGTGGCGCATTTCGACATCGGCGCGGGCGAGCGCATTGCATGGGAGTATGACGGCAAGCGCGGCGAATCCGCCGCGGACGAGACGGGGCATGTAACGATACCACAGCTTGAAATCACCGTGGCTCCGCGCCGTCTTAAGCTCTCGCGCATCCTGCCGCGGACGGGCCGGCTCGTGCAAAAGCCAGTTCGTGAGAGCCGCCAGCCAGGAGTCGCCGAGAAGGGGCTTGTGCTTGGCGATTTCACCGGCGAGTTCATCTCGATTGAGGGAGTTTGCAAGCCGGGCGAAGTCGACGAAATTGCCGTTCTGCGCGAGCCGTTCAAGAAGGGCGGCCAGGGCGACAAGGCGAAGGCGCCGCTTGCGGTGGTCCACTGCCGAGACGCATACAAGGCGGCGTTCCACGGCGGCGAGGCCGAAGCGCCGGAAGGTTCCTGGGCGCTTTTCGTCGGGGGCGGAGAGCGCGAAAAAGACAGCGAGTGGGTAAGGTGCGCGACCGACTTTGCGAACGACTGGATTTCAAGACAAGCACAATGAAAGGCACTAAAATGAAAACTGCATGCATCAGGAGAGGAATCGTTTCCGCGGGCGTTGCCGCCATGGTGGCCTTCTGCCTTCAAGCAGAGGAGCAGATACCGCTTTGGCCGGAGGGCGCGATGCCGGTCGCCACGACCAAAGGCGTCGAAGTAGGCGCGGAGCAGGTGTCCGAAAAGGGTATCGTGAAGAACGTGAGCGTTCCGGCGATAGAGGTCTTTCTGCCGACGAACGCGGCGCAGAAGAGGATGGGCGTCGTAATCTGCCCGGGAGGGGCCTACGGATGCCTCGATTTCGCACACGAGGGGCGGCGCACGGCGCGTTTCCTGAACAGCATCGGAGTCGCGGCGTTTGTCCTGAAATACCGCGTTCGCCCCTATCCCAAGGGCGCGGCGCTCGCCGACTTGCAGCGTGCGCTGTCGGTAGTCCGCTCGAACGCGAAGGAATGGAATCTGTCCAAGAGCCATATCGGTGTAATGGGCTATTCGGCTGGTGGGCATCTCGCCGTGCGCGGCGTTGCCGTCAATGGGAAGCGGACCTATGCGCCGATTGACGCGGTGGATGAAGAACGAGCAGCCCCAGATTTCGCCGTGCTCGTATATCCCGCCTATCTCTCGAACGAAGGGAAGGTGCCGCCGGACATCCAGCCCGCGTTGACAAACTCCACGCCGATGTTCCTGATGGCAGGGCTTGCCGACCTCTATAGAGGCAGCGGAGTCGGGTATTTCTCCGCACACGTGGCCAAGAACCGCTGGCCGAAGATTGAGGCGCATTTCTATCCGGGGGGATGTCACGGCTTCGGCGTCACGACAAAGCCCCATAACGACGTGTACAAGTGGGAGCGGCTGCTCGCCACGTGGCTGAGGCGGCAGGGACTTGGAATCAAGGCGAAAGTAGATACGTCGCTCGACGCGGCCGACTACACGCCGATCGAACCAGAGGAAGGAGACGTGGAATGAAACTCGGTTTTCTTTTAGCGGCGCTCGCTGGCTTTGCATGCCATGCGGAGTTTGTCGTTGTTGACGAAGGCCGCGCCAACGCCGTCGTGGCGCTTGGTGACGAAGCCCAGGTGACGAAATTCGCCGCAAAAGAACTTTGCAAGTACGTGAAGGCGATGTCGGGCGCCGAGCTTGCGGTAGTCAAGGACGGCGAATTCGGAGAGACGAACGTCATACGAATCCTTGCCACGAAGCAGGGTTTGAGGCGCGACGAGATATCGCTTCGGGTCGACGCAGGCGGCCGCATGCTGGAGCTCTCTGGCGACGGTCTGCGCGGCGGACTGAACGCGGTCTATGAGCTGCTCGAACGCTGGGGCGTAAGGTATTTTACGCCGGATAGGGAGAAGGTTCCGTCGCTGGCGACTCTTTCCCTGCCGGACGGCTTTTCGTATTCCTATGCGCCGCCGTTCGAGCGGCGCAATCCCGGTTCGATTTCGCTTGACCGCAACGTCGGGCCTGCCTGGGCCGTTAAGCTGCGAGTGAGTCGCGAGTATTCCAGAAAGGAGTTCGGCGGAAAGCGGGACGCCGACTTCGGGGGTGGACATACACTTGGAAACAAATACTACGTCGATGCGAAAAAGCACTTTGACGAGCATCCCGAATGGTATGCGCTGCGCGGCGGAAAGCGCGTGAGGGACGGGCAGCTTTGCCATGCAAGCGAAGGTATGCGTGCGCAGCTGCTCAGCGAAATACGGTCGAAGGCCAAGTCGTGGAACGACCGGGGCAGTGCGAACAAGGTCGGGTACGTGTCGCTTTCGTATCTCGACAACAACAAGTTCTGCCAGTGCGACGGATGCAAGGAGCTGCGCCGGCGCTGGGGTGGCGTGGCGATAGGTCCCGCGCTTGATGTCGCCAATTTCGTCGCCCGCGAGCTTGAAGGCGAATTCCCCGGCCTTAGGGTAAAGACTCTCGCGTACTGGGATTGGGTTGAACCGCCGTCCAAGATTCCCGAGACGCTGCACACCAATGTCTATGTGACGATCTGCCAGAACGGGAACAAGGCGCTGCCGCTTGAAAGCCAGAAGAACATTATGGCGCGGCTCGAGGGTTGGAACCGCCTCGTCCCCGGACGTCTCCTGATATGGGACTGGGACGCGTGTTTCCGCAACTACATTACGCCGTATCCGACATATCACCTGTATGCGCAGGATTTCCGCACCTACCGTGGACTTGGAGTGAAAGGCGTCCTTTCGCAGCTGCCGCACGGCGCCGTCTTCGCGGATTTCGTGGACATGCGCACGTACATGTATGCAAAACTTGCATGGAACCCCGATCTCGACGGCGAGGCGATTGCGAAGGAGTGGATCGACTTCTGCTGCGGCGCGGGCGCGTCCGAGATATGGGAATACTACAAGCTCGTAGAGCGCGCTGTATGGGGCGAGAATCCCGGCGACAGGAAGACGCGCTGCAACCTGCATGGCTACAATCCAGGTCGCGGATGGATGTCGGGCGCCAGTCTCGCGACGGCCTACTTCCTGTTCGAGAAGGCGCTTGACGCCACGAAGGACGATCCGACGTCTCATGCGACGATCCGGTGCCTTAGCGCGGGGATGCTCGAACTTGTAGTCGAGCGCTACGACGAGGTGAAGGCGGCACTGCGACGGCGCGGCGACGACCTTGCGCTCCCAAAGCGACTTGAACTTGTAGATCGCTTCGAGGCGATCGGAAAGGACTTCTACATCTGGTGCTACCGAGAGGGGCCGCAGCCAAGGGATTTCAAGTCTCTTGTCAAGAACCTGAGGGAGGGAACGCTGTGAAAAACTGTCTTTTCCTGGTTTGCGCCACGGCTCTCGCGTCATTTGCCTCGCAGGCCGAGAACGTATGGACGCTCGGCTCGTACGAGAAGCACGTCGGCTGGCAGCTGATTAGCCCCGACGGCGCTGTGACCGTCTTTCTCCGCGGCGGGCCTGCCGCGGACTTCTCCTCCGGGGAGGTGACGCTCTGCGCCTGCGAGAACTACGGCGGGCGTTCGCAGGTGCGGGGCAGCGGCGCAATCGACATGCGGGGGCTCGTGATTGCCAAGGGTGATCGGCGAATATCCGTAAAGTCCCTGTCGATCGGCTCGTTCTTCCTTCTCGGGAAGGACGGGATAAGCGCCTTTTACGCCGACAATGTCGCAAAGATCGGCGTGAAGTCCTTTGCAAAGGCCAAGGACCTTGGCGAGGTGTTCATTTCTGGAACAGCCGACATCCTCCCAGACGGCTCGTCCGCAATGCATCCGTCAAATCGGGGAGGCGTCTTCTCCGACTGCCCGGCACTGACGAACATGACTCTCTCGCTGCCTCTCGTCTCGATTGGCTCGGTCGCGTTTGCGGGATGCTCCAATCTTGCGGGCGACGTGGCGCGGCTTGTCCCGAAGGGCGTTACGAACATCGGCGCCTGCGCGTTTCTGCATGCGTCGTCGCTGCGAGGAACGCTCGAGACTACGGCGATTCGCAGCGTCGGCGCACGCGCCTTCCAAAGCGCGGGCTTCGACGAAATCCGCCTCGGGTGCGACGAAGGGCTCACTGAGTTTCCGCCCGGCGGGGCCTCGGGAGGAAATGCCTACGGCGTCTTCACGCTTTGCCCCAATCTCACGAACCTCGAGATACGCGCACATGGCCTTGTGTCCATGGGCAACCTGAACTTCGGCGACTCTCCGGCTTTGCGCCGAGCAGCCTTCGACGCGCCGAAGCTTGAATCGCTTGGCTCGACGCGCGGATGCTGCAACGGGATGCCGGCTCTCGAGAAGGTAGAGATGAACACGCCTGTCCTGCGCGAAGTCGGGGATTCCTGGCCGCCGTTCAACGCGTCGCGCAGGCTTTGCGAAGTCGTGTGGCGGTCCGATGCTCCGTCGCCCGCAGTCGTCAAGAGAATTATGAAGGGTGTGCCTTCTGTCTCAAACGCGTCGGAGGACGGCAAGAAATGCATCTTCCGCATTCCCCGCGGCAACGAGTCGTGGAAGGCGCTCGCCTCGGAGTTCGAGGGACGAGAGGCAGAATTTGCGCCGCCAGGATGCCTTGGCGTCGTCTTTGCCTCGTCGCGAAAGGCGTGGGTCGTAGAGGAATGAAACGTGAAAGGGCAGCGTAATATGGATATCCTGTCGACAAAGGGTTGCGGCGCGAACGGCGGCATGATGTCGCGAAGGGATTTCATGGTCGGCGCCGCGACGATGGCAGCCGCCAAGCCGGGGATTGTTGCGGAGGGAGACGAAATCTCGGTTTGGCAGCGCGATACTGAGATAGTCTCCGCGCCGACGTACGCGCAATACCTGGCCGACGGCGATACGCGAGGTTTTGCCGCGCTTGAGAGACTTGAAGCTGCCGCCGAGAAGGTGCTGCGCGAGGCGAGGGAAACTTCCGTGCACGACGTTCCTGCTGTCTGGAGCGTGTATAACATGGGGTATGTCGTCAAGACGCGTGAGTCGCTTTTTGCGATAGACCTCGTCCACCGCCGCGACGCAGAGTTTGCGCCTATGCTCGACTTCGCCCTTGTCACCCACAACCACCGCGACCACTGGCGCAGCGTATTCTACAGGGCGATGGACGGCGCGGGCAAGACGGTCGTCTCGAATTTCCTCGACAACTTCGGCGTGCGCAACTGGAGGCGCGACGGCGGCTATACACGCGCCAAGAAGGTGTTCAAGTTCAAGGACGTGGAGGTCAGGACTTCTCTCATTGACCACAACGACTACCTCGTAGACTTTACAACTGCGTTCGAGATAAAGGTAGGCGACTGGAAACTTTTCCACACCGGCGACAGCGGATTTGGAACGGAGCACAAGCTTGAGACAGCATGGGGACGCCCCGATCTCTGGCTGTTCTTCCCGGGATGCGGAATAGATGTGGAGAAGGCGGTCGGGAAGGTTTGTGCCAAGAAGATCGTCTTCGGGCACTTGTGGGAGCTTGGCCACCGGCACGGCCACGAGGGGCGCCTTGACGAGCCGCTGATACGCCCGTGCCTCGTCCGTGCGCGAGAGGCGGGGTGCAAGGATGTGTCGCTTGCCTTTTGGGGAGACAGGATTGTATGAAGTCGCGGTATGCTATCTTGCCTGTGCTTTCTGCCACGGCATCTCTCGTCTGCTCCGTCGCTGCGGCGCATGGGGCGTTCGACGTCCGCGACTTCGGCGCGAAGGGCGACGGCGAGACAAAAGACACGGCGGCGATCCAGCGGGCGATAGACGCCGCGAACGAAGCGGGCGGCGGCGAGGTGCTGCTGCCAAAGGGCGTCTATCTCTCCGGATCCGTGTTTCTGAAAAGCGGGGTTGACTTCCACCTTGCGGAAGATGCGGTGCTGAAGGGGAGTCCCGACCCTGCCGACTACAATGCGTTGGACATTGCGCCGCAGAACTGGGGGCGGCTCGGCGTGGGCGACAACATCAGCGGCGGGCATCTTCTTCTCTGCGTGGAGCAGGAGAACGTGACGCTGCGCGGCCCCGGCAAGATAGATGGAAATGTCGGCGCCTTTCTCAAGATGCCGGACGGCTCGCATCCTCCGACAAAACTCAAGATTCCGTGGCGTCCGGCGCAGATGGTGTGGTTCGTCGAGTCGCGGAACATCGCGATCCGCGACATCGAGCTGGCCGACGCGCCGTACTGGAGCTGCTTTATCTACGGCTGCGAGGACGTGTCAGTTGAACGGGCGAACATCCACACCATCCGCAAGCCGCACACCTACAACGGCGACGGGCTCGACATCGACTCCTCGCGTCGCGTTCTCGTGACGGACTGCAACATCTCTACTGCCGACGATGCCATTACGCTTCGCGCTGCAGGGCAGGGCCATTTGAAGAACGACGGCCCGTGTGCGGATGTCGTCGTCTCCAACTGCACGTTCTCGTCGGACTGCAACGCGATACGCCTCGGCGTCGGCAACGGTCGCATACGCGACTGCTCGTTCCACGACATCAAGATCGTGGACACGCGCTATGCGGTGAACGCGGTGGGGGCATGGTCGGCGGCTCCACAGCCTGGCGTGGACATCTCCCGCATATCATTCGAGGACATGGACATCGATGCGAAGGGCTTTTGCAAGTTCTACTACCGAACCGCCACCAACAGCGTCTTCGACGCCATTTCGTTCAGCCGCGTGCGGGGCAAGGTTCGCGAGCCGTCGATCTTCGACGATACGCCAAAGCGTCCGTTCCGCAATCTCGTCTTCGAAGACGTCAAGCTTGAAGGCGAGACATCCCCCCGCGTCATAGGAACGAGGAATCAGCGCGGCGCTCTCGCCATCTCCTTCGATGACCGCAACCGCGCCGATTGTGAAAGGTGAGAGCACTCATGAAAAAACTGCGTTTGCATGTGTTGGCCTTTTCGTCCGTTCTGCTGCCTCTTGCCGGCTTGTCGGGAAACGAGGCGAATCCGGATGCGATAGAGCTTGCGCCGTTGCCGCTACCGGTCGAGTTTACGAGTGACATGGACAACCCAGTCGCGTTCGACGCGTCCACCAAAGTTGTCGTGGACTGCCCTGACGCGGCGGCTGCGGGCTGGCTCGCTGCGCACTTCGCCGAATGGTACGGAAAGTTCGCCCCAAAGGTGCAGCTCGCAACTTTCAACGCCAATTTTCCGACCAATGCCGAGGCGTATGCGGTAAAGGTCGACGCCGCTGGCGTGAAGATCGCGGCGCGGACGCTTGCCGGCGTCAGGTGGGCGGCGTATTCCATCCGCCAGCTGGCGATCGCGAAGCGCGGCACATTCAAGACCGAGGGGCATCTTCTGCCGACGCTCTCCATCTCCGATGCGCCGCATCTCGCGTTCCGCTGCGTGCATATCTGCTGGATGCCGGAAATGCGCAAGGAGCAGATCGAGCGTGCGATCCGCCTTGCGGCGCTCATGAAGTTCAACTACGCGATCCTCGAGCCGTGGGGAATGTACAGGAGCGAGAAGCATCCGTGGTGGGGCTGGCCGGAAGGCAAGATGACGAAGGCGGAGGTGCGTCGGCTTGTCGCCATCGGAAATGATCTCGGCATCAAGCTCATTCCTCAGATTGCCGCGTACGGCCATGCGGGTGCTGGTCGGAGTTGCACGCTCAAGAATTCCGTCCTCGATCTCCAGCCCGAGTACGAGCCGCTTTTCGAGCCGGGCGGATGGAACTGGTGCCTGGCGAATCCAGAGACGCAGCGCGTGCTGCGCGAGTTGATTGTCGAGATGCTTGGCGACTTCGGCAACCCGCCGTACATCCACCTTGGGTGTGACGAGGCGCAGCCGCCGACGTGCCCCGAGTGCAGGAAGCGCCCCTACGGAGAGCTTGTATGTGAGCACATAGCGAACCTCGCCGCGTTCACGAAGGAGCATGGTGCCAGGGCGATGATCTGGCACGACATGCTGCTGGACCGCGACGACCCGCGCTGGAAGGGCTACGTCAAGTGCGGCTCGAAGCTCACCGCGACGCTGGCGGACACGCTCCCGAAGGACGTCATAATCTGCGACTGGCAGTATTCCTACGGCGACATGAAGGAGACGCGCAAGGACTGGCCGACGATGGCGTATTTCAAGAAGAAGGGCTTCCCTGTCGCCGGGTGCCCGTGGAGGAACTACAACGCCATGAAGCCGATGGCCGACTTCATTGCCGAGATCGGCGGCTTCGGGATCATCGAGACGACATGGCATCATCTGCGCGGGAACGACTGGGTGAAGATGTTCCGATACGGATCGTCCGCCGCGTGGGGCACGCCCGTCAGGAAGGGAATGCCGCAATATGATTCGGAGTTCGCAATTGCCCTTCGTCTTGTCGGGCACGACATGAAGGTGAAGGGTTGTCGCGATACCGGCAATGTCGACTATCAGGTGCCGCCTTCGTGGTGGATTGACAACTAACTGCTGGCTTACGAAACATTTGTGGATTTGGTGGGGACAGGCCCCGCGAAACCATTGTAAAACGGCCCTCTGCGCACTCTAAAAGGAAGGGTTTTGCGGGCAAGAAAAAGGAAAGGAACGACAAAAATGAGAACACTCTGCGGAATAATCCGCGCCGCGGCGGTCGCCAAGGCGTTCCGCATAGAGGCGTGGGGCGGCGGCAAGGCGCATGTCTTTGCGTTCGACGCGAGATAGTAAGAGAGGTGATGACAGGTGAACGAACTTCATTATATCTCCAGTACTGTCTGCCCTTGACTTGCGGATGAATAATATAGTATAATGCGAGTCGCAAACGGCTGTGTGGCAAACGGCTGTGTGGCAAACAAGCGTTTGCATATAAGAAAGGAGTCGTTGTAATGAATTTCTGCGGAAGACAGGATGAATTGCGGGAGCTTGAAAAGATCCGCAAGCGGTCGCGTGAGTGCGCACAGTTTACCGTCGTGACCGGACGGCGTCGCGTCGGTAAGACTGAGCTTGTGGAAAGGGCATTTAACGATAGTGAGACGCCATATTTGTATTTTCTCGTTACACAGCGATCCGAGAAAGACCTGTGCGCGATTCTTCAGGAAGAGGCGAACAAGATTGTCAGCCCGCCAATTTTGGGCACGGCGGAACGGTTTTCGCAGCTATTTGAGGCGATAATGGCATGTTCCGTCAGCAAACCGCTGACGCTTGTCATCGACGAGTTTCAGGAGTTCGACAAAATCGACAGGGGGATTTTCGGAGAGATACAGGGTGTCTGGGACAGATGGCACAAGAAATCCAGACTTAACCTTGTCGTGTGTGGAAGTGTGAATCGGCTGATGACAAAGATATTCTTCGACGATTCCCAGCCGCTGTATGGCCGGAACACGGGCAAGTTGAGCATAGCACCGTTCCCTGTCTCGCTATTGAAGAGCGTGATGTCGGAGCGGAATGCAAACTATTCCGGGAGAGATCTGCTTGCTCTTTGGACTTTGACCGGTGGGATCGCAAGGTATGTTGAGTTGTTCGTGGATTCGAAGGCGTTGACCCGAAAGAAGATGCTGGACAACGTGTTCTCCC